>CAZSUK010000095.1:0-6736 GCA_964609355.1 uncultured Acidobacteriaceae bacterium | reverse complement strand
CGAAATTCGCCACGCTTGACCATCTCTGTAAGGTCACGGTTCGTCGCTGCGACCAGGCGAACGTCCACCTGGTGAGTCCGAGTGCCGCCCAAGCGCTCGAACTCCTGTTCCTGCAGTACGCGTAAAAGTTTGGGCTGCAATGCGGGAGGAATATCGCCCACCTCGTCCAGGAAAAGCGTGCCTTTGTCGGCCATCTCAAAACGGCCAATCTTTTGTGCGATGGCTCCGGTGAACGCGCCTTTCTCGTGACCAAAAAGCTCACTTTCCAGCAGATCGAGCGGAATAGCAGCGCAATTCAACTTTATGAACGCGCGCCCACATCGCGAGCTGAGGTTGTGAATTGCGCGCGCGATCAGCTCCTTGCCGGTGCCGGTCTCTCCCTCGATAAGAACAGTGGAACCTGTAGGCGCCACGCGTTCGACTTGTTCAAGCACCGCTTCCAGAGCAGGGCTCTTGCCTATGATCTGCTCAAACCTACGCCGATCATCTACTTGATCACCGAACCCGGACCTTCCGAAGGCTTCCACAGAAAATCTCCTGCCTGTCGCGTTCACAGTTCCTTGTCGGGTTAACTCTCCAGTGCTGCTCGAACACTCTCGAGCAGCGCCTCATCGTCGAACGGTTTTGCCAGGAACTCGACGGCGCCTGCTCTCATCGCCTGCATACGCATTTTCGCGTCGCCGTGTGCCGTTATAAAGATGGTCGGAATCCTGCAGTGGTCTGCATTTAAATGCGCCTGCAATTCCAAACCGGACATTCCAGGCATGCGAATATCCGAGATCAGGCAAGCAGTGTCGTGCTGATGGCCCGACCTGAGGAACTCCTCTGCCGACGCAAACGATTGTGCCAGCAAGCCGGCCGATTTCAACAGACCCTGCAAGGCAGTGCGCATCAAGTCATCGTCGTCGACAATTGCAACCATTTTGGCTTTCCGTTGAATCGCCATGGTTAGGACGTTAGCGTGAGGCCAACCCCCGCGCAATCATACTAAGGTATGTAAACTCCCCTGGAAGCCAGCCAATTCCAGTTGCTGAGTCGACATTCCTCTTGTAACTGGTCATCGACCCGGACCTCTCGAAGAAATCTTTTCCCAGTCGAGACCAGCGTTTCTTGCCGGGCTTAGTTCTCAATCGCCGCTCGAACACTCTCAAGCAGAACCTCATCGTCAAACGGTTTTGCCAGGAAGTCCGTTGCTCCCGCACTCATCGCCTGCATCCGCATTTTCGCGTCCCCGTGTGCGGTTATAAAGATTGTCGGAATCTTGCAGTGGTCTCCGTTCAGCCTCGCCTGTAATTCCAGGCCAGACACTCCCGGCATGCGGATATCCGTGATCAGGCAAGCGGTGTCGTGCTGATGACCTGACCTCAGGAATTCCTCTGCCGACGCAAACGCTTGTGCCGGCAAGCCAGCCGACTTCAACAGGCCCTGGAGTGCCGCGCGCATCAAGTCATCGTCATCGACAATCGAAACCACTTTCGCTTTCACTTCAACAGCCATGATAGAACGTTAGCGTGGAGCCGGCACCGGCGCAATCATACTTTGGTATGTAAGCTCCAAGGGAAGATTGCCAATTGTCCTGCCAAAAGCTAAAGCTTGGCAGCCATTCGTACTAATTCCGCAAGTGACTCGGCACGCATCTTCCGCATCACATGCCCGCGCTGCATTTTCACCGTGATCTCGCTGGTCCCGAGTTCATAAGCTATCTGCTTATTGAGCATGCCCGAAACCACCAGACCCATCACCTGGCGCTCACGCGCTGTCAGCGACTGGTAACGCTGGCGCAATTCAGTAAGTTCACTCTGCTGTTCACGCGTTACCCGATCGCGATCCAAAGCCTGGTGAATCGCATTCAGCAGGTCCTCCTCCTGGAAGGGCTTCGTCAGGAACTCCACCGCACCCGATTTCATGGCCTTCACCGACATTGGAATATCCCCATGACCCGTGATGAAGATGATGGGAATGCGGACGCCGGAATCAGCTAATTGCCGCTGAAAATCGAGACCGCTGACTCCAGGGAGTCTGACGTCTAGAACAAGACAACTTGGCCCATCCGGACGCCTGGAGAACAAGAACTGTTGCGTCGTTCCGAAGGTCTCGGCCCGCAGGCCTACCGACTTCAACAGGCCCTGAATGGCTGCGCGAACCAAGTCGTCGTCATCAATGACGAATACTGTAGGATCACCTGTGGTCGTCATTGCAGTACCTAGAAGGATAGCGTGAAATAAAACCTGGCGCCACGCGGAGGGTTAGCAGCAGCCCACAAGCGGCCACCATGCGATTCGACGATGGAGCGGCTGATCCGAAGTCCCATGCCGCTGCCTTGAACCTTGGTGGTAAAGAAGGCATCAAAAATCTTGTCCGCCTGCTGCGGTGGAAGCCCTACGCCGGTATCGCTCACCGACACCTGAAGTTGCTCATTTTCCGCTCGCTGCGACTTGATGGCTAGCTCGCGCGGGCCATCCACGTCTCTCATCGCCTCAATGCCATTGAGCATGAGGTTCATCAATACCTGCTGCAGTTGCACGCGATCTGCGGAAATTTTGGGAAGTTCGGCGTCAAGGTCCGTGCGTATCCAAATGGCGTAGCGGTCGGCCTCGCTGCGCAGCAGGACGAGCATTTCACGGGCGAGTTCGTTTACATCCACCAATTCACGTTCCGGGGGACCGCCTTTGGTATAAAAAAATCGCAAACGGTCGATTATCTCAGCCGCGCGGGTACCGTCTTTCATAGTCCTCATGGTCGCTTCGCGCGCCTCCTGCACATCGGGCTGGTCGCGAGTAAGCCAGCGCAAGCAGGTCGTGGCGTCTGTGATGGCCGCGGTGATGGGCTGCCTTAGCTCGTGAGACAGAGAGGCGGCGAGCTCCCCCATCATGCTGACCCGGTTCTCATGCGCCAGATCTGCCTGCAACTGGCGAAATCTCTCGCGTTCTTCTTCTGAGCGTTTGCGATCTTCAATGTCTGTCAGGGTTCCATACCATTTGAGAATGTTTCCGTGCTTATCGCGCAGCGGCACAGCACGGACCAGAAACCAGCGATATTCGCCGCTCGCACCGCGCTGCCGCGACTCATTCTCGAATGGCGTGCCGGTTTCGAGTGACGCCCGCCACCTGCCCAGGTGCTCATCCAGGTCGCCGGGGTGAATTGTGAGTTCCCAGCCGGCGCCCAGGTTGTCTTTCTCCGACAACCCTGAGTAGTCGAGCCAGGGCCGGTTTACAAATTCAATGGACCCGTCGGGCCGGGCAGAAAACGCCATCGCCGGAATCGTTTCCACGACCACTCGCAGATGCTTTTCCTCGCGCCGCAGTTGCTGAATGCGCCATCGATACAATCCCCCGAGCAGGGTTATAGAAGCGGCCGCGCAGAGCACACGAAACCACCAGGTGCTCCACCATGGAGGACGGATCTCGATCAGCACGGCGGCGCCAGGGTCGCTCCAGATTCCGCGACTGGTCGCACCCTGTGCGCGAAAGGTGTATACGCCCACCGGCAGGGTGGTGTACGTAGCCAGACGCTCATCGCTTCCGACTTTGTGCCATGTCTCGTCCAATCCTTCAAGCTTGTAGCGATACCGATTGGTGCCCGGGCTCAAATAGCTCAGCGCGGAGAAGGCTATCGAAAAAATGCGTTGCTCATGAGAGAGCGTCAAACCTGTGGTATAGCTAATGGATTTGCTCAATGGCGAACCGGCTCCGATGTCAACCGGACTACCCGACAGGCGAAATTCCGTGAGAACTACCGGGGGAGCGTACGAAGGATCCGCAACACTGTCGGGGTGGAAGACAGTAGCTCCGTTAAAGCCTCCGAAGAACATCTCTCCACTCCGATTCGTGAAACATGCGCCCCAGCCGGTCAAGTCAGGGCCCGGCAATCCCTCCGCAGTCGAGTAACTATTGACCGCCGCGCTCTGCGGATCGAATCTCGCGATCCCATTATTCGTGCTCATCCAAAGGTTGCTGTGGTCATCTTCGAGGATGCAGCCGATTGCATTTCCAGGGAGGCCATCGCGTTGCGTGTAGACGGTGAACGTGCCCGCCTTGGAGTCAAACTTGTCCAGCCCGTTCTGAGTGCCTACCCACATGGTGCCGGAGCGATCAAAGTGCACCGAGTTCACCCGGTTGTTGCTCAGGGTTCCGGGACGATCCATGTCGTGTTCGTAGCTGGTGAACTTACCCGTCGCTGGATCGAAGCGATGGAGACCTGAGGAGTCGGTACCAAGCCACAGAGCCCCCTCCTGGTCCTCGACCAGTTCAAGATAATCGACGATTCTCTTCTGCGCATCGGGCTTATAAACGGTGAAGCGTCCGGTCGCCGCATTGAAACGATTTAGGCCATCGTTGGTGGCAACCCAGAGAGTTCCATGATGATCGACGAGAAGACGCGTCACGACGTCGTTGCTGAGGCTATCTGGATCAGCCGGATTGTGACGGTAGGTTTGGAATTGTCCCGTCCGCCGCTCAAGACGGAGCAGCCCGTGGTTATAGGTCCCAGCCCATAAATTGCCGGAACGGTCTTCGCGAATCGTGATCACGTCGGTATTGACTGCTGGTCCGGGGGTCCGGTGGTAGGCAGTGGAGCTCCCGGTCTTGCGGTCGATAGCGTTGAGCGCTTCGGGCGTACCAACCCAGAGGATCCCCTGTTCGTCCTCATATAAGGCGCCGACAAAGGGTTCAGCCGTACCCTCCGCACTGCTGAGATGCGGAACCCTCTTAAACGGCAGAGGGTTCGTCGAAAAATGGGCTACCCCCATTCTGCCCAGGGCAGCCCAGACGCTCCCTTCCCGATCCGCGAACAGTGTCTCGACGTCGTTCTGGGGCAGGCTGTTGGGATCAGCAGGGTTGTTGCGGTAGCGGATGAATCTTTGCTGCTGGCGGTCAAACTTAAGCAAGCCGGCACCATGGGTTGCCAGCCACAGAGTGCCGTTCCGGTCCTCAGTCATCGCCATTACCACGGTCAAGGCTGTCGTGGACGGCGTCACTTCGCGGAACGAATAGTTAGTTAACGTGTTCGTCTTGCGGTCAAACACGGATAAGGGGTTGGGGGCATCGTGGAAGATCCAGAACATGCCGAAGCGATCCTCGTAGAATTCAAACCCCAGCGGAAGGTCAGGCATCGGAATGTCAAGCGTGACCTTGCCCGTTGTGCGGTCGAATTCGTCCAGGTGTCCGGTCGTCGCAACCCAAAACCTTCCCTGCTTGTCTTCGCCGCTCACTTTGACATTGTTATCGCCCAAGCTCGAAGGATCGTTCGGGTCGTGAGCATAATGCCTGATAGTTCCCCGTGCCGGATCTAAGCTGTAGAGACCCTTGACAGTCGCCAACCACAGGATTCCGGCGCTGTCCTGAATAATGTTGGTGACGAACGGAACCGGGTACCGTGAAAACGTCTCGGTCGCGCGATCGAATTTATTGAGAAATTGATCGCTTCCGACCCAGAGAGCGCCATTGCGACTCTTGAAGAGAGCGCTAGAGTACACCCCACTGAGGCCGTTTGGATGTCTTGGATCGTGAACGAACAATTTGAAGTTGTAGCCGTCGTACCGATTGACCCCATATTGAGTGCCAAACCACATGAATCCCTGATCGTCCTGCACGATCTGGGATACCTTGGTTTGCGATAACCCTTGGTCAGTGGAGAGTCGTGTAAAACGGATATCCTTCTCGTCGACAAGAGGCAGGGTGATTG
The DNA here is from genome assembly GCA_964609355.1 of uncultured Acidobacteriaceae bacterium. GTDB lineage: Bacteria > Acidobacteriota > Terriglobia > Terriglobales > Acidobacteriaceae > PALSA-350. The sequence goes on along the minus strand of CAZSUK010000095.1, from coordinate 1,054 downwards.
TGCGCTGCTCCACATGCACCTGCCGCACTATTCCAGCAGTAGCGGGCCGATTATCTGGGCGAACCGCTTTGTCTCGGGCCAATGTGGTAGGACCCAAAACCGCGAAAATGGCGCAGCAGACGGCCCAGCGCAAGAGAACCGCCGGCTTGATCGTTCCGTGAAGGTCAACTGAAATCACGGGGTTTGTTCGCTTCTGTCCGGGAGTCCATTCGCAGTCATAATACCCCCAAAAGCAGCTTTCAGCGTCGCTTTGAGGGAAACGTAAATCTGGTTGGGCCGGGATAAGGTAGCATCGCCGCTCATTGGCGGTTGGTTACTGTGATGGCTCGCTGGTCGTCCGACACGCTGAGAGGTTGCAACCCATGTCAGAACGATCATAGGCGAACTTCCTTCCACACTTAAGACTCACCTCATAAGTCCAGCCCGAAAGCGTGAAGGGGCGACTGAGGTTGTGGTGCCAACAGCCAAGAAAGAAATCAACAACCCGTGTCAAATTGTCCGTGCGGTGTGGTATCTGCAATTTGTTTTCCTTTCTTGCTGCGGGAGCCTTGCAATCAGGATTGGTTTCGAGGCCGCAAGGCGCATTTGCGGATCCCTCCACTTCGCTACGCCTTCTAAAGAAAATAAGGCCGCAACCCAAACCTTGAGTGGGTTGCCCAGGTCTCGATTTTGAGACCTGGGTTTCTCCTTGCACCTGAGTCCTAACCGGAACACCCACTCGAGATTCGTCCGCGAGCCATTGTGCGATGAACTCAGCGAACTATTTGTCTACGACTGCGGCCTCTTGACTCGCGACCGAGCCGTTTGCGGTTGACGGAAATTTGTGACTTTGTTCCTGTAGCGCTGCAATGGCTTTGGCGACACCGTTTCCGTATGCCGGATCAGCCTTGAAGCAGTTGGCGATATGACGATGCTGGACCTCCTTCGATGCTTCCCGGATTGCACGAGCGGTGTTCTCGAACAGACGCTGCTGCTCATCCGGTTTCAGCATGCGGAAAAGAATGCCGGGCTGAGAGTAGTAGTCATCGTCATCCTCGCGGAAGTCAAACTTCGC
>CAZSUK010000094.1:0-19379 GCA_964609355.1 uncultured Acidobacteriaceae bacterium | reverse complement strand
GGGGATGCCGTCGCCATCCACATCTTTATACCGTTCGAATCCGCCTAACCGCTCCAGATCTTCCTTGGAAAGGACCTTGCCCCGATTCAGAGGCTTCTCCGGATAGACAAACGGGTCTGACATCCAGTTGTTCATCCCGATATCGAGATCGGAAAGAACAAAGATTGGAGTTTGCAATTGCTCGGCCAGGTCGAAGGCTTCCATTGCGAACTGGTAGCACTCCGCGACCGAGGCGGGCAGCAACATCACATGCTTGGTGTCGCCATGGGAAAGGTAGGCAATCGACAGCAGGTCACCCTGCATGGTGCGCGTCGGCATACCGGTCGAAGGGCCAACCCGCTGGATATCAAAGATGACCCCGGGCAGCTCAGCAAAGTAGCCCAAGCCGGAAAACTCAGCCATGAGCGAAATGCCGGGGCCGGAAGTGGAGGTCATGGAACGCGCGCCAGCCCAGCCGGCGCCCAGCACCATGCCAATCGCAGCAAGTTCGTCTTCCGCCTGTACGATGGCAAAATTTGCTTTGCCATCTTCTTCCACGCGGTATTTCTTCATGTAATCGATGAGACTTTCGACTACCGAAGAGGAAGGCGTGATCGGATACCAGGTAACCACCGTTACCCCGGCGAACATGGCTCCCAACGCGGCCGCCGCGTTACCGTCGATGATTATCTTGCCCTCGGTCGCGTGCATGGGCTCGAGCAGGAAGGGGTCCTGCTTGGTCAAGGACTTGGCGGCAAAATCAAAGCCGGCTTTGACAGCTGTCCAGTTGAGGTCGGCAGCCTTTTGCTTCTTGGCAAACTGGCGGCGGACGGCCTTCTCGACCGCGATCAGATCCATGGAAAGCAGCTGCGCCACCACGCCCACGTAGATCATGTTGCGCACCAGCTTGCGCAGTTTGGCTTCCGGGCAGACGGCAGCGGTCAGCTTGTCGAAGGGAACGGGATAGCAGACCACGTCGTCGCGGTACTGCTTGAGGTTCAAGGCTTCGTCGTAGATAGCGGCCCCGCCGGCAGGCAGGGAGAGGATGTCTTCCCGCGCCGTCTCGGCATTCATGGCCACCAGCAGCTCTATTTCTCTCCTGCGGGCAACGTAACCTTGTTTGCTGGCGCGGATGGTGTACCAGGTCGGCAAGCCGGCAATGTTGGAGGGGAAAAGATTCTTTCCGCTGACCGGGATACCCATCCCGAAAATGCTTTTGAGCAGCACCAGGTTGGCAGATTGCGACCCGGACCCGTTAACGGTCGCGACCTGGATGCTGAAGTCATTAATGATCCGTTTGGATGTTGGCGTCTGTAGTGCCGCTGAGCTACCCGCTCCGGGTGCTCCTACGGCAACGTCTCCTGTCGCCATTTGGCCGGATTCCTTCCCCGATGAATTGAGCGGCACCATCGCCGGCCAGACCCCTGATGTACTTCGGTCTGGATCAAGAAGGACCCTGATCTCCGCTCCCAACATTATAGTTCAGTGATTTGCCGGGCCTTAATGTAGGGCGGCCAATGGCTCTAATTCGCCACTGGGTGGAGGAATTAGAATGATGGAATGCTGCTGGAAGGCATTTTTGCCGCGGTCACGACGTGTTTTTATCCCGACGGGCGCCCCTACTGGCGCAAGCTGGAAGCAAACATCGATCGCTACTCACTCACCGCGATGAGTGGGATGGTCTTGCTGGGTTCGACCGGCGAGGCCGTGATGCTAAGCGACGAGGAGTCACGCGAAGCACTGCGCGTTGCCCGCAATGCCGCGGCACCGGAAAAAGTTCTGCTGGCGGGAGTGGGCCGCGAAAGCGTGATTGAGACCCTGCGCCTGGCAGATTTTGTAGCCGGGCTTGAATATGACGCGGTTCTGGTGCGCACCCCTCATTACTATCGCAAGCAGATGCGCAATCGGGAGATGCTGACCTATTATCAGGCGGTCGCCGACCGGTCCCCGTTGCCGTTGGCTCTTTACAGCGTGCCCAGCTGTACCGCCTACGATCTGCCCGTTGAAGTAGTCGCCGAGTTGGCAATGCATCCAAATATTATCGGCATGAAGGACTCGAGCGGCAACGTGGAGCGGATTGCGGAACTGGTGAAGGCCACGCGGTCAGCGAGGAAGCGGACAGTCGTGGTCACCCCGGTCTTCGCCGCCGTCACTTCGCGTATGCTCTCGTCGCAGACCGTCAAAGAGGAGATTGCAACCTTCGTCGCAGCGGAGCAGCTTGTCTCCGGCGCAACGGTTTTGGCGGAGCCGGCGCCTCGGCGTCCACTCAAGACACGGACCCGCGAAGTCGGCTTTCAGATACTTTGCGGCTCTGCGCAGACGCTTTATCCGTCGCTTGAAGCGGGAGCTACGGGGGGTGTGCTGGCCTTGGCCTGCGTGGCCCCACAGGCCTGCGGCGAGGTCTACACAGCGTGGGCGGAAAAGGATCCGGTTCTGGCGGCAGAAAAGCAGCAGCGCATTGCCCGGGCCGGAATCGAGGTCGCCGGGAAGATGGGAATTCCCGGCATTAAGCACGCCCTCGACCTGAACGGATACTACGGCGGACGCCCAAGGATGCCGTTGCTGCCCCTCACCGGCGAAGAGCAGCGCGTGGTCGAGGAACTGATGGCGGACATTCGCAACTAAAACAGTTTCCAGTTATTGTCAGCGTTCAGGCTCCGGATTTAGCTCCGAACACATTTTCCACTTCTACCTGGAATAGCGTCTCTGCTTTTCCGCTTCTACTTGGAATAGGGTCTCTGGAGGAAGGGCACGGCTTCAGCCGTGCCAAAAGCACAGCATACAAATGCTGGGCTTCAGCCCCTGAGGGCATCTTTTTATCAAAGCACAAGAGAATTTGGAGGATGGAAAAAGCGTACCTCAGCGGCTAAAGCCGGATATAGTCGTGTCACTTTACGGCACGGCTGAAGCCGTGCCCTTCCGGGCGACTTCTCACAAAGACTCTTTAGTCCCAGAGGTACGTCTCTCCTGCCCGGTCCCAGAATTTTTCAGCAGCATGGATGGCGGCACGACTGCGAGAGAGTTGTGCCGCCAACGGATTATTTTTGCTGCAGGGTGTAGGACTGCGCTGCGGTTCCATTGCAGTCGTATTGTTGCAACCCAGTGGAAGCAGCCCCGGAGGCGCCGGGCACATCGAGGCATTTGGAGCTGTTGCGAGCCACAAACTTGTAGGTTCCATTGCCTAGCGGCACGGGCATCCATTGCTGGTTGGTGTTATTGACATAGCTCCATAGCTGAACAGGGATCTGATCTGCCGTAGCTCGCGGTCCGCCGGTCACATCCCACACCACATTGGTCGCTGTGGCGCTGTATGCATTGCGATTCACGACCCGATAGTAGCCGCTGTCAGTCGGCTGGAATTGCCACTCCTGGTTGGTTTGTGCACCGCCGCAGGTAAATTGCTGCACCAGCGTCCCGTTAGCGATCCCCCAGCCGGCTGCATCTACACACATGCTGCTGTTGCTGTTCACTACCTTGTACCAGACAGTTGTCGAGATAGTTGAAGTTGACCCAGTACCCGATCCGCCGGTTCCTCCGGGACTGGTGCTGCCTGAGGAGTTCACGGGACCCACAACCACTCCGTTCGAACTCAACTTCGCCTGCCATGTTGTGTACTCGGCCGCCTCCATCTGCAGGGTGATGGGGTTAGCGGTGATCGACGGGTTTAGACCATAGTCGCCGTTGTTGTCGGGAAAGTATGCATCATTTCTAAATCCATCCCAGGCACAGCGTGATGCCCAGCACATCCAACCGGCGGTGTTGTTGTACATGTTGTCGTTGTACATCGATCCGTTTTGGATATTGCCGTAGACATCGTAGAGCGAGAGCCCCACATTCTGCGAAGGAATCCGGGTTCCATTTGGCAGCAGGCCACTGGAAACGACGCGATTGTTATAGGCTGCGTTGTCGTGCCCACTGCCAATTTCAATGCCCATGTTGATTGTGCCGACGACCTGGTTGTTGTAGATATTGTTAAAGGCAGCGGCGGTTTGCGCGGTGTCGAACGAACTGCCATCGGTGGTGATTCCGCCGCCGTTGTAACTGTCGGTCACAGGATTGTAGGGGTAGGCTCCCTGCACGTAGTTATCGTGCAATTGCGCCGGGCTGCTCGCCGTACCGCCGGCATCGTACATGCTGATGTTTTCATTGACCATGCTTTGGTAGGGATAGTTAATGATTTCGTTCCAGGCGATGGTGATGCCGGGTACTGACGGCATGGTGCCGAGTTGGATGGCATGAGCCCACGCCCAATTGGTTTCTCCGGGTAAAGAGCCGCCGTTGCCATCACTTTCCAGGCCAACAATGTTGCGACCGCGATTGTTGAGGATGGTGATGGTTTGGGTTCCGTCGTAATTTCCTCCATAGCCGCGGATCCAGACGCCATACTCCACATTTTCGTAGTAGCAGTTTTCTACATCCAGCAGGCTGGGATTCTGGGCGTCTACAAAGATCCCGTTGGGCTGCCCCTTCACGTTTGGATTGACGCCTATGCCGATCACGTTCTTAACCGTGACATTGTTTCCATACACCGGATCGCTGATCAGGTCGTTGGGACCGGTTAGGTACGAATTCTGAATCAGCACCGGCTCTGTGGTGGCAATGCTGACCGCCGGGGTTTGCGGGTTTGTGCTCTTCCAATTGCCGGAATAGGTGCCTCCCTGGGTGATGGTGAGGGGGCCACTCCATTGGATATTTCCCATGGAACTGGAGATGGGGGCAGTCGCGATTTGCCCCTGGTAGGTGGCAGTAATCGCCACCGTGCCGGTGGCGTTTCCCGCGGCGAGGCCGCTGGCTGAGACGCTGACCATGCGGGGATCGGCTGAGCTCCAGGCAACGCCGCTGCTGACATTATTGGAAGAGCCATCGGAATAGGAAGCCGTGGCCGTGAGCTGTGTGGTACCGCCTATATTGACGGAAGGCTGGTTCGGCGAGATGGCGAGAGAGGTGAGTGTTTGTGCCTGGGCAAAGCCGGCGAAGAGAAGAAATGGCAAACACCAGAGGCGGGGGAGGTTGCTGCGATTTGCCTCGAAGTGCGTAGAGAGCTTCTTCATTGAACAACGACCTCATATAGAAAAGCTGTTCGGAATGTCTTCCTCTCGGGCACCGGCAGGTTGCAGGCAGACGGGTGCGAAGCCCTGCTTGCGCATGCGCGGATCGCCCCTAAAGGGAGGCAGTCGGATTTTTGAGGCAGGTACAAAAAGGGAGTGCTCGAACGGACGAAGCGTGAAGGTGCGTGCCTGCACGCCGAATCGTCAACACACGTGGCAAACACCTCTCGCAGAATAGCCACGGTCCGAGAAGTGTAGTGCGGGTGTCTTCGAGGCTATAACGAGGTCATTCTGCAAGCGCAACCCCTCCCCAATTGAAACTTTGTGTGCTGCAGCGCCAAAATGGGACAACGGAGGGAGTTCTTGTGGCACCTAACACTTTTGTGGGATTGATGCTCACTGGGACCCGGCTCCGTTACCCCGTATATCGGCACTCACCTGAGTTTGCTTATGCGATGAGAGTTATTTTTTCGCTTCTCCCTGGGTTTATCGCGACTCCGACCTCGGCTGGAAGAGTAGGTTGGAGACAGGAGTTTTGGCCTGATGAAACCGCTGCGACTGCTCACTTTGTTTCTCTTGGCTCTTTCGCCGCTCTCTCTGCACGCACAACTTGGGCTGTATGGAGGTTTTACGGTGCAGAACCCGGGTGTTCCCCCGGCTAGCGGATACCAATTCTACGGCGGCACCTTTGGGGCTTACCTCGCCAGCGGACGCCTGGCGATCCTGAATGTGGGCCTCGATCTTCGAGGTTCGTTCACGAAAAGCGGCGCAGACTCGTTCAACAGCGGTGCGATCGGACCCAGGGTTGGGTTGAACCTACACGTCATCCCCGTGCATCCCTACGTGGAAGCGACGGCGGGCCTGGGCAACCTGAATATCACTGAGACATCGAGCGACGTCACTCGATTCGAATATCAGTTGTTAGGTGGTCTGGACTTCACCATCTTTCCTCGCATCGATTGGCGGGTGGCGGAATTCAGTTATGGGGGCTTGTCGGTGTTCAACGGCAGCTATCACCCAAAGACACTGACCACGGGAATTGTCGTGAGGCTCCCGCGTGTCTTTCCTCTCCCTTAGCGTGGCGGAGAGGGCTGCAGATCCCCAATCGATTGAGACGCCCGGAGCTGACAGTTTCACGGTCCTCTGCGCAGCGATTCCTGGCGGCATAGCAAAATCACATGATCCTTCAATAGACGACAAACCCCGACCTCTCCGCGACCTTGTCATATAGCTTCATCGCGGTCACATTTGTTTCATGGGTCTGCCAATAAACTCTGCTGCACCCTCCCTGCTCGGCGTATCGATAGATCTCTTCGATCAAGGAACGGCCGATTCCCTCACCTCTGGAAGATGCAGAGGTGAACAAATCCTGCAGGTAGCAGACCGAACCAAGCGAGATCGTGCTGCGATGGAAAATTAGATGCGCCAGGCCGAGCAAACGCCCAGAGCGTTCCGCGACCAGAGCATGCATTGGCTCATACGGATCAAAGAAACGCGACCAGGTCATGGCCGTAATTTCGTCAGGCAACGCAGTGTCCCCGTTGCGACCGTAGAACGCATTGTATGCGTCCCATAGCGGTTTCCACTCCGTAAAGTCGCTATGGCGAACCCCTCGTATCAGCAGGTTGTCACTCAAAATCGACCTCCTCACTGTAGACAATTACGTGCGTACCAAAAATCATTTGTTGCTCCTTAAAACGCCCGAGCCGGGGCCATCGGGCTGACTTAGGCGTCGGACAATCTGGATCTGCTTAGCGCGTAGCCAAACCTGCTCGCGCGTCACCGACCCATTGAGGCTTAGTCTTATAGCCGGCGGTAGGGAAAGATGCGCCTCGTCCAACCGGATAACCGAGATATTACACTCAGACTAGCGGTACAATTCACGAGGATTGGTACCGCTAGAGAGGTTCCCACTCATACGATTCCGCTGGATATTTCTGCTCTGCGCCGCTTCCCTGGCCGTGCAGGCCGCGACCGCACAGGCCACGCCCGGCGCGCCTGAAGAGAACTATGTCAAGTCTCACTATACGAAATACGAGTACCGTATCCTCATGCGGGACGGCGTGCATCTCTTCACTGCCGTCTACGTGCCTAAGGACACCAGCGAAACCTATCCCTTCCTCGTTACCCGCACGCCCTACAGCGTGGAACCTTACGGCGAAGACCAATATCCGAAGCGCCTCGGCCCATCAGATGAATTTGAGAAAGCCGGCTATATCTTCGTTTATCAAGATGTTCGCGGCCGATACATGTCTGAAGGCACCTTCGTCGAGATGCGCCCGCACATCGATCTAAAAAAGTCACCCAAAGATGTCGACGACAGTTCCGACATGTACGACACGCTCGAATTCCTTCTCCACCACGTGCCCGGCAACAACGGCAAAGCCGGCATCGTGGGCATCTCCTATCCCGGCTTTTACACCTCTGCCAGCATGATCGACTCTCACCCCGCGCTCAAAGCCGCGTCCCCACAGGCGCCTATGACTGACTTGTTTATGGGCGACGACACCTATCACGGCGGAGCCTTCATGCTCGACGCCAACTTCGGCTTTTACAGCAGTTACTTCAAGCCCTTCGCCGAGCCCTCCCTGCCGCAGCCATCCACCCCGTTCGATATGGGCACACCCAATCACTATGAGTTCTACCTGAAAGCGGGACCCCTGGTGAATCTCGACAAGCGCTATCTCAAAGGCTCCAACCCGCTCTTCAACGACCAGCTGTATCACGATACCTACGACGATTATTGGAAGGCGCGCGACCTGGCGCCGCACTTGAAGAACGTGAAATGCGCCGTGCTCGTGGTGGGAGGTTGGTATGACGCCGAAGACCTCTCTGGCCCCTACCGCACCTTCAACGCCGTCAATCAGTACAATCCCGAAACGCCAACCACCCTGGTTGAAGGTCCGTGGACCCACGGCGGCTGGGCGCGCAAGGACGGCGATCAGCTGGGAGACATCGAGTTTAACGCCAAGACCAGTGACTACTTCCGCAAGAAGATACAGTTCCCTTTCTTCGAGTACTACCTCAAGGGCAAAGGCGCGCCATTGCCCAAGGCCCAGGTTTTCGAGACGGGAAGCAACGTCTGGCGTACCTACGATGCGTGGCCGCCCAGGAATGCCGCGCCCAAAACCCTGTACTTCCACTCCGAGGGAAGGCTCTCGTTTGAGCCACCATCTCTGTCTGAAAAATCAGCTGCTTACGACGAGTACATCAGTGACCCCGCCCACCCCGTGCCGTTCACCGGATATATTACCGATGGGATCCCGCAGCGCTACATGGTCGATGACCAGCGCTTCGCCTCCACTCGACCCGACGTGCTCACTTACGAAACCGAACCGCTCACTGAAGATGTCACCATCGCCGGCCCTATTTCACCCAAACTACACGTAGCCACGACCGGCACAGATTCCGATTTCGACGTGAAGCTCATCGACGTCTACCCCAATGATTATCCCGACCCGGAGCACGACGATAAGCGCCTCGACGTCCCTCCGATAAAAATGGGAGGCTATCAGGAATTGATTCGCGGCGAGCCTATGCGTGGCAAGTTCCGCAACAGCTGGGAACACCCGGAGCCCTTTACCCCGGGTAAACTGACCGAGGTCAATTTCATCATGCCCGACCTGAACCATACCTTCCGCAAAGGCCACAGAATTATGGTGCAGGTGCAAAGCAGCTGGTTCCCGCTGACCGACCGCAATCCGCAAACATTCACCGACATCCCCAACGCCAGGCCAGAGGACTTCAAACCAGCGACGGAGCGCGTCTACCACTCGTCCGAGGCAGCTTCAGGAGTCGAGGTGCTGGTGCTGCCACAGCCGTGAATGTTATAACGGGGGAGCCTTCTTGCTGGGAGACGAAAAAATAGTGGGCAGACTCGAGTCTCCATGCCGGGCGCAGCCTCGAGGATCTTAGACTGATCAAGTAGGCTCCGTGGCATGAGTGCTAAAACAGCAACGTGACCACAGATGCAAAAACATGGAAATAGCGGTGAGGAACTATGAGTCGCTGGAGTAGCTGGATAGCCGTTTTGGGATTGCTCTTGCTGTCGTCATCAATCTTTGCCCAGTCGCATGCGCCAAAACTTATCGACGTTCATGTGCACTACAACGGCGAGCCGGGGTTTCTCGAAAGGCTGCTTGATAAGTTGAATGCTTCGGATGGTCTGGCTTTCTTGTTAACCACTCCCCAGGGATTCCCCCAAGCCAGTAAGTTTATCCGGGAACATCCTGACCGATTGATCGGTTTTGGAGATATCAAGCTGGATGATCCGAATGCTCTCAGCGAGATTGACCGTTTTCACCAGGCGGGATTTCGGGGCCTCGGTGAGATTACTTCCACGCAGAAGAGCTACGACGATCCAGCCTACTGGCCGCTATACGATCGTGCCGACAAGTACCATATGATTCTTCTTTTTCACACCGGGATCGTGAATCGCCTGCACCCTGAGCAGCCCGCAAATATAAGTTTTGATCGCAGCCGGGTTACGCGCCTTGATTTGATCGCGCGGCACTGGCCACGGCTGACCATTATTGGCGCCCATTTGGGAAATCCGGATTATGCGGAAGCAGGCGAAATTGGACGATGGGATCCAAATCTCTTTTTTGACCTCTCCGGCACGACGCTGATCAAGAAGAAGGATGATTACCGCTTCTTCCGGTCTATCTTCTGGTGGACCGGGGTGGTGAGTCCTCACACACCCGCGAGCGGTACCAGCGCCTTTGAGAAAATCGTCTTTGGCTCGGATGTCTTTGGCGGGGAGCTTGAGGAATTCGACCTTGCGCTGCAGCGCTACCATGAAATGCTCGATGCCTGCCAAGTGGACCAAAGTGCCCAGGAGAAGATATTTTCCGGAACTATGTGGCGCATTCTGCAGCAACAGCAAGCGCAGGACGCGCCTGCGCCGCGATAAAGCTCCGAGGTGGTTGCACAGGTGGTGCAGATCGGTTCGGGCCCTTCTCGAAAGCCGGATGGAATGCGTGTTCCATCCGCATGAGATGACGGTAACAGCGTTGCATGCGACCTCGCTAAGTTACTTGTGACTGCGCCGCTGCCAGGATTGCATCCACTTCATCGGTTGTGGGCATGGAGGGCTGCGCGCCGGCGCGTGTCACCGAAACGGCAGCTGCAGCGGCCGCAAACCGAGCACTCTCCTGGGGAGATTGTCCGCGGGCAAGCGAAACTGCGAATGCTCCATTGAATGCGTCGCCGGCGGCGGTTGTGTCTATCGCCTTCACGGGAAACGCCGGTACATGCAACTTCAGACCGTCTTGTCTACGCAGGTACACGCCCGAAGCACCAAGTTTCAGAACCACGCCGCGCAATCCCTGTTGCAATAACCTTTCTGCTGTCTGCTCCAGAGATTCCTTCCTTTTGCCACCGGCATAAAACGCGGCTTCTGTCTCATTCGGAGTAAACCAGCTGATTTGTCTCAACACCGCCGGAGAGAGCGCGTGCGACGGAGCAGGATCGAGCATGAGCGGAACCCGGTTGCGCTCACACAACTGGGCAAGATACTCGATCGTATCCATTGGAGTTTCTAATTGTGCAAGCACCAGCCCTGCACTACGAATCATCTCGACATGCGCATCCAGGTCAGGCGGACTCAAGGCGGAGTTCGCGCCTGGCGTTACTACGATGATGTTGTCGCCTTGGGGAGAAACGACGATCATGGCGACTCCTGAGCTATCCTCTACCGTCCCCACTGCCGAGATGTCGACCCCGGCCTGTTCCAATCCGGAGCGTAACCTCTCTCCAAATGAATCACTCCCGATTTTGCCGATCATGTGTACCGGATGCCCGAGCCGTGCAATGGCGACTGCCTGGTTTGCGCCCTTTCCGCCCAAATGCGTCTTGAACTCGGTACCGAGAACGGTCTCTCCAGAGACCGGGAGCCGTTCGGCCTTAGAAACCAGGTCGATATTGATACTACCCACCACGACAATCGCCTTTTGGCTGAGCGACATATACCTTCCTTTGAACAGATACCAACTAGAAAAGAGGCGCCAAGGCCACCAACGTGAGCCCCACCAGGAACAATACAAACATCCAGAACAGGTAGCTCTTCGCCCGCGATGGGGCGGAAGAGAATTCACGCCAGATGAAGACCCCCCACGCGGCGGAAACCATCGTGGCCCCTTGGCCGATGGAGTAGGAAACAGCCGGCCCAACAATGTGGGCTCTTGATGCTACAAAATTCAAGACCGCCCCGGTGCACCAGATTACCCCGCCCAGTATTCCCCACAAATGCCAGCGAGCAGGAGCTGCGGTAAAGCCCTGCATGGATACGGGGCTCTGTGCATCGAGCGGCTTGCGCATTAAAAGGTAGTTGAAGGGAACGGCACACAGGGCTACACCAATCACGAAAAAGAACGAGGTTGCGTAGGGTCCGGGAGCGCCAGTGCCGGTCATGGCACGGGAAACGAAGGGATAGAAGGTCCCCATCAACAACCCGGCGATCAGGCTGATTACCACACCTCTGCGACTCGTCGCCTGGTGTTCACGTTCGCGGAGGCGATAAGCGATCGAATCACACACGATGGCTGCCACCACCAGGACGATGCCACCGAAGAGCATGGCAGGGTTTCCATGAGGGGCCAATATGTAACTGCTGGCGGCACCGATGACCAGGGCCAATCCGATGCCAACCGGAAAAGCAACCGCCAGCCCGGCAATCTCAATGGCTGCTACCAAGAGCAGGTTGGCTACATTGAAAATCACTCCCCCAACCAGGGCCCAGACAATATGAGACGCATTGGCGGCCTCGACATCAACAAGGAATGATGGGCCCGTCGATCCGGCGGTTCCCAGGGTAAACCCCCATAACAGGGCCCCAGCGATCAGTCCGATCACGTAATCCCAGTAGAAAAGCTGGAACCGATATCCCGGACACAACTTGACCGTATTGGCCCATGATCCCCAGCACAACATGGTGAGGATCATGAAGGAGAGAGCGATGGCGTAGGTCTCTGGCTGGTACAAGGTGTGGTCTATCCTTTCGTTCAACCTAGGGTACGGGAAGACGACTTTTCCAACGAGCAAGATATCACTTCCCTTCACAACCCCTACCAGCAGAGGGTTGTGGATTCCCTGGATTATGGGTTCCGTCTCGCTTGGCCTGAAAGCATTCAAGTCTCTCGCGGCTAAAACTGCAGCTTAGCCCCCAACTGCATGATCCTCCCCTCTCTGCCCGCCGACACCGTTCCGAAGTTGACCTGGTTGCCGCTATTGTCATAACAGAATGGTTCGGTATTGCAGACGTTGGTCCATTGCGTGTGATTGAAGGCGTTGAACACGTCGGCGCGGAAGTTTAGATTCAGCCGATCGTAGATCGCGAAGGTCTTGCCTGCCGACAGGTCCATGTTCAACTGCCCTGGACCGCGAATCACGCCCGTCTGAGTCAGACCCTTTACATCGTTCGGAGGCACAGTGAACGCCGTGGTGTCGAACTGACGCGAAAAGTTCTTATCAAAGTGGCCGATGTTGGGATTTTTCACCATATTCAGCAGATTGGGGCCGTCGTAATCGAAGGCGCTTGAGCCGGTGTTGTTATACGGTGTGTAAGTGTCGCCTGATTCGAAGTTCGCGATCGAGGAGAGCTCCCAGCCCGTGGCCGCCAGCTTCAGGACCTTGTTCCAGTTGCCACCATACACCGGCTGGTAGATTCCAGAGATCAGGAGGCGGTGCCGGTGAGAGGTTGGGGATTCGCCGCGCCCGAGATGTGGATGATAATTCCAGCTGTCGCCGGAAAAGGTCGCCGTGTCAGTGACCGTCTTGCTGAAGGTGTAATGCGACACAAATTGAAACCCATTGGCCATTCGCCTCTGGAACTCGACGATGCCGGCATTGTAGAACGCGTTTAGGCCCGGATGATTGGCATAGATCGTCCCGAAGCTTCCCAGATTATTTGGGCGCGCAGCGTTGTAAGCTGACAGCGAAGGCCATCCCGTTTGATACGCAGGCAGATTGCTGGCACTGAAATATAGGCCCTTCCTTGACTGTGCTCCCAAATATTGAAATTTCAGAACCGACGTGGTCGAAAGCTGTTGTTGCACATCTGCTTCATACCGGTGGACGTATGGAGACAGGGCCGATGTCTGGTCAAAGGTATAAGCATCTTGAAAGGTTCCCACGGCGAAGAGACCGGAGCCCGGACCCGTACTGATGGGGAAGGTGCCTGGCGCTACAGACACGGCTGGCTGGAAGATCTGCGATGAGTGCAGATATGGTATGTCATCCGGTACGTTAAATCTTGCGTTGGTCAGCTCATCGCCGGTGAAGTAGCCGGGAATCCCGGTAAGTGCCTGTTCAACATTGCCTGCTATCTGGCTGGCGCCGCCGTTATAGAAGAGCCCGTAGCCTGCACTTATCACAGTTTTCGGATTGGCCTGATATGCCAGGCTTAAGCGCGGAGCGATGTTGTTCTTATCAGATTTCAGGAAGTGCTGTGGCACCCCCGGAGCCAGTCCGGGAATCTGGAGTTGCCATCCAGGCACGCTTTTGTCCACCAACGCGCAACACAGGCTGTTGGCGGCGTAGATCGGTTCGTTCAGATCGTAGCGCACGCCCACATTCAGGGTCAGTTTCTGCGTTAGCTGGAATTTGTCGTTTGCGTAGAATCCCCAGTAAGGGAAGTACACATCCAGCAAAGGGGCAGCGGGGCCGCCGCTGGTTAAATCAAAGCGCTGATGGATGATTCTCGGCAGTCCCAGCACCACGTCCGCATATCCGTCGCCGCCTACACCGTTGTCCGCCGTGCCCGCCTCGGAGAACGCCTGCTTCGGCTGGCTGTAGTCGATCACGTTGAATGGGCCGCCGAATGAAACCGAGCGGACGTAATCGAAGTCCTGCTCGCCCTTTTTAAAGTAGTTCATTCCAAAGGTGAAGTTATGCCGCCTGTGGGTCCAGGTAACGTTGTCGGAAAATTGCAGGCTGGTGGCCTCGTTCTTGAATATCTCGTTGAACCCGGGCGAGTTGTAACCGTAGATATCCAGGGCTAGAACCCCTTTGTTGCTTCCAGAACCGGTATTTTGGAATATCTTGTTGAACGGATTGGAATCGCCATTCAGGGCCGCCAACTGCGAGGGCGGCACGGTAACATACTGGCTATCCCCAAGTCCGAAAGTGAACTCATTCGCCAGGTTGGGTGTGAACACCTGCGCGTCGCTTACTGTAAATAGTTTCCCGTAGTCGGCCAGGTTCGGAGTGTAGAGCGGGAACACGCCGCCTAGATTCGTATCTGTCCCGTTGGACCAGTCGATGGCAAAATACAGGCTGTTCTTCTGCGATAGGGTTATGTCGAAGCGGCTGTCGAAGCGATACGCGCTGGCATCATGCGCCGCATGCGTAACGTAATTAAATCCAGATGTGTTCGGGGTGTTGGGGGAGGGATAGAGATTCGAGATTGCAGCAGACGAGGGATCCACCAGCGGTCCGCCATCGGGCCTGGTTGCCAGGTCCAGGCGGTTGCCCGGAACCGGCAGACGGTGACTCAGCCCGTTCGAGTCATAAGTCGTTGTGTAGGGATTGTAAAGCTGGACGGGATTATCTCCTACGAGAAGCTCGCTAAAATCGCCTTGCCGTTCCGCGAGGCTGGGCAATAGAGCGACGGTATTCGGAAGACCATCCCGCTCTTCCAGCCGCTCATAGTTGGCGAAAAAGAATGCCCGGTGTCGTACCTGGTTGAACAGCTTCGGAATGCGGACCGGACCGCCGAGATTGCCGCCAAACTGGTTTCTGCGCAGGGTTGATTTGCTCAGCAGCCCCAGCGCTTTGTCATACGGATTGCGCGCGTTAAAAAGGTCGTTTTCGACAAATTCGAAGCCTTCGCCGTGGTAGGTTGAGGTTCCCGACTTGGTGGAAACCAGGAGAGCCGATATGTCGTGCCCGTTCGAGGCACTGAAGTCGGAGACAGCTATCTTGGCGTCCTGAATAGCCTCAGTCGAAGGGGCGAAGGTGGGAGCAGCGCCATAGTTCGCAGTCGCGTTGACGCCGTTGATGTAATAGCCGTTGTCCTGCTGCCCGTTGACTTCTCCACCGCTGGCAAACAGCGTGCCTCCGGGAACGTCGTTGGTACCGGGCGTGTAGTTCGAATTCGGATTGACATTGGATTGAGGATACGTGCTGATCGCGGGGGCCAGTACCGTGAGCGAAGTAAAATTCCGGCCATTGATCGGCAGCTGCTGGAATTGCTGCTGATCCACATCCTGGTCAACCGTGGCATGGTCGGTTTCCAGCAACGGAAATGCGCTGGTTACGTTTACCGTCTCCACAGCCGTACCCGGAGTTAGCACGAGATCCAAACGCTTGCCCTGCTGAGTCGTGAGGTCGACCGCTTGCGATTCCAGAGGCCGAAATCCTGTCTGCTCAGCATGCACCACGTAATGGCCGATGGTCAGATCAGAGAAGGTATACTGCCCGCTGCTATCCGTGGTGGTGGTCTGGGTCTGATTTCGATCCAGATCTCGCAGCGTGACCGTGGCTCCCACAATGGCCGCTTTAGAAGAGTCGGTTACGAATCCAGAGATGGAACTGCGTTGCGCAAATTGTCCATGGAGAGCGGCTGGTAATAGACCGAACAAAAGCGGCAACACGAGCGACAGCAAGACAACCAAGCCACGTTTGCGAAACATATGGCACTCCTCACAAAATCATTTGAAAGCTTCCAAAATTAGTTCAGGACGAACTTTTGCGCTCACGAATTGTCGAGTGTCAAGCGCCCTGTAAGTCTTCTTCCCCTTATAAGAGAGCTTCTACGAAAGCAGTCACTTCTTGCTGATGCCATTCCTGGTACAACGCAATGCGTCTGTACCAGAAGTAAGTTCGGTCCCGAGTACAGTTTGATTCCGGGCTGCGCAATTATTCGGCCTCGCTGGCGCAGCGGAATCCGAGAGTCCCCGAGCGGTCATAGCTCGGCGCCATTAAGAGCAGCTTGCCGTGCTGATCATTTCGATATGCCTCCGGAAAGTACCAAATGGATCCCTGCGGCTGGTAGTAGTTCCCACCGCGCAGAATACCGGCCCGCGTATGGTCGTCGACAAATTCGTCGGTCCATTGCCACACGTTCCCTACCATATCCATCACACCTAGCGGACTCGCACCCGCGGGATGAGCATCCACGTCATCGGGCGACGTTAAAGTACGTCCTTTATCAGGCACAGGAACATTCGCCGCGTTCCAGGTATTTCCCCAGGGATAAATGCGGTTCTCGTCACCGCCCTGCGCTGCATATTGCCACTCCCACTCACGGGGCAGTCGCTTGCCGGCCCACTTCGCGTAAGCGCGTGCATCCTCAAGCGAGACCCACGTCACCGGCTTCTTGGCCCATCCGTCGGGATAAGTACCGCTCTTCCAGTCGCGAAGAAAATTCAGGTCGTCCTGGGGATGATAGTGAGTAGCATCCAGAAACTTCTTGAAGTCCGCATTGGTGACCGGGTATTTGTCGAGATAGAACGCATCGACGTGCATCGGATGCTCATGAAATCGCCGCGCCGAGTCCTCCCAGGGATACTGCACGTCGACACCCACATCATTCGATCCTTCGATTTCAATTCCCTGCACCTTGAAGACATAATCGCCGGCCGGGATCTTCACCATTCCTTCAGGCGCCGCCGGAGCCTTGGTCTTCTCAATTTCCACTAGGTGCTGCCCCAAGGGTTTCCACTCATGAGCATAGGAAGAGAGTGGCGTTGCCGTCATCTTCTTCATGCGCGACATCAGCTCATTGATGCTCGCCTCGGGCGCTCCGTGCACGGCCATCACTGCGCCCATTCCATGGGCTTCCAGAGGCAACGAAAGTACCGCCTCTTTTCCGTCGCGCTCAGGCGTCAGTTCGACGCCGTGATACAGATCGAAGTAGCGAACCCCATCTTCGGCCGGAACAGTCATCTGCCGCCCCGCCACATCGTACTCATTGCGGTTCACAATCGTCCAAACGGTGCGGCCTTCGAGCGGCCAACGGCTGGCAAAGACACCATACATGTGCGTGGGATAGAAAGGCTCCCACCCGCTGCTGGCAAAGAAAGGCGCTACAGCACGCTCGATTGTCGCCATGCGCCGAGTCGCTTCTCCGTCGCGAGGGGTCACGCCATTCCATATCCCCCAAACGTTTTCCCAACTCTCCCAACCTTCTCCGTTGAAAAATGCAAATTGCAGGTCGTCGTTCTTATCGCGATTCCAGCGCCCCTGAATATTGACCTGGTGCCTCGGCTCAAGCCAGCGATAGCGATCCACTGTCGGCACGAATTGAAACTTATATTGTCCCCAGGTGAGTACATCCCAGGCGAGTGCTTCATCCGCAGGGCCACCCTCGGGCTCAAACGCGAGAGGATGTCCCACAGCATCAGAGGCAAGCGAAAAGGCCAACGGCACGCCATCCTGGGTATCGCCGTTGATGCCGTCGGCGTTTATCTCTTTCATGAGGCCGGCGATCTCCACCGGCCAGGACCTGGCTGGTTCGCGCGTCCCCTGGTCCCACATCATCATGGGAAAAAGAACGTGCACTCCACGCTTATGGAAGTCCTCCACCATCTGGCGAACGCCCTCTACACCGCCTGGCATGGAACGAATCATGTCATGCTGATTGCGATCATCGATGCCCATGTTGGGATAGGTTGGCCAAATCAGCACTGCGTCGATGCCTCCGTATCGCTTATCGAGGTCATCCAAATAACGGTCGACGGTATATTTATGGGCCACAGGATCGTAGAAATATCGATCCTGCACCATCATCTGGGGCTGGATGAATGCGGATTGCGCCCACTGCAACGCCGGCAGGTGATATCGCGCATCGTCAAAGCCGATGCGGATCCGGCGTTCGGTGCGCCAATGTGTAACATCGGTCAGCCACTGCTGATGAGTCACGTCGGTGCAGGGTGTGTAGGGACCTTCCCAAGCAAACTTAAGGCTGAGGCAGGCGGGCGGAGGAATTTGCTGATTCACCGGCTTATACTGTGAATCCTGGGCGAGGGCGGGGAGGGTCCATGCGGCCACGGCCAGAACGATAGCGGCAATCTTCTTCATTTCCTTCGT
Source organism: uncultured Acidobacteriaceae bacterium (assembly GCA_964609355.1). Lineage (GTDB taxonomy): Bacteria > Acidobacteriota > Terriglobia > Terriglobales > Acidobacteriaceae > PALSA-350. The sequence continues at coordinate 1,323 of CAZSUK010000094.1, read as the reverse complement.
TCGTCTCATCTGTTCCTCAGCTTACGTATGTCTGCGCCGGAGCCAGGATCCATCCGTGCAGCGGCCGCAAAGCTCGCGCTCTCCTGGAGAGATTCCCCCGCTCAATTGAAAGCATTCAAATCGCAGAGAATAATACAGAGCGAAGTCGACACTGTCAAAGAATTAAATATGCTTCCGTCCACCCATCGCCAACCAACGCCGGCGGTGGTGCAGATGCGCCTGCTAGTGAATCGGATCAAACAAGGTCTTGACAGGGTCGAATCAGTGGCATAATTTGACTTCCTAAATTTGAAACGTTAAAGATACTCCGTCTGTCTTTGGTCTCCTTGCGTCTCTTGATGGCAATCCGAATACCGTTTTCACAACAATTCGATACGTCAAAGTTCGCAAAGACATTTGCCCTATGAAGGCCTTCCCTTGGTAATGCAGGCGGTTGCATTCAATGCCCTTCATCACACGCAAGGACGCGGCTTAGTCTTTGGGTGCTGGTTCGCAGTTCAACGATGGAAGTGATTCAGGAGATAAGGATGAAATGGAGATTGCCAATTCTGGTGACATTTATTCTTGCTTCGGCGGGTTTCTTCGCAGAGGGGCAATCGTTCGATTATCCTCACCTGCATCTTGAGGACGAAGGAATTGAAGCCCCAAGCTGCATGGATGTTCCCAAACTGGTTATCAACGGTGGAGTGGAATGCACTGAGCAGGAAATAGACCAATGGCTGCGGGAAATGCGTGCCTGGCGCGCAATGCGGCGCATCCGCATGGGCTATGACACAAACCTGTACGACCTGCCTCAGTTAAAGTGGACACAATCCAGCTTCATCCAGCCGCAAATGATGATGGAGGACCGTTACTTTTACGATCCCGTTGCGCACAAGTACACGGTCGACCGCTACCTGCACGATCTGACCAAAAGATATGGCGGAATCGACTCAGTCTTGATCTGGCACACGTATACAAATATTGGGATAGACAACCGTAACCAATACGACCTGCTCCGCGATATGCCGGGTGGCTTGGATGGTGTGCGGGAGATGGTTGAGGATTTTCACCGTCATGGCGTGAAAGTGTTCTTTCCGGTGATGGTGTGGGATCAGGGAACCAGAGATGAAGGCAAACCGAACTGGGAGGCCACGGCAGAGTTGATGAAAGCTGTCGACGCCGACGGGGTAAATGGCGACACCATGGACGGCCTTCCTGAAGCATTTGCCAGGGCTGCCGAAAAAATCCGACATCCGCTGGTGCTCGAGCCGGAACATTTCCCCGCTCACGATGAAATGCTCGCCTGGAACACCATGACCTGGGGCTACTGGACCTTTCCTT
>CAZSUK010000093.1:0-16732 GCA_964609355.1 uncultured Acidobacteriaceae bacterium | reverse complement strand
GTCCATGGCATCGGAGATATTGGAAATTTTGCCGCGCCACGTCTCGTCCGGGTAAGCAGGAAGAGTCACTTCGACAGACTGCGCGGCGCGGACCGTATTGAGGTCCCGCTCAAAGACATCGCCGAGAATCCAGACGGAATCGAGGTTAGCAACGGTAGCGATAGGGTTGGCGTTATCGAGAGAACGCTGCATTTCACCGCTGGCCGATCCGATGTCGAGCACGGCGCCGCTGATGGGTGCGCGCAGCTCCGCGGAGTCCGATGATCCTTCGGGCGAGAAGCCAAGCATGTGAATTCGCTGTACGGAGCGGGCAAGCTCTGCGTGCGCCGCCTGGTCCGCGGCTTCCAGGTCATCGTAATCGCGTTGCGCCATCACTTCGTGCTGCAGCAGGAGCTTGGCGCGATCCAGTTGGCGGTCGGAACGTGCTACCTCGATTTTCGCCTTGTCGTAATCGGCTCGTGCCGCGGCGATCTCGCTGCTTTGAATAAGGCCGATGGTTTGGCCTTTCGTCACCTCCTGCCCAGGCCGAACATACAACTCGACCAGGCGGCCGGTGATCTGGGAGTAGATATGGACGACGCGGGTTGGGTCAGGCACAACACGGGCGGCGAGCACCAGACGATCCGTGACCGTTTGCGGATGGACGGTAGCAACCTCAATCGGTGCTTTCTGAGGCGTCTCCTGGGCCGTGGTGGTGGCCTGATCATGGCAGCCGAGGCAGGCAAGGAGCGAAAGAGCCGCGAGCCAACGGCGGGGGGCAGAGGTCATCGCATGCTTCATGGGAGCATCTCCGACGCGGCGACGTAGCTGAGTTGGTGGAGACCAAGCCAGACCTGAACATTGGCGTTCAAGGCATCGAGATTGGTTTGACGGTAATCACGAAGAGCGTCGAGGTAGTCGAGCAGAGTGCTGCCTCCGTGGCGATAGCTGAACTCGAGGTTGTCGCGAACACGTGAAGCTTGTGCAAGATAGTGGCCGTTATAGCGCCGCGACTGTGCGGTTGCCGTCTCATAGGCGGCCCAGGCCTGGTCTACGTCATTCATCACCTGGTTGCGTGCCGCAATCTCCGCGAAGCGGCTGGACTGCGCCTCGTAGCGGGTCCGTTCCTTTTCCCCCTGGTTCCGATCAAAAATCCGTAAGGGGATATTTACCTGGAAGCCGGCCGAGTTGTCATTCCCCGAGCGGTCATATTCGCCGCCCAGAGTAGGGTCGGTGGTGCCATAAGCCTCTGCCAGCTTGACGTTGGCCTCAGCTAGACGAAGCGACTGCTGCGCGGCGCGATAGTCCGGACGTTCCGCAAGCGCGCGCTGTTCCACTTCCGGCAGGGTCAGGTTGACTGGAGGGGGATCGAGAGTGCCGATGATGTCAAACGTTGGCGTCGGCGTGTCGATCCCCAGCAGCATTTTTAACTGAGCGCCGGACTGCACAAGGTTCAAGTTCGCGTTATCGTCATCGGCCTCAAATTCGGCAAGCTGTAACTCAATGCGATCGAAGTCGGTGGCACTGATGTCGCCGGCATCCAGCCGGTGCTTACTCAACTCGACCGTCTTGCGATAGCCCTGCAGATTGTCCTCCGCTATCTTCAATCCGGCTTTCGCGGCCAACATCTGCGTAAACGCCTGTTTCACCGCGAGGATGGTCTGCCGTTCCGTGTCCTGGTATTGACTCTGGGTAACGTCGGTGGTGCTGTGGGCAAGGTCAAGACGCCAGCGTCGCTTCTGCCCTCGTTCGAAGAGGCGGGAGACGTTGGCTGCATAAGAGTAAGGGTTGCCGGGATTGTTAGCAGCTAGCGTTACATCGGTGCCGCTCAGGGTCAGGTTCGGATTCTGACGCAGACCGGCGGTGACTTCGCTGGCCTTGGTGGCGATGACGTGCTGCTGTCCGGAAAGCAGAGTCGGATTCTTTTGGCGGGCCAGCGCGATGGCCTGTTGCAGGGTCAGCGGCGCCGCGGGTGTCTGCGCTGGCAAAAAGGAGCTCGCGGACAGCAAGACGACGAGAAAGGCCAGCGGTAACAGACGGATCGGTATCATTGGCCCCCGGAGGGTCATCCGAGGCAAAGACGAAGCCCGGCATAGACGAGCGTTGGCAGTGGATCCTGAGAATGTGCGCCGGGCGAGAGGCACCCACGCCTCGATGACTCATTGCGCATCGTGAACCGGGACGCCGCAAGCTTTGGAGCGAGGGCGGGGCAGGCGAGCTTGGTCAAAGTCAATGCTTGGAGCATTCTCCTCTATGAGTTGGGCAGCGAAAGCACCCCGGTACGGCTTTTTCGGTTAGGAGAAGCATACCGCAGTAGAGTGGTACTTAACGGGTTGCAAACGAAGAAGGGGTAAACGATTTTGCTATGAATGCCTGGATAGAAGGACGGAGGCCCCCGTCATCCCACATTTTTGGCTTCGAGTTCAGCCCATCTTGCGTACAGATCATCGAGCAGGCTTTGCGCCTGTTTCATGGCTTGCAAAGCTTCCTGCAACCGCACCGCGTCGGTAGCGACGGCGGGATCTTCAACCACGCTGCGCTCGCGCGCAAGGTGCTCCTCGGCAGCGGTCACCCGATCCTCAATACCGGCAAACTCGCGCGCTTCCAGGTAAGATAGCTTCTTTTTTCCGGTTGGTCCGCGCTTTTCCTGCGGCACAACCGTCTTCGCCTCTGGCTGTGGCTGACGTTGCCACGTGTCCCATTGCGAATAGTCGGCAAAGGTTTCCGCATTGCCGCGCCCATCCAATCCCAACACAGTGGTGCAGACACGATCCAACATGTAACGGTCGTGAGTCACTAGCACCAGGACCCCGCGAAATTCAAGCAGGCTTTCTTCCAGAATCTCGAGGGTCGGAATATCGAGGTCGTTGGTGGGCTCATCCAACAGTAGCAAATCAGCCGGCTCCAACATCAGCCTGGCGATCAGGACGCGAGCCCGTTCGCCCCCCGAGAGTCGACCTACCGGCTGATTCAATTGGTCGCCGCTAAACAAAAATCTGGCCGCCCAGGAAGCGACGTGGATCACCCGGTCCTGATAAATCACCGAATCGCTATCAGGGGCCAGAGCGCGCCGCAATGTAACGTCCGGTTCCAAAATGCGGTTCTGATCGAAGTAGACAGTGCGCAGTGCAGTCGCTCGTTTGATGGAACCTCCGCTGGGTTCGATCTCGCCCCGCAGTAGCCGTAGCAGTGTGGTCTTGCCGCTGCCATTGGGGCCCACCAGGCCGATCCGCGTTCCGGCGGTAAAAACAAAATTGAGGTCGGCGAAAAGCTTGCGCCCAGCGAAGCCGTACTCCAGGTCTTCCAGTTCGATCAATCGTTTGGTCTGCCGGTCGGTGGCAGAAAATTCAATGGACGCGGTCGCTGTGCGATTGCGTGCCGATACCTCCGCCAATTCACCAATCAACTCGTGCGCCTTGTCGATCCTGGCCTTGGACTTGGTGGTGCGTGCTTTCGGCCCGCGGCGTAGCCAGTCAATCTCTGTGCGTACGCGATTGCTCAGAGCATCCTGCCGCTTGGCCTGGGCTTCGAGAAACGCTTCTTTTTTGATTAGAAATTCGCTGTAATTCCCGTCCACCCGGAGGAGTCCATCCGGGTAGGCGCGGTTCAGCTCCACCGTTTCCGTACACACGTTTTCAAGAAAGTACCGGTCGTGGCTCACCACCACACAGGCAAACGATGCGGTGTTGAGGAGGCCTTCCAGCCACTCGATCCCGCCCAAATCCAGATGATTGGTTGGCTCGTCCAGCAGCAGAACATCGGGCGCCTGCACCAGGGCCTCGGCAATTGCCAGCCGCTTACGCCACCCGCCAGAAAGCTTGGAAGCATCCTCGGCGAAATCCACAAAGCCCGTCCGCCCGAGGGTTTCCCCGATGCGTCCTTCCCACTCCGTTGCCGGAGCAGCAATGCGCTCGAGCGAAGCTTCGAGCACGGCGCGGACTGTAGTTCCGGGGGTAAATTCCGATTGTTGCGCGACATAGCTGAGTCGTGCCCGCTTACGCACGGTCACTTCACCGCTATCCGGATCGATGTCCCCACCGAGAATGCCGAGCAGGGTCGACTTGCCCGAACCATTTGGTCCGATCAGCCCTATGCGCGCGCGTTCTTCTACGGTGAACGCAATGTTGCGCAAAAGCGGGTCAGCGCCAAATGACTTGGAAACTCCCTGGGCATTGAGGATCGGGGGCATCTATTCCGTCTTAGAAAGCTGTGGGTGGGGACTTCTCAGCGCCGTGCCGCCGCCGCCGCCGTTGCCGTCATGTATTCCTCGTACGGTCCCTTGAAATCTTCGATCGTGCCCTGATCAAAGTGCCAGATCCGGGTCGCCACCTCATCGATCAGATCATGATCGTGGGTTACCAGCAGCACCGTCCCCTCATAGCGCTGGATGGCGACATTGAGCGCGTTGATGGCTTCAAGATCCAGGTGGTTCGTAGGTTCGTCGAGTATCAGGATGTTCGGCTTCTGCAGCATCAACCGGCAAAAAATCAACCGTGCTGCCTCTCCACCCGATAGGGCTTCGGTCTTCTTCAATCCCTCTTCGCCGCTGAACAGCATCTGTCCCAGCAAGCCGCGAATATCCTCCTTGGTCACTCGGGGATCGAATTGATGCAGCCAATCGGAGACCGTCATCCCTTTCTCGATGGACCCGGTATGGTCCTGAGGGAAGTACCCGATCTGTGGCTCGTGACCCCACTTGACCGTACCTCCGTCCAGCTCGAAACCTGGCTCCGCCTGATCCATCTTGACCAGCAAGGACTTGAGCAGGGTTGTCTTGCCCAGTCCGTTCCGGCCCATGAGGCAAACCTTCTCTCCACGCATGACCGCGGCGCCGAAATCACGGATAACTTCCTGGTCCCCGTAGGACTTGCTCACGTGTTCGAATTCCAGGATGTGCTTGCCGGAAGGCCGCAACAGGTCGAACCGGATGTACGGCCGTTGGATATTCGAACGCGCCAGCTCAGTGGTTTGCAGCCGCTCCACTTCTTTCTTGCGTGACGTCACCTGGCTGGAACGGGTGCCGGCCGAAAACCGCGCAATGAACTCGTTCAGCTGCGCAATCTTCTTCTCTCGCTGGGCATTCTGCGACTCTAGACGAGAGCGGATCTGGGTCTTCGCCAGCACCATGTCGTCATAGCCGCCGCTGTAGGTAATGATGGTTTCGTAGTCAATATCCGCGATGTGGGTGCACACGCTGTTCAGAAAATGCCGGTCGTGCGAGATGGTGATCAGCGTGCCTTCAAACTCCATCAGGAAGTTCTGCAACCAATGCACCGAATCAAGATCCAGCGAATTTGTCGGTTCGTCCAGCAGCAGGGCCTGCGGCTTGCCAAACAGGGCCTGGGCCAGCAACACACGGACCTTTTGCCCACCCTGCAACTCGCTCATTTTCCGTTCGTGAAATTCATCTGGTATGTCCAGGCCCTGCAGCAGAATGGCGGCGTCGCTCTCGGCCGTATAGCCATCTTCTTCGCCTACGATGCCTTCCAGTTCGCCCAGCCGCATGCCGTCCTCATCGGTCAGCTCGGCCTTTTCATAAATCGCATCTCGTTCTGCGAGCGCTTTCCACAGTCCTTTGTTGCCCATAACCACGGTATCGATCACGCGAAAGGCATCGAAAGCGTATTGGTCCTGGCGCAGCACCCCGATCTTCTTGGGCCGCACTACGGTGCCCTTCTGCGGCTCCAGTTCCCCCGACAGGATCTTCATAAAGGTCGATTTGCCGGCCCCGTTCGGCCCCGTTAAACCAAACCGCCGGCCCGCAATAAACTGTACCGAAACCTCTTCGAATAGCAGTTTGGACCCATAACGCATAGTTACATCGCTGACAGAAATCATGAATAGTCTCTTGTTTTCTTAGATTCACTTCTATTTTCGCAGATAATCCGCGCCAACCAGGATGAAACCCCGTCCCAGGGTGCGCCATAGGCGGAAGCACACCAGCGCTTTCAACTACTTCGATGCTTCACGGGGCTAAAGCCCGGTTAAAACTTACATTTCTAGAAGATACGGGACAAAATCTGGTTGGTTGCCAGTGCGGCTATGTATGCCAATCCCGTCATATAGAGGAACTGTACCGCAGGCCATTTCCAGCTGTTGGTTTCCCGCCGAACCACAGCCAGGGTCGAGGTGCACTGCATCGCAAACGCGAAGAACACCACCAACGCAATCGCGCCGCCGATCGTCATGTCATGCCGTAGCGCCGCCTGCAGGCCCACCGACTGGGTAGCAGGATCAGCCCCATAAAGCGTCCCCAGCGTGCCAACGATTACTTCCCGGGCAATCACTGAACTGAGCAGTCCGATACCGATCTTCCAGTTGAACCCCAGCGGATGGAGTACCGGTTCAATAAAGTGGCCCAGCTTGCCAATGACGCTTTCTGTGAGCGGAGCAACCGCACCCGCATGGAACGGCACAATACTCAGCAGCCACAAGGTAAACGTAACCGCCAGAATTACGGTACCGGTCTGCTTGACGAAAACAGTGCCACGGTCCATCAGCCGCAGGCCAATCGAGCGCAGCGTCGGCCACCGGTATTGTGGCAATTCCAGAATGAAAGGCGCGGAATTGGCCTTTAGAATAGACGACTTAAGCAATCGTGCCGTCATCAGCGCTGCCAAAAAACCCAGCACATAGAGGCTCAACATCACTGCCGCCCGCAACCCAAAAAAGTTACCCAGAATGGGACGGTTAGGAATAAATGCAGCAATAATCAGGGTGTAAATCGGCAGCCGCGCAGCGCAGGTCATGAACGGGGCCACCAGGATCGTGGCCAACCGGTCCCGCTTGTTTTCAATCGTCCGCGTAGCCATGATGGCCGGTACCGCACAGGCATACGCTGAGAGCAGTGGAATGAAGGCTTTGCCATTCAACCCAATGGAGCGCATGACTCGATCCGCGATCAGAGCCGCCCGGGCCAAGTAGCCCGAATCCTCGAGCACCCCAATTACCAGGAAAAGCAGCAGGATCTGAGGCAGAAAAACCAAAACCGCCTGCACTCCATTCCAAAGCCCATCGCGCAGCAGAATCTGCAACCACGTCCAGGGCAGAACATGAACCGCCGCGGCGCCTGCCTTGGTAAAGATTTCGGTCAGCCAGTCACTTAACGGAAGGCCGGCCGCAAACACCACCTGGAACACGCCGATCACCACTGCCAGAAAGATGACCGGTCCCCAGAACTTATGCAGCAGCACCGCATCGAGCCTGCGCGTCCAACCGGGTGAGACCGGCGCCTTATATTTCGTCCGCGAGCTAACCTGCGTGGCCCACTGGTGACAGGAGGCGGCAGTTTGCAGAACCGGCAATTGCATGGGCTCGTGGCGCGCTTCGGCTGGTTCGGAGAGCCGGGTCAGGAAACGATCGATGGCGTCGAAGCCGGTGCCTTTGGTAGCACTAATCAGGGCCACGGGCGCGCCCAGCTCCCGGGCCAATCCCAGCGGATCGATTTCGCCCCCGCGCGCGGTCATCAGGTCAGACATGTTCAACAGGACCAGGGTCGGCAGACCCATACCCAGGACCGGGGCGGCCAGCATTAGCTGCCGGTTCAACTGCAAGGCGTCCAGCACCAGTAGCACTGCATCCGGAACCGCCGTTCCCGGCATGTTCCCCTGCAGCACATCTACCGCCACCCGGGCGTCTTCTGAGTACGATTGGAGGCTATAGATTCCCGGCAGATCGATTAGCGTCAGGTTGCGGTGGCCTATACCGCTCATTCGTCCGGAGTGCTGTTCTACGGTCACCCCAGGGTAGTTCGCTACTTTTTGACGCAACCCGGTCAAACGATTGAACAGAGTGGACTTACCGGAATTCGGCGGACCGATCAGGGCCACGGTACTTATTTTGCCGTCTAAGCGCGGGCCGCCTGCCGCGACGGCAACTCCGCCTCCCGGTTCACAATGGCTCATTGCGCGGCCTTTCTCACGGCCAGGCAAACACTATGGACGTTGATAAATTTGGCTGTCTCCCTACGCAGGGCAACTTCTGTCCCGTCAATGCAATAAACGGTGGGGTCGCCGGCCGGTGCACGGCGAAGCGCGAGCACCCGGTTTTCCGGGACAAACCCAAGATGCATAAGCTGTCCCTGAATCTCCTCTGGGAGATCAAGGGAGGCCAGCGTAGCGCAGGATCCAATAGCGAGCTCGCTGAGAGCAGTGGATGGAAGCATGCGTGGCATGGCGGTCGGGGTCGTCCTCGCGATCCGGGGGGAAGGCTCAATTGCGACCGGCAAGGTCGTATATCAACTATACGACCCGAGCCAACGAATGACAATGCCTTTGGAACCTCTCAGGAGTGGCTCGTCTGACCTTCTTTAGAGCGGGCGTAAAATGCGGCTATGACGATCGAAGAGTTCCGTGCCTCTCTGCGCGAATCAGTACCCCCGGCGGGCCTGTCAGACTTGCTCAAGGCTCTCTGGTGGGATGCCCGGGGGAATTTCGATCGCGCCCATGATATCGCCCAGGACGACGAGTCTGGGCAGGAAGCGGCTTGGGTTCATGCCTACCTCCATCGCAGGGAAGGTGACCAGGAAAACGCGGGCTACTGGTACAAGCGGGCTCATCAGCCTCATCCGGAAACATCGCTCGACGACGAATGGCGGCAGATCACCACCGTCTTACTGCACCGCCACGGAAGCTGACACGCGAGTAGGTAAAGATACCAACATTCTCTCAGAGCTAGCGCCGGCTGTTATTGCGGTAATCCCATCTTCTGCAACAATGCAGAAAACCGCGGGTCGCTGCGCAAATGCGTGAAGGCAGGATCTAATTTCAACAAAGTGATCACTTGCCCCTCCCGCTCCTCGTAGGCCTTCTCCAGCCAAAAAAAGGCCTTGTCCGTTTGCCCGGCAGAAGCGTATACCCACGCTTGTTCGCCGGGAGAATGATAAGTGCCGGCCTGCAGCTGAAGCTCTAGTTGCTCCCGCCAAAATCCCTTTTCCCCTCCCTTCTTGAATGCTCTTTCCATCACCGTCGCTCTGGCCGCCGCTTCCTCGGGACTGGAGCCGCTAAGCACCTCGCTCTTTTCCTCCTCTTTGATCGCTTCCTCGTATCTTCCGATCGACGCCAGGAACTGGGAAAAATATTCGTGCGCCAGTGGAAAGCTGGGATCCATGGCGATGGTGCGCTGGAATTGCCGGAACGCACTTCCGTCTTCCCCGGCAAACACGTATGTCACCGCCATGAAATTGTTTATAGGTAACGAGAGGGGATCAATTTCCACTGCCCTCTTGTTTTCCGCAATGGCTTGCGCCTTTCGGCCCATGGGCACGAGGAAACAATTGGAATAGAACAAGTGCGCATAGGGCGAGTTGGGATTGAGCTCAAGCGCTTTCAAAAATTCTTTTTCCGCTCCTGGGAAGTCGAACTCGAAATGCGACTTCTCCATACCGAGGGCGGCGTGGGCCTCGGCGAGGGAAGGATCTAACATAATCGCCCTCGTCGCTGCTGTTCTTGCCTGCGGAGAGCTTTCCTTGGACGTATAAACGCCAAGAATATTACTGATGTTGTAGGCGTCGGCCAGCCCGGCCCAGGCCAATGCGAAGTTAGCGTCTAAGGCGGTAGCTTCCTGAAAGTACTGAATACTTGTCTTGATCGCATCGGGTGTTCTTTGGTTCCAGTAAAAGCGGCCCTTCAAGTAGAGGTCGTAGGCCTCGGGGTTCACAAGGTGCTTCCTTGATAATTCGACCTCCCGGTGCGGGGTGAGATTAGCACTCACCTGCTCCGCGATCGATCTTCCCAGATCGTTCTGCACGTCGAGCATGTCCCCGAGGTCGCGATCGTAGTTCTGAGCCCAAAGGTGGGTCTGGTCACTGACACGAATCAACTGAGCGCTGACGCGGGCTTTTCCACCGTCCCGTCGCACACTGCCTTCCAGGATGTAGTCGACGCCGAGATCAAGGCCGATCTGGCTCACGGATTTGTCGGTGTGTTTATACGCCATGGCCGTGGTTCGAGCGATCACGCCAAGATTTTCTGGGCTAAGCTGGCCCAGGTCTGTAATCGTCTCCTCCGTCAGACCATCGCTGAAGTACTCCTGCTTCGGGTCATTGCTCAGATTCTGGAAGGGTAAGATCGCAAGCATCGCGCGTTTAGCGGGACCAGAACCCGAGGAACGATGGGTACGCATGATGTATGCAATGGCTGTGAAAACCAATACCAGAGCAGCTGTCAGGAGAACCATCGCCCTCCATCGCCACCTGCCATCGTCCGGAGCAAATGTGTGGTGATCGGCTGGAGTTACTGCGTGCCCCACTTGCTGTGGAGAGCCAGAATCGAGGACCGCACCCTCGCCCTCTATCCCTGCCAAATCCACGCTCCCGGGCACGTCATTTGCGGTCGCGGTTTCTGTTACCGGAGCAATGAACCGATACCCTCGCCGGGGCAGAGTCTCGATGAATCTCGGGTTGGAGGCTGAGTCGCCGAAGGCCGTTCGCAGCTTGCGGATCGCAGTGTTGAGGCCCTCGTCGAATCCGACATAGGTGTCCGCCGGCCAGAGCCTTGCCTGCAACTGCTGGCGGGTGACAACCTCTCCTGGGTATTCCAGCAACATGGCCAAAACACGAAAGGGCTGTTCTTGCAGGGGCAATCTCCGCCCGTTCTTATGCAATTGGCCCGAGGCCAGATCGATCTCGAAAAGGCCGGCCCGAACTTTTCGGCTGGAACTGGCTGGAGGGTTCATTGGTTCACCCTGACCCGCTGCCATGTTATCCCAGTTGCACGGTTCAGGAAATCACACAACTCCTTTGGCAGCATTTTCTTAGCAAGTCAGAAGCGGAACAGGTGCGGTCAATTGACCGGATAGTGGGGACTCGCTACAAGAAGGATCGCGGGTAACTGCGGAGGAGGGATTATGAACAGGAAGCTATTCACAAATGCGTCAGCGTTGGTTCTGCTTACACTCGGTGCTGTGGGGTCCGGACACGCGCTAAGTGACGTCGACGGCTGCAACAACAAACTTCTTTACGGTCACTACGGATTCACACTTCAAGGCACTAAATATCCCATCCCGGGCGTCTTGGGGCCGACGGGTCTCCAGCGGGGCGTTGCGATGGCTGATTTTGACGGCAACGGTACCTTTGAACAGATCGATGCGGTAACGATCGCCGGTACAGCCGTCTCCGACTTCACGCACACACCGGCCCACGGTACGTACACGGTAAACCCGGATTGCACCGGTACCTTTACCATCGACTTCACCGACGGCAGGCCACCCGTGGTCACGAACTTCGTAGTCGTGGGAAACGGCTCCGAGATTGACACCGTAGTCACTAGCGTCGCCGGCAAGGAAGGCATCCTTTCCTTAGGGAGCATTGGCAAAAAAGTTCGCACTTGGTAGCCCTTTGAACCGCGAAACCTGGGTGGCCCCCGGTCTCGATTCTGAGACCGGGGATCCTCGCCGAAAGAGATGAAGCGATGCTCAGCAGGCCGCCACTAGGAAGACGAAAAGATAGGAGCGGTATGCGAAAAATCTGGTTTCTGATTTGCGTTCTGGCCGCGACATACACTTCGTGGGCTCAAAGCGGCCCGGCATCCTGGCAAAACCTGAACTCTCTTCACGAAGGGGAAAGGATTCAGGTGCTTGAAAAGAACTCCAGGAAAGTTTCCGGGACATTTCTGAATGTTTCCGAAGCGGCGATCTCGGTGCAAGACCAAGCAGGCTCGCAGGCGCTCCGGAGGCAAGACATCGTTCGCGTGAGACTGATGAAAAACAAGCATCGTTTGCGCAACGCGTTCATTGGGGCCGGAATCGGAGCTGGTTTGGGAGCTGCGCTGGGTGGGGCGACGAACAACGGTTTTGTGAATAGAGGCGTGTTTGCCGCAGGTGTGGCGGCGTCGTTTTCAGTGCCCGGCGCGGTCATCGGAGCTTTGGTGCCGGACCACAGTACGATTTACAACGTGGGTTCGCACTAGTTACTTCGACCTTGCCGGCAATGTTATCTCAGTTGTCTTGAATGCCCGGGCTATGTTTCAATGCTTCACGACTCGGAGGAGCCCATGCGACCAGCGCTGCAACTTATCAATCCTATGCAGGTTACCGATACAACGATTGCTCCAGCGCGCCAGCCGCGCCGACTCCTTTGCCTCTTCTCAGCGCTCATCTTCACGTTTACCGCTGTCCTCGCGCATGCCCAGGATTACACCTCCATCGTCATTTTTGGAGACTCCCTTTCCGATACAGGCAATGTCGCGTATCTCGCGCAGCATAAGTACGGAGTGCGGATTCCGGGGCCCTCCGCCGACTACACCGACGGCCGCTTCACCGATGGCGACGACACGATCCCGGCCGCCCGCGAGTACTTCGGCGTATGGATTGAACAGTTTGCCGCGACACTCCCATCGAAGCCGATCATTCTGGACTCCCTCGACGGTGGGACTAATTATGCTTACGGCTTCGCCTTTACCGGCAACGGAACTTCGGTGCTGACTCTCGGGTCCGCCTCAGTCTTCGTCAATATCAACAACATAGGACAGCAAATCACCGATTATCTCGCCACGCATCCCGTCATCAATGACAGGACTTTGTTCGTCGTATGGGGCGGCGCCAACGATCTTCTCAACGCCACGTCAGCGGACGATGTCTTTAAGGCAGGTATCAATCAGGTCACGAACATCCAGCGTCTTATCGATGCCGGAGCCACCCAGTTCATCATCCCCAACCTTCCTCCACTTGGATCAATTCCGCGGCTTAATGTCAGTCCCACGGATTCAGTTGCCGCGACCGCCGCAAGTGTCCTCTTCAACCAGATATTGCGTACAGGTGTCGACGTCCTGCACGACTTCAACTTTGGCAAACATCTTGATTTTGTCCAACTGGACGTCTTTGCTCTCTTCAATCGAATCATCGCCTCGCCCTCCCGCTACTCCCTGACAGACGTGACCACCAGTTCACAGGGCATTCCCACCGTTGATCCGGATACCTATTTGTTCTGGGATGACCTGCACCCCACCACGCGCGGCCACAATATCCTAGCCACGACTCTTGCGGGAATGATTGCCGGACAACACTGCTCAGCACGAGTGGAAGCAGAATGTGCATCTGTGACGGCCGGCGCGAGCGGACATTAACGGAAACTTAACGGCTGACGCTTGTAAATCATTAGCATCGCAGGGCCCTCGCCCGTCACGACTTCGCACTCGTTGCGGAACCCGGCTTTCTCGTAAGCGCGACGCGCACGGAAATTGTGGACGTGCGGGTCGATAGCAACCAGCGGAGCCCCCTCGTCGATCAACTGCGCAGCTAGAATCCGCAAGAAGGCGGAGCCATGACCCTTGCCAACCATATCTGGCTTGCCAATGAATGCGTCGATTGCCCTGGAGCCCTTCGGGAGACATTCGAAGTGAGGCTGTGACCACGTATGTACCGCGTAGTGCTGCGCATAAGCAAAGGGCCTGCCATGGAAGGAGACAATTCGCATGGTCATCCCGGGTTCATTGAGATCTTCTTCAAGCAACCGTGCCTGCTCTTCAGGCTTGCCCCACCAACGAACAACATCCGGGGTACGCAGCCAGATATCAAGCATGGCTAAATCTTCTTGAACGAACTGACGGAACACATAAGCGCTGCAGCCAGTGTGATCAGGATGATCCATGCTTAGATCGCTGTATGGGCAAACTCCACGTTAGCTAAATGGATAAGCTCAACATACGGTTCAGCCGCTGCACAAACACCGCCGGATCCTGCAGCGGCACGCCCTCCATCAGCATCGCCTGGTCAAACAGCAGCCACGCAGCATCTTCAGCGACCGCGTCATCAGAACGTGCCAGCAGCTTTTTGACAATCTCGTGGTCAGGATTGATCTCGAGCGTCGGTTTCAGCGCCGGCATGTCTTTCTGCCCCATAGCACGCAGCATCTGTTGCATCTTCATCGAGGGCTCATCTTCGTCGGAGACAATACACGACGGGCTGTCTGCCAGCCGTACGGAGGCGCGCACATCTTTCACCCGGTCGCCCAGCGTCGCCTTCAGCTTTTCGATCAGCGGCTTCAGCGTGTCCGCATTCTCCGGCTCCTTCTCGTCTTTCAGATCTTCGCTGGTCGCGGCCTTATTCACCGACTTCAGGTCGATATCACCGTACTTCTCAACGCCCGAGAAGACAATCTCATCGATCTCATCGTCCAGCAGCAGAACCTCGAGATTCTTCTTCTTGTAGATCTCGAGCAGAGGCGATTTGCGGAGCAGGGAATCGCTTCCCCCGGTAATGTAATAGATACTTTTTTGTTCCGGGTTCATGCGCGACTTCACTTCGGCCAGGCTGGTGAGGCCTTCCACCTTAGTTGACTTGAAGCGAATCAAATCGAGCAGCGTCTCACGATTCGCATAGTCGCTGTACAGACCTTCTTTGAGCGGGCGGTTGTACTCGGTGATGAATTTCAAATACAGCTCGGGTTGGTTGGCCGCGATGTTCTTCAGCTCGGAGAGGATCTTCTTCACGCTCGCCGTCCGGATATTCGTAAGAATGCGATTCTGCTGCAGGATCTCGCGGCTCACATTCAGGGGAAGATCCTCGCTGTCGATAATGCCGCGCACGAACCGTAGGTACTGGGGTAGAAGCTCCCTGGCATCGTCCATGATGAAGACGCGCTTCACATAGAGCTTTACCCCCGTCTTGTACTCCGCCTGGTAGAGATCCAGCGGGGCCTTCGCCGGCACGTAGAAGAGCGTAGTGTACTCCAGGCTCCCTTCTGCTTTGGTGTGGAACCAGAACAGTGGATCTTCCCATTCTCCGGTGAGCGATTTGTAGAGCTCTTTGTAGTCTTCGTCTTTGAGCTCGCTCTTGGGTCGGCGCCACAGGGCACTCGCGGCGTTGATCTGTTCGGTGGTGCGGGTCTTGATCGATTTCTTCTCCTCCTCATTCCACTCGCTCTTGTCGTAGGTGAGAAAGATAGGAAACGCAATGTGGTTGGAATATTTCTTGACAATCTCCCTCAGGCGCCAGCTGTTGGCATATTGCTGGCCTTCTTCATTGAGGTGCAGCAGGACGGTTGTACCGGCGACTGCGCGCTCGGCGGGCTCAATATCGAAGCCGGTCTTGCCATCGCTGGTCCACCGCCAGGCCTGGTCTTCGCCCGCCTTACGCGAGACCACCTCCACCCGGTCAGCCACCATGAAGGCGCTGTAAAAACCCACGCCAAATTGGCCGATGAGGTTGGTATCTTTTTTAGCGTCCCCAGAGAGCTGGGAAAGAAAATTCTTCGTGCCTGAGCGAGCGATGGTGCCCAGGTTCGAGGCCAGATCCTCCTCGTTCATGCCAATACCCGTGTCGGCGATGGTGAGTGTCTTCTTCTCCTCGTCGAGTTCCAGGTCAATACGAGGTTCAAAGGGAAGAGCTTTGTACGCTTCCTCAGTAAGGGTCAGATGGCGCAGCTTGTCCAGGGCATCGGAGGAGTTGGAAATCAACTCGCGCAGAAAAATCTCGGGGTGAGAATAAAGCGAATGTACGATCAGTTGGAGCAGCTGGCTGACTTCGGTCTGGAATTCACGTTTTGACATAGACCTTCATTATCAACAAAAACCAGCGGCACACCAAAGCGCCTGTCTGGCCTTGCGGCGGGTCTACTCCATATTCGCCTCTAATTTCTGTTGATCCCTCAAGCTTTCCACCGCATCCTTCACCGTGTAGCCCGCCGGCGGTCGGAACAAGGCCGGATCCGGGGCAACCCTTGAAAGGTCTTTAAGCTCCACCGTTCGTTCCCCGTAGCGCGGGTCGTTCCAGACCTGCTTAACCACCAGGCCCACATCCGCTGAAGTCCAGACCTCGTAGGTCTTGGTGATCGGCGCGCTGTTGCCGGATCGGCCCACCGGAACGATCGTGGTCGTCCGTCTGCCCGTGGTTTCAAGGCCCTGAATCGTCTTTGCTCCCAGATCCTCGGTGGTGATAGTCGGTTGCGGACGGTGGTCTTCCGCGGGATTTTTCTCTGCCGGCGTAGGGGACGCGTCCTTCCCAGGCGCAGGCATCTTGATTAACGAAGCGACTTTCGGCTGGTTTGGCACATTCGAGAGCCAGGTCGTGAGCGTATGCGCCACAGGGTCCATTACAAAAACCATCACCTGGTCCGGCTCTCCATTGCGCCCGTTGGCCATGCGCATCTCTACATGCACCCGGCCTTCCGCGTCTCGCGCAACAACGTGGTGACCATGGTGCGAAACCGTCGACCCATCCGCCAGGGTTCGCGTGGTGCCATGTACCTGAACTGCTGAATAAGGTTGTCCCACGACGGGCGCCGCAAGGAGGGAACTTACCAGACCACCGGTCGCCAGGCGCGGTTGCGAGGGCGCACCGGTATTTGCATTTTGTGCCGACACAAAAGTCAGGCTAAGCGCCAGGCCTGACCACCCAATCCAGTGAGAAAGCCAACGAGGAGTGGCCATGATCTCTCCCGCAACCCGCAAGGATTCCGATGGTTAGACGTGGCTTGGCCATCTGAGGACCCGGATTTCCTACTTCGCGCTGCTAGCGACGACCGCTGTGCGGCCCTCTTTAGAGAGGTTCGCATGCAGATCATCAAAGCCACGGGTCTCCACAGGAATCTGGGAGGACTACTTCCCAGCCGGGGTTGACGTCTCTTTTTGGAAGGCAGAAGAGAGGGTACCTTTGCTGCTGGCAATCGGCAACAGCGTTGGGTAAAACTGAACAAACGTGGTGTCTACCGCGGCGTGAGCCGCGTGGCAGCTATAGCAGTCCGCCGATTGCGGAAAAAGCTTGCCTGCCTTGCCGTCTCCGAATCCAAAAAAAGCCCACTTACCAGGAAATCGAGCTT
>CAZSUK010000092.1:0-15779 GCA_964609355.1 uncultured Acidobacteriaceae bacterium | reverse complement strand
GTAGAAGCCGACTCCATTGATATGGAGCGGGTCTACTTTGCAGCCCGCTACGATAAGGGCACCGCCGATTACATTAACTGCCCCATGTCAAAGGAGGAGTACGAGCGCTTCTACGAGGCCCTGGTTTCCGCTGAAGCGGTTGAGAGCAAGGAATGGGAGAAGCTGGAATACTTCGAGGGCTGCCTGCCGATCGAGGAATTGGCACGACGCGGCCGGGAAACGCTGCGCTTCGGTCCCATGAAGCCAGTTGGACTGCGTGACCCGCGGACCGGCAAGGTCCCCTGGGCCGTGGTGCAACTACGCTGTGAAAACCTCCGCGCCGACTCCTACAACCTGGTTGGCCTGCAAAACCACCTGAAATTTGGCGAACAGGCGCGGGTCCTGCGGCTCATCCCCGGGCTGGAGCGGGCCAGATTCCTCCGTTTCGGCCAGATCCACCGCAATACCTATGTGAATGCCCCACAGGTGCTTTCAGAGACTCTTGGCCTGCGGAGCCACCCTCGCATTCTGATCGCCGGGCAACTGTCTGGGGTGGAGGGCTACACGGAATCCATTGCCACCGGGATGCTGGCAGGGTTGTACGCCGCCCAACAGGCCCAGGGAGAGCCGGCGGTGGCTGCGCCACGTCCCACGGCGCTCGGTTCGCTCGTGCACTACATCACTCATGCCGAGGGGAAAACGTTCCAGCCGGCAAACATAACCTTCGATCTGCTGGTGCCGCTGGAAGAGGCAGAGCGTAAGCAAATCCGGGACAAGAAAGAGCGCCACAGGCTTCAATGCCAGCGTGCTTTGGCGCTTTTTGACGCCTGGTGGCAGGTTTTTTCGACGGTTCGCGCCTGAAACACATCCAACCAAACGAAGGGCCAAATCAGGGGGCTGTTTTGCCGCGGCCTTGAATTGTTCAGGCCTTCCATTTAACGTGGTCGTGCTGTACGGGCGAGCTATCGCCGCCTGCTTCGAGGAGATCGATTATGCGTTCGAAACTTAATATCTGGCTCGCACTCATCGTGCTTGCCCTGGTGCCGGCCCTCGCGGGCGCACAGGACACGACTGCCAAGATCCACGGTCACGTGCAGGACCCGGCTAACGCGCCCATCGCTAACGCCCAGGTGATACTCACCAAAGATGGTAAGACCCCGCTGTTCACCTTCACCACCGACGCGAACGGCGACTACAAAGGAGAGGGTATCAAGCCCGACACCTATTACGTCACGCTCTATGCTACCCCTGGAAAGCCGATCGACCGCTTTGACAATGTGAAGTTTTCGACTGGAACAGACACGCTGCAGGACTTCGATTTAAGTCGCGCCGAGTACGTGAACAAGCTGCCTCCGGACCAGAAGAAGGCGCTCGATGAAGCCAAGGCGAAGAACGCAGAAATCAACAAGGAAAACCAGAATGTCGGTAAGCTGAACGACCTGCTGAAGCAGGCGCGGGCAGACAACCAGGCCAAGAAGTACGACGAAGCGGCCACGCTGATGCAACAGGCGACGGTCATAAAACCGGATGCTGCTGTGCTATGGCTGGAGTTGGGCATCGCGCAGACCGGACTCAAGAAGTGGGACGACGCGACGACTTCGCTGAAAAAAGCACTGGATCTGGATACCAACTCGAAGAAGCCCAACCCGGAAATCGAAGCAGCCGATAACAATGCTTTGGGCGAGGTTTACGCGAACTCCAACAAGATTCCCGACGCCACTGCCTCCTATGACGCTGCAGCTAAATTGCAGCCTGCCAATGCGGCCATGTACTACACCAACGAAACCATTGTTCTTAGCCGCACCGGGCAAACAGACGCCACCATAGCGGCTGCCGATAAGGCGATTGCGGCGGACCCGAAAAAGCCGATTCCCTACTACCTGAAGGGACAGGCGCTGATCCAGAAAGCCACGGTTGATCCCAAGACGCAGAAGATCGTCGCTCCTCCGGGCACCGCGGAAGCGTACAACAAGTACCTCGAACTGGCACCCGATGGACCAATGGCGCCGGAAGCGAAGTCGGTTCTGGCTGAGATTGGGGAGAAGATCAACACCAAGTACAACGCCGGAAAGAAGAACTAACCGGCGGTTGCAGGGAGTAAAAAGGGACGCCGGATTACCGGCGTCCCTTTGTTTGTCTGGAGGAAGTTTGCCTGATGCGGCTCCATCCCGGGTGGTGACCTATGCGGAAGCCAGCCGGATCGTGCGTGAGCAGGCCGATCGTGTGGCGCCCTCGCGCCCTCCGCAGCTTGTGGGACTGCTTTCTACCTTGGGCATGGTACTGGCGGAGGCGGTCCAAGCCGACCGGGACCAGCCTCCGTTTGCGCGCTCGACCCGCGACGGATTCGCCTGCCGCGCGGCCGACCTGGAAGGGGGCGCACCTGTCGCGGTCACTGGTTCCCTACGCGCGGGCGATGCCGCGACGATGAAGGTAAACAGCGGCCAGGCGCTGGAAATCATGACCGGCGCGCCGGTCCCCGACGGAGCCGATTGTGTGGTCATGGTCGAACACGTCGAGCGGGAGGTGGACAGGCTGCAACTCTCCCCTGGACGCAGCATCGCGGCCGGCGAAAACATTGTCCCGATGGGAGCCGAGGCGCACGCCGGAGCAGTGATCGTGCCCGCGGGCACGCGCCTCTTCCCTGCCCAGATCGCGGCGGCTGCGGCTTGTGGCGCCGCGCACCTCAGCGTGTTTGCCCGGCCGCGGGTCGCTATTGTCGCCACTGGCGACGAATTGGTTGAGGTGGATCAGAAACCGCTGCCGCAGCAGATTCGCAACTCCAATAGCTATTCTCTGGCAGCGCAGGTGGTGGCGGCTGGAGCAGAGCCAGTGAGGCTCCCAATTGCGCGCGATGAGCGAGGGCATCTTGAAGCCATCATCCGCGATGGGCTCGAGAGTGATCTGCTGCTGCTTTCGGGCGGCGTCTCAATGGGAAAGTACGACCTGGTGGAGGAGGTTCTGCTTTCGCTGGGGGCAGAGTTCTTTTTTACCGGAGCGCTGATCCAGCCCGGCAAACCGGTCGTGTTTGGAAAACTGGGAGAGCGTTATTTCTTCGGGCTGCCCGGCAACCCTGTATCTACGATGGTTACGTTCTCGCTTTTTGTCGAGCCGCTGCTGGGCGCGCTCTGCGGCGATGGGGGGCGCCCACCGCGTTTCGCGCAGGGCGCTTTGGCCACTGACGTTCAAGTCAAAACCGGCCTGACGCGGTTTCTGCCGGCCAGGCTTCGCTCCGATTTGACTGTTGACCCGGTCAGTTGGCAGGGCTCAGGCGATCTTGCGAGCACCAGCCGGTCCAATTGTTTTCTTGTGGTTCCGTCAGACCGCCCGCTTCTGGCTGCTGGTGAGACGGTTACGATCCTGCTAGCCTAGCGTGACCATGGAAAAACTCTCGCACTACGACGACGAAGGCAGCGCGCACATGGTCGACGTAAGCGCCAAACCCGCCACCCGGCGAGAGGCTGAAGCGTCGGCGTTTGTTGTGCTGCCAGACGCGGTGTTGGCCGCTTTACCGCAAAATCCCAAGGGTGATCCGCTGCAGGTGGCGCGGTTTGCAGGCATCCAGGCGGCTAAACGCACGGCTGACCTGATTCCCATGTGCCATCCGCTGCCGTTGAGCTTTATTGATGTATCAGCAGTCGTAGTCGCCGGTGGTATCGCGATTCACAGCACGGCTGCGACGATCGCCGGCACTGGCGTTGAAATGGAGGCACTGACTGCAGCAGCAGTGGCAGCGCTTACCATCTACGACATGTGCAAAGCAATGGACAAGTCGATTGTGATTCGCGAGATTGTGCTGGTGCGCAAATCGGGAGGCAAGAGCGGCGACTACATCCGCGGGTGAGCCGCGTGAACCATTTCAGACGTTACGCCGGAAGCAGCGCGGATCGTGATCGTTCACCATCCCTGACGCCTGCATCCAGGCGTAAACGATCACCGGGCCAACAAACTTGAAGCCCCGCTTCTTGAGCGCCGCCGATATCTCCTCTGAAAGCGCGGTCTTGGCTGGGACTTGGCCGGTCTTGTTTTTGATTGGTTTTCCCCCTGCCAGGTTCCAGGCAAAGTCAGAGAAGTTTTCGCCATCGCGCTTCATCTGCTCGAAAATGCGGGCGCCTTGAATGGTCGCCTCGATCTTGGCACGGGAGCGAATGATGCCGGGATCGCCGAGGAGCCGGGTGATGTCTTTCTCGCCGAAGCTTGCGACCTTCTTCGGATCGAAGCCGCGAAATGCTTTGCGGAACGCTTCGCGCTTGCGCAGCACGGTGATCCAGGCCAGACCGGCCTGGAATCCCTCCAGCATAAGCAGCTCCCATAAGGCGCGGCTATCATGCTGGGGAACTCCCCACTCCTCATCGTGATAGGCGCGCAAGAGAGGGTCGCTTTCTGCCCAGGCGCAGCGGCGCGGCTCGATCATTGAGCACTCACCGAAAGCTCCTCGCGCACCATGGGGGCGACGCTTGCGCCGATAATTTCGATCGCACGCATCATCTTGGCGTGAGGCAGTGTCGATACGCCCATCTGAAAAGTGATGCGGGAGATGCCGCCAAGAGACTCGTTGATGTAAAGGATCTTCTTCGTAACCGTGTTTGCATCACCGATGATCAAGGCCCCGGTAGGACCACGCAGCGCATCGAATTGCGCCCTGGTGGTGGGCGGCCATCCCCGCTCTTTGCCGATCTCAGTAAAGGTGTGCGCATACCCGGGGAAAAAGTCGTCTGCAGCCTGCTGGTTGGTGTCACCCACAAAGCCAATACAGTGAAGCCCCACACGTAACTGCTCGGGAGCATGGCCCGCACGACGGCCCGCCTCGCGGTAGAGGTCGATGTGGGGGCGAAAGCGGTGCGGCTCGCCGCCAATGATGGCGACCATCAACGGCAGTCCCAGAGCACCTGCGCGGGCAAAGGAGGCAGGCGTGCCACCGACTCCTAACCAGATGGGCAACGGGTTTTGTAAGGGGCGAGGGTAAATGCTCTGTCCGTTCAGTGAAGCGCGATGCTTGCCCGACCAGTAAACCTGTGTCGTTTCGCGAATCTTCAGCAGTAGATCGAGCTTCTCAGCGAAGAGGGAGTCGTAGTCGTCGAGATCGAGACCGAACAGAGGGAAAGACTCGATAAAAGAGCCTCGGCCGGCAACGATCTCCGCGCGGCCCTGCGAGATCAGATCAAGAGTTGCGAATTGCTGAAAGACACGGACCGGATCAGCGGCGCTCAATACGGTGACGGCGCTCGTCAGGCGGATTCGTTTGGTCAGTGCAGCCGCCGCGCCGAGGATCACTGGAGGAGCCGAATCAAGAAACTCGGGCCGGTGATGCTCGCCAATACCAAACACGTCCAAGCCGACCTGGTCCGCCAGCTCAATTTCCTGCAAGAGATGCTGCATTCGTTCCACAGGGGTGAGAGCTACACCTGTCACAGGGTCCGGAATGGCTGCCGCGAAGCTGTCAACGCCAATCTGCAACGGGTGCTCCTTCTAAGTGACGGTACGGGCATTGGATGCGGTGAGAGTGCAATAGTTTCAAGCCTTGGCGGTCTCATCGGGATGCACTGAGGTATACATAGAAAACATAGATATGCGGGAGGAATGAAGATGGCGGTGATCGAGAAGATTGAACAATTGCATGATGAGATGGTTGGCTGGCGCCGGGATCTTCATGCCCATCCCGAACTTGGTTTCACAGAGAGCCGTACCAGCACCTTCATTCAAGAACGGCTGCAGTCGTTCGCCGTAGACGAGATACAGACCTTTACCGGAACAGGCGTCGTGGGTGTGATCCATGGCCACGACGGCGATGAAGCAATTGGTTTGCGCGCGGATATCGATGCTTTGCCGATTGCAGAGGAGTCCGGGGTGCCGTATGCCTCGACCAAGGCAGGAGTCATGCACGCCTGCGGACATGACGGACACACCGCAATGCTACTGGGAGCAGCTAAATATCTGGCCACCACTCGAAATTTCAAAGGTACGGTCTACCTGATCTTTCAACCAGCGGAAGAAATCGGCGGCGCAAGACAGGTTGTCGCCGATGGATTGTTTGATCGTTTTCCTATGCTGCGCGTGTTCGGCATGCACAATTTTCCTTCGATGCCGGTAGGAGAATTTCACTGGCGTAATGGTCCCATCATGGCTGCAGCTAATTTTTTCGAGATCAGGATCACCGGCCGGGGCGCACATGGCGCGCAACCTCATTATGGGATCGATCCGATCGTAGCCGGCAGCTCGCTGGTGAGTGCGCTGCAGTCGATCGTTTCCCGTACCATCGATCCCTACCAGGCGGCGGTGGTCACCATAGGCAGTTTCCAAGCCGGGATGGCCGCCAATGCCATCCCAGCAGAAGCGGTGTTGAAAGGAACGGCGCGATGGCTCGATGAACGGGTGGGCGAGACGATCCAACAGAGTATCCGGCGGATAGCCAAATGCGTTGCCGAAAGTTACGGAGCATCTGCGGAGGTGGAGATGCACATGGTCGCGCCAACCACGATCAATGACGAGGCGGCCATGTCGCTTGCCCGCAATGCAGCCGCGGCCGTTGCCGGTCCTGCCGGCGTTGTTGAGATGGTGCAGCCGGTGATGGGTGGGGAAGATTTTGCTTACATGCTGGGAGTGAAACAGGGCGCGTATATCATGCTGGGGGCTAAACGGTCTGGCAGCTTCAATCCGATGCTGCACCACCCGAGTTTCGACTTCAATGACGCGATCCTTTCAACCGGGGCGGCTTATTGGACCAAGCTCGTTGAGCAACAACTCGCTGTCTGATCCGGGCCTCCTGGAAAACCGCAGATCTCTCCACTGCGCAGCGCTCCGGTCGAGATGACAAAGGGAAGTGAGGCGGTTCCAGAGAAGCTGCTGAACCAAATTGTCATCCGGACCAGAGGGGTCAGGGCCTTTGCGTCTACCCGGTGCGATGAAAAACGGCTCTGGTTCAGCAACCACTTTCCCTGGAAGCGCCCCACTTCCCTTTGTCATCTCGACCGAAGCGCAGCGTAGTGGAGAGATCTGCGGTCAGCGGTCCTTTCTTGGAAATGTTTCGACAAAGCGAATCTGCGGTTTCTTTCGCCACATCCTGTCAAGACGACGAACGAAGATTTAGACTCAACAGTTGTAATCGGACTAAATCTGTCGTATATTGTACATAGTGCGAATGAGTCGCAACTAGACGCAACAGGAAATGATGCTGAAGCGCTGCGAGCTGTTGAATGAGGTAGAGGCAAGGGGTGTTCGGTTGACCGCGCAGAGGCGCGCGTTGATCGAGACCATTCAACAGGCTGACGCCCATCTGGATGCGGCTACGTTGTTGTCGCGGGCTCGCCAGCGAGACCCGAATATCGATCGCGCGACCGTTTACCGGACACTCGACCTCTTAAAACGCCTGGGCCTGATCGATGAACTTGACCTGATGCACCTGAATGGGGAAAAGCACTACTACGAGGTCAAAACACAAAAGGACCATCTGCACCTGGCGTGCTTCCATTGCGGAAAAATTGAGGAGTTTGACAGTCCGACGTTCCAGCGCCTGAAACGGGAGATCGCCGCACAAAATCATTTTGCAGTACAGGTAATGCGCCTCGAAGTAGGAGGGATGTGCAGGCAGTGTGCCGCGCAGCAGAAAGCGTCCTGATGATTCTTTAGAGCTATGAACCAGATCCCCGCGGCAATCTCTTGGCGGAGACCGCGAGGACCTGGGAACCACAGCCGAATAGACTGCGGGCTTCCTTCACTATAGGTCCCCCGCCCGCAGGATTCAACTGTCACCATGACCACTGCTCATTCTTGGGTGGCCAGAATACTAAACGTGCGCCTGGCGCGGCCGGTGGAGTGATTGTGAACGTGGACGTTGATCTGCTGCCGTTTCGAATTCCTTTCTGGATTTGCCTCTTTTTCGTAACGCTCCTCCCAGCCAGCGCGCAGCGCACACAAGCACATGGGGCTATGTCGGCGCAGGACATGGCAAAAATGGCGTCGCCGGTGGCCGCCGGCACGGATACGGCAGACCAGGTATGCGCACGCTTTTCTGCCGGTTCGGCTACCACGGCGCCGCCGGAACTGGAGAGCCAAAACGGGGTGCTCGAAGTCACGATGAAGTTCCTCACGGCTATCGATTCACAGGGGTTGGTGCGCTATTGCTACGTGACGGATACAGGTTTGCAAGCGCCCACGCTCCGGGTGAACCCAGGCGATCAGTTAATTATTCATTTTCAGAATGACCTTCCCGCAACTGCAAACAATATGGCGGGCATGAAGATGAGCCTCTCGCCGAATGTCTCCAGCAGCACCGCCTGCAATGGAAACATGTCTGCGACTGCGACAAATATCCATTTCCATGGAATGAACGCGGCCCCGGTTTGCGGGCAGGATGAGGTTGTGCACACACTGATTGCGCCGGAGCAGAGCTTCGATTACAAGGTGCAGATCCCAGCCAACGAACCGCCTGGACTGTACTGGTATCACCCGCACCCGCACGGGTTTTCTGAAGGACAGGTCCAGGGAGGGGCGACCGGCGCGCTGATCGTTGAGGGTCTGCAGAACGTCGATCCGGCATTGGCTGGGCTGACCGAACGCACCTTTGTGGTCCGCGACCAGGTGCTACCCGCGTCGGAAGCCAACGATCCGAATATCCCTGCCTGGGACCTGTCGATCAATTTCATTCCCGTGACCTATCCGAAATACACCCCGGCTGTTATCCAGACCAACCCTGGGCAGCAAGAGTTGTGGCGCGTAGCTAACACCTCCGCCGATACCATCCTGGACCTGCAGTACGTCGTCAATGGAACGCCGCAAGCGATGCAGGTGGTGGCCATCGACGGGTATCCCATTGCTTCGGGCAGCAGCGGCCAACCATCAGAAAGCGAGACCAGTATTGTTATGCCTCCCGGCTCGCGCGCTGAATTTGTGGTGACAACACCGAAAGCCGGCGACCAGGCGCAATTGACCACGCAGTACTGGAATACCGGTCCGGATGGTGATTTCGACCCCACGCGGACCATCGCGAACATTGTTAGCCAGAACGGGATTGAAGGCTCGGCAGCCAAAAGCTTGTCATCGCGAGCGGTGAAAAGCAAGGTGACCCGCTTTGCCGCACTAGCAGCTGCCACACCCGTGGCCCAGCGTAACCTCTATTTCTCAGAAGTACTACTGAACCCGGCGGATCCCAATAGTCCAACCAACTTCTTCATCACCGAACAAGGTCAAACGCCCGCGTTATTCGAAATGAACCAGGCGCCTAATATCGTGGTGCATACGGGCACCGTCGAAGATTGGGTGATCGAGAATACGGCGCTCGAAGATCACATCTTCCACATCCATCAGATTCACTTTCAGGTTCTTGAAGTAAACGGCCAGGCAGTGAACGATCCCGCGATCCGCGATACGGTGGATTTACCGTACTGGAGCGGCAGTGGACCTTACCCAAGCGTGAAAGTACGGATGGACTTCCGCGATCCGAATATTATCGGGACGTTCGTCTATCACTGCCACATTCTGCAACACGAAGATGCCGGCATGATGGGCGAGATCCAGGTACTGCCATCCGCCGGGTCGGCCTCGGCAACCACTGCCACAGCTTCGGCCTCCAGCGTTACGCCTAACGGGAAAATCACGCTGACCGCGAGTATTGTCGACGCATCCACCGGAGCCTCCACGCCTACGGGCACAGTGCAATTCCAACTCAACGGCCTGAATGTCGGCAACCCGGTGACGCTCACCAACGGGCAGGCGACGGTGACCACAACCATCAATGGAAACACGGGATCGAGCAACCTGACGGCGTTCTACCAGGGCGATGCGACGTACACGGAATCAGTCTCAGCAGGCCTTCCGATAACGATCTCAGATTTCGCGCTCTCTTCTGCAGCGGTGACCGCACCCTTGGGATCGGCTGCGATTGCGCCCGTCAAGGTGGATGTAGCCACTAACTACACTTCGCTCATCACTCTCTCCTGCACCATGCCGTCCAACCTGACTGAGTCGGCGTGCTTTATCGATCCAAAGTCGACCAGCGGCACGGGGCAGGTTTCGCTCACGATCAACACGACACCGCCGCATCCGATGAGCAGCAAGCAAACGGCCGCGGCAACCCTTCGAGGATGGCTGGCCGCCGGTGGCGGCGCTAATCTCGCTTGCGTCTTTCTGTTCGCGTTGCCGCGACGCAGGTGGCGCGGCAAGGCAATGATTGTTCTGACTTTCCTGGCGATCCTGTTTACGGTCATCGGGTGCGGCAGCACCGCGACGATCGATCCCGGCACGCCCAAGGGCACTTACACCGTCGTGGTCACGGGGACCGCAGGCAGCGGGTCATCGCTGTCGCAGACCAGTGTGAACGTTCCGATCACGATCCAGTAAGCGAAGAGATCAGGAGAAGAGTATGTCGAAGAAAGTCAGCCATCTCGCGGGCAAGTTTATGCGGATGGTTTGCACCGTTGCCCTCTTATCTGCCGCGTGTGTCTGGGCCAGCGTGGGTGGCAGTATCGCCGGCACGGTCAAAGACCCGTCAGGGCGTGTGGTTCCAAACGCAGAAGTAATCGTTCGAGAGAGCGCCAAGGGGCTTTCTTACAAGACGCATACCGACAGCAAGGGGCATTACACCTTCCCCGTGCTGCCGGTTGGCCATTATGAACTGACGGTGCAGTCTTCCGGTTTTTCCGGCTATCAACGCACCGACGTGGTGCTGGACACAAACGCGGCCCTCACCCTCGATGCATCGCTCCAGGTTGGCGGTGTCGCCCAAACCGTGAGCGTGGTCGACAACAGCTTGCATGTCGAGACCAGCAGCACCCAGCTGGGCCAGGTGATCACCGGGCGGCAGATGACTGCGGTGCCGCTCAATGGCCGCAGCTTTACAGATTTGCTCTCTTTGCAGGCGGGGGTTGCTCCGCAGACTTCGATCACTTCCACCACGGTGCAAGACGTGGGCGCGACTGTTCTCAATCCTTCGGGCACCCTTAACCCGGGCACTATCTCGGTGAACGGGCAGCGGGAATTTGCCAACTACTTCAGTGTGAATGGGGCCGACGTGGAAGAGGACGTCAACGCCGGCACGGCGGTGATTCCCAACCTCGATGCGATTGCCGAGTTTCGCATCATCACCAGCAACTTCGATGCCGAGTATGGAGAATTCAGCGGCGGCCAGGTCAACGTCATCACCAAATCCGGCAGCAACGCGCTGCATGGCAACGCATTCGACTTTCTGCGCAATACGGATCTCGACGCCCGCAACTATTTTTCTCCCACCCGCGGGGCCTTCCGTCAAAACCAATTTGGTGGCACCCTCGGCGGACCCGTTCGCCGGGACAAGATCTTCTTTTTCGTGGACTATCAGGGAACGCGGCAGACGCAGGGCATCGATACCGGCACCATCTCCGTTCCCAGTGCGGCCGAGCGTAGCGGCAACTTTATCGACCCGGTCTCCCACTTCAACGATCTGAGCGGTTTCGTGAGCGGCCCGTACCTAGCTACCCTGCTTACCCAGAAGTTGGGCTACCCCGTGGTTGCCGGCGAGCTCTATTCAGGCGTCTTCCCTACCGGCGTTATTCCACAGAACGTCTGGTCGGTTCCGGCGCAGCGCCTGCTCCAGTACATTCCGACACCAAATGGCCCCAACGGATATGCCACATCCTCCTTCAACCAGGTTGTCCGCGATGACAAGGGTGCGGTTCGCATCGATGGAAATACCCGCTTGGGCCTGCTCTCGGGCTACTACTTTATCGACGATTTTGATCTGGACAACCCGTACCCGGTAGCGCAGAGCGGCGCCAGCGTCCCTGGCTTCAACGCCATCACCACTGGCCGGGCGCAGCTCATTTCGCTGGGCGATACCAAGACCTTCAATGCCAGGGCTGTCAATGAACTCCACTTGAGCTACATGCGCGATTACACCAATCTCGGCCAGCCGGTTGGGGGGCTTGGTGTAAGCCTGACTTCGCAGGGCTTTGAGAATGCCGATGGCACTCCCAGCATCGTTGCTCTCGATCCCAAGGGAGAGGGCGTGGAGAACCTAAACTTCAATGGATACTCCACTGGTGCAGCGGCCAACCAGCTCATCCAGGTGAACAACGTCTACCAGGTTACTGACGCGTTCTCCAGGGTCGTGGGCAATCACAGCATAAAGTTCGGCGGAGAGTTTCACGCCGACCAAGTGAATGCCTCACCTATTGCGCAGTTCAATGGCAGTTTCGTTTTCTCCGGGCAGGAAACGGGGATCGACTTTGCCGACTACCTGATCGGCGTACCGAGCCAATATAACCAGAGCCAGCTCAACCCCTTCTATGCGCGGAACAAGTATGTGGGCGTTTTCGCCCAGGATAGCTGGCGCGTGTTCACCAACCTGACGCTGAACTATGGCCTGCGCTGGGATCGGATTGCACCCTGGTCGGAAAAGTACAACCAGATTTCGACCTTTGTTGCCGGCGCACAGTCGGTGGTCTTTCCCGGCGCGCCGGCGGGCATTCTTTATCCCGGCGATCGTGTAGGCAATCAAGGTGTAGCCAATACGCTGGCGCCGGTGCGCAACACAAGCTTTGCGCCGCGCGTGGGTGTGGCCTGGTCACCGCAGCCGGAGCCAGGCAGCTTCCTGGGAAAAATGGTGGGCGCTCCGGGAAACACCAGCGTGCGGGCCAGCATCGGCAACTTCTACACCGCGATCGATGCGCTGTCGATCGGCGTGCTGGCGGCGAACGCCCCGTATGGCACGACCTATACCAGCCCACTGCCCCCGCTCTTTGCAACCCCTTTCGTTACCGCGTCCACCGGGCAGAACAATGGCCAGCCGTTCCCCTATACCTTTGCTCCGCTGAACTCTTCACGCCGCAACCCCGACCCTAATATCGATTGGGCTACCTACGAACCCATCGAAGGCATCCCCGGATACGACATCCATGGCACCACGCCCTACACCGAGGAATGGATGATTTCGATTGAGCGGCAAGCAGGCCCGAACACGGTCTTTAGCGCCAGCTATGTAGGCACTTCGAGCCATCACCAGCGCGTTCTCATCGAGCCCAATCCGGGTAATCCGGCGCTATGCCTGAGCCTCAGCCAGCCCAGCCAGGTGCAGCCGGGAACACCCACCTGCGGCCCTGGGGGTGAGAACGGTGTCTACTACCCGATAAGCGGCGGCGTGGTCAACGGAACCCGCGGGCCGCTGGGGCCTAACTTCGGCAGCAATGCGCTCCAGTCTACGATTGGTTCCGCTAATTACAATGCTCTCGAGCTGAGCGCCCGCCATACCAGCGGCCGGCTCGAGTTCTCTGCCTCCTACACGTTCGGCAGGTCGATGGACCAGTCTTCGAATATCGGGGAGGAGGTCAACCCTTTCAACCCCGCGCTCAGCTGTGGCATCTCTTCCTTCGATGTGAAGCACAATGTTGTCGTCAGTTACGAATACCAGCTCCCGTTCGATCAGTTCCTTCGTCCCAATCGCGTGACGAAGGGATGGTCGTTTTCCGGCATCAGTCATTTTGCCAGTGGTTTCCCGATCACTATGATCAACAATGGAGACAATTCGCTGATTGGGACCAATCCCAACGGGATCAATAACTCGAGCATCGACGAACCCGATTACAGCGGCGGCCCGCTTCACCTGAACCATAACCCGCGCAAGAATAACAACAACTACTTTGACACTGCAGCCTTCACCCTCAACGCGGTGGGCACGCCGGGCAACGCGAAACGGAGATTTTTCTACGGCCCAGGCACCGACAACTTTGATATGGCTGTCCAGAAAAACCTGCCGCTCACAGAATCGAAGTCTCTGCTCTTCCGGGTAGAAGCATTTAATGTTTTCAACCACACGCAATTCAGCGGACCAACGTCGGTTGACGGTGATATCGGGAGTTCGACCTTCGGAAATGTCATCAGTGCCGCGCCTCCACGCATACTGCAGGGAGCACTGAAGTTCACCTTTTGAGCCAGGCGGTTGCTGGGGAGGGCAACCGCTTCTCCCCCTTCCGCTACTATTCATAGGTGACCTTGTTTGGCCGTATTCCCCGGATTGCCGTTCTGACGCTGTTCGTGCTTTTCCCTCTTCCTCGAGTCGCCGGCGCCTATTCCCTCTTTACCCACGAACAACTGATCGATCTTTCGTGGAAGAACTCTATAGTTCCGCTCCTTCTCAGCCGCTATCCAACACTCACGCCGGAACAGTTGGAGCATGCACGCGCCTACGCGTACGGCGGTTGCGTTATTCAGGACATTGGCTACTATCCCTTAGGGGACAAGTCGTTTTCCGACCTTACCCACTATGTCCGCACGGGTGATTTTGTAATCAACCTTTTCCGCAATGCAGGCAACGCCGATGAACTCGCCTTCGCAGTGGGGGCGTTGGCCCACTACATTGGCGATACAGTAGGGCACGCACAAGCGATCAACCTTGCTGTGCCCGTCGAGTTTCCGAAACTGGCCGAGAAGTACGGGCCGATCGTCAACTATGCCGAGGGCGAGTCGCAGCATGTCCGCACCGAATTCGCATTCGATATCAATGAGATTGCCCACCATCGCATGGCGCCGGTGCACTACCTTCGTCACGTGGGGCTGGAGGTTCCGATCCGCCAGGTGGCTTTGGCCTTTTATCAGACCTATGGTTTGCAGGAAGATTTCAGCGGCACGCGCGGCCGGCGTTTGAATGTGGGTGGATACCAGTTCGCAACCCGTGCCTTTATTCCACGCATCGCGTACGCGGTCACTCTGCTTCATCGCAAGCATGAACCCGCTGACCCGCGCACAGAGGAAATGGCGGCATTCCAAAGGGAGGTGGCCAGAGTTTCAGCGGAGAACGACTGGGACCATTACCGGCGAAAGGCCGGGATCGGAACGTATACCCTGGCAGGGTTTCTTTTTATTGTCCCTAAAGTCGGACCACTCAGACTCGCAGCAGTGAAAGGTCCCACTACGGATACAGAGGAAAAGTATGTTCATAGCGTCATGAATTCCGATAGTTCGCTACGGCGCGTAGTGGCTCGCTTTACGCCTCCTCCATTGACTCGGTCCACTGCCAGGAGCGCTGCCGCTGCCGATACCCAGTCACAACCACCGCCGAATGCTCCGCTGCCTGCTAATCCTTCCGCGAAGCAGGATGTCCCGCGTCAATCCAGCGACCCGCGGCACCCGCTGCCCAATCGCGACCTGGATACCGGCAGTGTAGTCAGACCGGGCGGTTATCCGCTCACCGATGCTACCTACGCCGATCTTCTCCACCGTTTGACGCTGGAGCCTACCCGGCCAGTGCCGCCGGGGATTAAAGAGGACATCCTCGCCTATTACTCCACTCCGGATGCTCCCATCACCACCAAGAAGAAGCCCGAGCTTTGGGCAAGAGTTCAGGCTGATCTAGCTACGCTTCGGGGCATGCCTACGAGCACGGAGCCTGACCCGTTTCCCACGTATGGTGACGAAACAACAGGTAATCCGGCGACACCCTGACAGGGCCGGGACTAATCTGTCTAAAATTCCGCCACTCGAGCAAGAACGCTCTGTCGAAAAACATTTCCAAGAAGGAGCATCCACACAGAGATCTCTGCACTGCGCCGCGCTTCGGTCGAGATGACAAAGGGGAGGGTGGCGCTTCCATCAACAGTCGTTGCTGAACAGGAGCCGTTTTTCATCACCTTGGGTGGGCCAAAGGCCCATGATTCCTCTGTCGAAATAACCTGCAGACATGGTGCTGAAAATTTGAAACTCCCTACATGTCGAGGAAACCGCGCTTCAGCGCGATCATGACTGCGTGGGTTCGATCGGTGGCTCCAAGCTTGGTGAGAATGCTCTTGAGGTGTCCCTTGACTGTGTGCTCGGAGATGCCCAGGTGTTCGGCGATGATC
>CAZSUK010000091.1:0-2626 GCA_964609355.1 uncultured Acidobacteriaceae bacterium | reverse complement strand
CAGGTCGATTCCGTCGTCGCGCAGCTCAGTGCGCAATCCATCCCAATCGAGAAAAAGATCGTCGCTGAACGGCTGCGGCGCGCCCGCCTGCGCCGTCCGAGCGCACGCCAGGACTGCCAGCGAGAAGATCGCGCATTTGGTTCTCATGCACGCAAACTATCAATGGAGGGAGCGACTCTCTTGAATGGAAGGAGTCGATTGGATTTTCTTCGTCTCGAAGATCCTTCAGCCCGGCGGAGACAGCGGATCGCGCAAATTCGGCTGGTAATCCAAATCCCGACTTACCGCCGAGAGCGCTCGCTCGCAGCGGTAAGCGAATGGCAGCCATTCGCGATACCGCGTGTAGGCCCCTTGAGAGTCGTTCGCGAGAGTAAGTCTCGCCAGCTGTTCCATGTCGCGGCTCAAGCGCAAGAATCGCCCGGCCCAAATGTCCGACGTCGCTATCGTGCCGCTGCGGGCGGCCGAAAACTCCTCAAACGACAGGGGTGCCGGCATGGCGCTCGACCACTTCAGTTGATCGTGCAGATAGTCGACGAAGCGCTCGAATTGAGATATCAGCCGCGTGAGCAGCGGCTGTTTCGAAACCGAGCTACCCGACGGAACTCCCCAGCGCAGCGCCGCCAGCGTTTCCCCGAAGGCGTAAAGCACGTAGGGCAAGGAGAACTGATCTCGGCCGCTCTGAAAGAAGTACGCGACATGATGCATGCGCAATCCATCGGCGTAAGACCAGAAGCTGCCGCTGATCGCTTGCAGATATCCGTCCAACCCTTGGCCGTCGGGAAAGTACGGCACGAGATTGCCCAGCGGGTCACCGACGCCGTGTTCGGCATCGGAGAAGTTGGACGAGAGGGTCCGCAGATCGCGTATCACCTGGTACACGCCGAGAAGGAAGGTCAGAATCAAGGTGATCAGCAACGGCGCCGTCAAAGTCTCGGCAATCGTCAGTATGCGCAACAGGTCGGTTTGCGCATTGATCTGCGAAGTGCCGACCGTAGATAACTGCGCGGCGCTCAAGTAGAGCGCGCTGAACAACCCCGGACCCACCCCTCGGCCGTCATATTCGAAGTTCGTCCCGCCCATGAGGCCGTAATAGATGAGTCCAAAGCCAATCACGATGAATCCGAGCCAGATGGTCACGATGAGCAGAATATTGAGCCCCGTAACCTGGCGCAGTATGAATGGGCGCCGACGCCGTGACAGCCGCTGAGTCACGCCGCGGAGACAGTACCATTGCCACCTGCACAAGCGCGTGGCGAGGAACCCGGACTCGTCGTAGTTCAACACGACCAGGAATACGTCGACGAACGCGACCACCAATACGAGGGCGCCGAGGATTACCCAGATTTCCCGCATATCTTAAGTCATGGGATCGATTGGAGAGAGTGGCGTGCCGCGAGCCTCTATCGCTTTGCCTGCAAGCAAACACAAATCTTCCCGATAGTGACTGGCGAGAATTTGCACGCCGACCGGAACGGAGCCGATGAGATTCGTGGAGACCGCCAAACCCGGCAGGCCCAGGGCCGGCGGCGCTCTCACCGGGAGCTGCGCCCGCCACACCCGCTGGAATCCAGCCTCACCCTGCAAATCCAGGTCATCGGGGAAGGGCAATTCACCCGATACCGGAAGCAATAGCACCGGATAGCGGGTAAAGAAGAGCCGCCACTGGCGCTGCACGGTCGTGCGCAACACCATGGCATGGCTGACCACATCGCAGGGAAGCGCCTCGGCCATGCCGCGGACCGCCGCGACGACGGCAAGCGCACCGGGGTCTCCGTCGCGCTTTGCCGCGTCAACGAGTCCTGCGAAGCCGTCGCCGAGCCAAAGACGCATTTGCACGTCGGCCGCCGCGTCGATCGACGGCACATCCTCGATCTCTTCGACCTTCCATCCGGCGTCGGTAAGTCGCCGGCCCGCATCCAACACGGCCGCTTCGACCTCGTTCGCGATCTGCATTCCACCCGGACGCAGACACATCGCGGCGACCCGCGGCATCGGCGGGCCTTCGAATGGCACCGGCGCCCACCAGGGATCGCGCAGATCAGCAGCTGACATAGCCTCGATGCCAACCCGAAGGTCCTCGACGGTGCGGGCAATCAACCCCGTAGAGGACATCATCTGCGCGCCGATCGGGCGTTCCGGTGAAGAAGCGTTGTAGGCCGGAACCCGTCCGAGAGTGGGACGCATTCCATGCACGCCGCACGCATAGGCCGGGTAGCGCAGTGAACCCCCGATATCCGTGCCTACGGCGAGGTGCCCGATTCCGGCGGTCACGGCAGCGGCTCCGCCCCCTGTCGAGCCGCCGGGCGTGAGCGCCGGATTGCGTGGATTGCGGGTGGCTCCGTTGAGCGAATTACTCGTGAACCAACGCAGAGCGAAAGTCGGCGCGTTGCTGCGACCCAAAAGCACCGCGCCGGCGCGCACGAGGTTCTCCACGGCCGGGCTGTTAACCTTGGCCACCCAGTCTTTCTGCAGACGCGTGCCGTTCGTCGTGGGAAATCCCGCCATGTCGGTGTTGATCTTCACGCTCACGGGCACTCCCGCCAACGGACCCGGATCCTCGCCGCGCGCTATCCTCTGATCCACCCTATCCGCCTGCTCCCGCACCAGATCCGGCCGGTGAGCGACG
>CAZSUK010000090.1:0-20727 GCA_964609355.1 uncultured Acidobacteriaceae bacterium | reverse complement strand
GGCATTATCGCTTTGGTATGTGGCGAGACGACACCAAAAACAATGGCAGCGGATTTGGCGGCGCATTTGGATTCGAGCACGAGCTTGCCAGCGGCTGGACACCTTTTGGAAGATTTGCCACGGGTACCTTCAGCGGCGTCGCCATCAAGCAAATCGAGGGAATCGGTCTGGCCCGGATACGTCCATTTGGGCGCCGCGGAGATATGTTCGGGGCAGCATTTAACTATAGTGAGCCGAGCCGCGCGGGTAAGCATCATGAGAGTGTTTTCGAGACGTTTTATCGCCTTCGTCTGACGCAGAGTGTGAGGATTGGTCCAGATATAGAAGTCTCAGTTCATCCCACTTACGCAACCAGGGCTTATACCACGACCCTTCTGGGCGCGAGAATGGAAGTTATTTTCTAACTGCTGCATATGCTTGCGCGGGATGCCTGTCTGGAGTTTCGGGGCACGTCCCCCGAAACTTCTCCTCCTTGACTATTTAGGAGAGTGCGCACTAGACTCCTAACCATCTTAGGAGGGGGTGTGACTGGCGAAGCCCAGATTCTTCCTGGCACCCTGGATTTGCCGATTCAAGCATTGTTCTACGAGCGGACATCCGCGGCTCGCAAGCGTTTGCCCGAAGAAGCGGATCCGTGGAACCGCCTTGCCGCGGCCATGGCTTGCGCTCTGGCCGCACGACCGGAGGAAATATGAAGCTGATTGCTTACCTTCGCTCCCTCAGCAACGCTCTCTTTCATCGCCCTCGAACTCAGGGCGAAATAGGGGAAGAGCTTGCGTCGCACATCCAACACCGCATCGACGATCTGGAACGTTCCGGCCTGCCCCACGTCGAGGCAGAACGCCGGGCGCGCATCGAGTTCGGCGGCTATGAACGATTCCGCGAAGAATGCAGCCAGGCGATGGGTGGACAGCTGCTCGAGACCATGGTTCAGGATGTACTCGTTGGCCTGCGTATGTTGCGCAAATCTCCCGGCCTCACTGCTGTCGCCGTTCTGACGCTGGCGCTCGGCATCGGTGGCAATACCGCTATCTTTTCGATTGTGAACGACGTGTTGCTGAATCCGCTGCACTTCCCTCAACCGGACGGGCTCGTGGCGCTGCACGAGAGCAAGCCGAATTTCGAAAAGGGCTCAATTTCGTACCCGAATTTTCTCGATTGGCAGAAGGATAATCGCGTCTTCTCAGCGATGGCGCTGGCTCGTCGTTATGCTTTTAGCCTTACCGGCAGAGGCGACGCCGAGCGGGTGCGTGGCGAATTCGTGTCGCGAGACTTTTTCCCCCTGCTTGGGGTTCATCCCCTGCTCGGACGTACGTTCACGGCTGCGGAAGAGCAGGCCGGTGCGGGTCCGGTTGTGCTGATCAGCGAAAGATTATGGCGGGAGAAATTCGATGCCGCTCGGAACGTGCTGGGCCAGGCAGTCACACTCGACGGGAAGGATTACACCATCGTAGGCGTGATCCCGGCGAGCTTCCATTTGCGCCTGCCGTTCTTCCGCGAACAGGATGTATACGCTCCCATTCGTCAGTGGAGCAATCCGCTATTGATGAAGCGAGGGGCCGGTTTGGGCATTCATGGCATTGCACGGCTCAAGCCCGGCGTCACCCTTGAACAGGCCCGCGCCCAAATGGACCAGGTCACGCGCAATCTCGCGGTAGCCTTCCCTGACGCTGACCATGGGATTAGCGCCAGCATCGTTCCCTTGAAAGAAGAGGTTGTGGGCGATGTCCGGCGCACGCTGCTCGTGCTGCTTGCAGCGGTGGGGTTCGTGCTACTGATTGCGTGCGTCAATGTTGCCAGTCTGTCGCTGGCGCGATCGGCCCGGCGGAGCCGCGAATTCGCCGTACGCGTAGCCTTGGGCGCCAGCCGTGGAAGAATCATCCGTCAAGTGCTTACGGAAAGCATTCTGCTGGGGGTTGGAGCCGGCTTCGTTGGATTGCTCCCAGGGGTCTGGGGCATGCACGCCGCGATCCGGCTGCTGCCTTCGGCGCTGCCGCGGGTGGAGGAAATCGGGCTCGATTTTCGTGTTCTTGCTTTCGCGATGGCGGTTTCTCTGCTCACGGGGATCTTGTTTGGCCTGGTGCCGGCGTTGAAGACCTCGCAAGCCGACCCACATGCAGCGCTTAAAGAAGGTGGCCGCAGCGTAAGCGGGTGGCGTCACGGTGCACTGGGAACCTTTGTCGTGATGGAGACGGCGCTGGCTCTGGTGCTGCTGATCGGTGCGGGATTGATGATCCGCAGCCTGGTGCGACTCTGGAGCGTCGATCCCGGTTTCAATCCGCATAATGTGCTGACCTTCGGCCTGTCGTTGCCACCCTCGATAACGAGTGCCTCCCCAAACAGGATTCGCGCCGCGTTTCGCGAGGTGGATGACAAACTCGCGTCTGTCCCGGGGGTCAAAGCGGTTTCGCAAACATGGGGCGCGGTTCCCATCAGCGACGACGACGAGCAGTTATTCTGGCTCGAGGGCCAGCCCAAGCCGGCCAACGAAAACGATATGAGCTGGGCAATCGACTACATTGTTGAACCGGACTACTTGAAAGTCATGGGAACTCCACTGAAACAGGGCCGTTTCCTCACGCCCCAGGACGACGAGCATTCTCCGTCGGTTGCCGTGGTTGACGAGGTTTTTGCCCAGAAGTACTTCCCGGGACAGAACCCGATCGGAAAACGGATCACGCTGAATAACACCGGGCAGACGGTGGAGATCGTGGGCATTGCTGCGCACGTCAAACAGTGGGGACTCGATCTTGACGACACAAACACTTTGCGGGCCCAGCTCTACCTTCCCTGTATGCAGATGCCGGACAACTTTATTGCCATGACACCGTCGGGTTCGGGCGTGATGTTGCGTTATCAGGGGAGCCTATCCTCTGCGCTCGATTCCATTCGCCGCGCCAACCAGGAAATGAGCAGCCAACAGGCGATCTATAACGATCAGACGATGGAGAGCGTGATCTCAGATTCGATGGCCGGCCGGCGTTTCGCGATGATTTTGCTGGGCGCGTTCGCGGCTCTGGCGCTGGGGTTGGCCAGCGTGGGCATCTATGGTGTGATTGCGTATGTGGTGGGAGAGCGTACGCAGGAGATCGGGATTCGCATGGCTCTGGGTGCGCGGCAAAGAGACGTGCTCCGTCTTGTACTGTGGCAGGGCACACGGCTGGCCTTGCTGGGCGTCGTCATCGGACTAGGGGTCGCACTTGCTCTTACCCGCCTGATGACGCGGTTGCTCTATGGCATAAGTGCAACAGATCCGGCTACCTTTGCCGGTCTGGCAGCTGTCCTGACTGCGGTCGCGGTTGTGGCTTGCTGGATCCCCGCGCGTAAAGCCATGCGCGTTGATCCGGTTGTAGCTCTGCGTTACGAGTAGGTCCCAGGTAGGAGAGGTGCGGCGACAGGGGGGCTTCTACCTTTCGGCAACGACCCGTCAACGTGACTGGAGTTGGCTCGGGTGTGACGCTGACTGCAGAAGCTGCTTCGGTGGCGCGAGCGCAATTAAGGCGGCCCCAATGATCACGAGAACAGCCACCCCAATCAGTTCTCCACGTGCGACCATGTTGCGACATGCCTGGGTGCCCATGAGTGCGGCATGAGCGAAACTCGACCACGCAGTGAAGGCAATCACGCTGCGACTCGCCGACGGATTGCGGATGGCTAAAAGTAAAAAGACGCCGAGTGTAACGTACAGGCTGAACTGCATAGAAAGTGCAGGCGCTTGTCGGACAAACACCACCATGGGGTAGAGCAAAGCGACAAAGAGCAATCCCACCGCCGCCAGCACGACCTTCAATGCTAATTCTCGATTCATGGAACTCCTCCGAATGGCGGCGAGACAAACCTGATCCTCGATTTCTTGGATCTTTCGTCTACAGGCACCGAGTTTGCGAGCATCATACGCAGACCAACTCCTGCATGTCAGTCGAATACGCAGACTCACCTCGACACCCCACTGAACATTGGCCATCCGGAAGTCGGCACCGAGCATGGAATCTGCGAAGCGAAGCTGAGCCAGGACGATCCATATCTTCCCGGGCCGTGCATTGACATGTGCATCACATGCAACTATGTTCATAGCATGGCGAGAATGATCCAGGTTCGAAATGTCCCGGATGCTCTTCATCGCAGCCTGAAAGCCAGGGCCGCGATGGCGGGCATGTCGCTCTCAGACTATTTGCTCGGTGAGCTCCGAGAGATCGCGGAACGTCCGACGCTGGCCGAATTTCGTGAGCGTCTGCACAAGCGCAAACCGCTTCCCGTCGCTCTCGACACCAGCGGACTCTTGCGCGAGGAACGTACTGTGCGATGATCGTGCTCGATGCCTCCGCGACCGTCGACTGGCTACTGCAAACCCCAGCCGGACAGCGCATAGAGGAGCGTATCTACGCGCGCAAGGATACCCTGCACACCGTTCATTTGCTCGATGTGGAGGTTGCTCAGGTCCTGCGGCGTCTGGTGCGCGAGGGGACGCTGGCACGCAAACGGTCCGAGGAGGCGATGGAAGATCTGATCGCGGTTCGTGTTACACGGTATGCCCCCGTCTTGCTCCTCAATCGCATCTGGCAGCTGAGACAGAATCTGAGTGCTTACGATGCAGCCTATGTGGCGCTTGCCGAAGAATTAGCGGCTCCTTTGATCACGCGTGACCAGAGGATTGCCGCGGCCCCGGTTCATGCGGCCACGATCGAAGTCTTCTAGCTGACCCATCATGATTGCCATTCCTCGTTGGTCAGGCCCTCGCGTGCGGCTTCGCACCTGAGGGAGTTTGAGGAAGCTCCTTGGCAGGAGCTGCACCTCGAGGATCCGATGGGGCCCGCCTGTCAATTCGCAGAAAGATAGAGGGACTAGCGTACCTATTGCAGCATCGTAAGTCGCGTTCCCCAGACCCGGTCCTGCCTCGGTTGTCGATACACTAAACGGATGCTGCGTACCGTCCAGACTATCCGCTACGTCCTCGCACTGCGCGAGGGCGGCTCACTGCCTGCGATCGTCGAGGCGGACGACCTCGGGCTCTACGTTGTGAAGTTCCGCGGAGCAGGGCAAGGCCCGCTGGCGCTGGTCGCCGAACTGGTAGCCGGTGAGATCGGCCGCGCACTGGGGTTGAAGGTGCCGGAGCTGGTCTTTGCCGAAGTCGACGCAGCGCTCGGACGCAACGAGCCGGACGCAGAGATTCGTCATCTGCTCAAGGCCAGCACGGGGCTGAATCTTGCGCTCGACTATCTGCCCGGCTCGACCATGTTCGACCCTGCGGCGGGCGATCGCACGACGCCCGAGATCGCGTCAATGGCGGTGTGGTTCGACGCCTTCGTGCAGAATGTAGACCGCACCCCGCGTAACCCGAATCTGCTGATCTGGCACCATTCGCTGCACTTCATCGACCACGGCGCGGCCCTGTTCTTCCACCACAACTGGGAGACGGCGGAAGAGAAGGCCGAGTCGCCCTTCCCGGCGATTCACCAGCACGTGCTGCTGCCGTGGGCCAGCGCGATTGCGGACGCGTCCGCGTTGGCCCGTCAACATCTCACGCCCGCCGTGCTGCGTGCGATTCTCAACCAGGTCCCCGATCCCTGGATCGCTTCCGGCGCCACGACCGCGGAGGAACGCCGCGCACAGTACTTCGAGTACCTGAGTCACCGTCTGGCGACGGCAGTAAACTTCGAACAGGAGGCGATCCGTGCTCACCAAAGCCTCGTTTGACTATGCCGTGCTGCGATTAGTCCCGCGCGTCGAGCGGCAGGAGTTCCTCAATATCGGCGTAATCGTCTTCTGCCTGCAGAAGCGTCTGCTCGAAGCCAAGGTCCACGTTGACGAGGCACGGCTGCGAACGCTGTGGCCAATGCTCGAC
Source organism: uncultured Acidobacteriaceae bacterium (assembly GCA_964609355.1). Classification (GTDB taxonomy): domain Bacteria; phylum Acidobacteriota; class Terriglobia; order Terriglobales; family Acidobacteriaceae; genus PALSA-350. Next base: position 14,885 of record CAZSUK010000090.1, on the reverse strand, counting down.
CTCGAAACGGTGAAGCAGCACGCAGACGGGGTAGTACGCATCTGCGCAGGCGACGAGACAGCCGGGCCAATCGCAAAACTCTCGCAGAGAGAACGCTTCCAATGGCTGATCGCGCCGCGCAGCACCATCATCCAGACGTCGGCGGTGCATACAGGAATTCTTACGAAAGACGATTCGCTCGCGGATAGGTTGGAGCGGCTCTTTGAGCAGTTAGTGGGAGTTATAGATACCAATGGAGAGAAAGGGAAAGCGGGTCGATTGCAGCCATTCTAATGGGTAGATGGCTGTCCGTTTTCCAACGTGCCACTTCCGTTGGCTTACCATCGTGCTGCCTGGGATGACCACACGGTCTTGCTTGCATCGGGGGAAATTCCGTTCCTCCCCGAAAAGGCCCAGCGATGTGAGTCATGACATGTTGAAATTCCTGAAGACAACTCAGATAATTGTCAGCGCTTCCAAACGATTTGATGGTTATCGGCGCCCACTACTGATTGGGACTGCTCAAAAATAGCCCCCGGCCGCCCTAAGCAATTGATTCCAAGTGCTGTACAGGGGCCGGGAGTTTGTGACAGCGGAAGTAGCATTTTGTCAGCCGAGACCTCGATAGCAGGTTCTCCATCATTCCCACCCGTATTCATCTCATCAAGCCTCAATTGATCGGTAATACTTGATGTTCGTTAAGAGCCACTGTACACTAAGAGTAGTTGCCCTTCTGGGAACTGTAAGATCCCGCGACAGCCTGAGGTGGTGACACGTGGTTTGGAATCCCGGAAAATTCCTCCGGCAAGGTCTGGTTCAGAATATTGCTGCCCTGTACGGGGTCCAGATCTGCACTTATGCCCTTCCGCTCATTACTTTTCCCTACCTCGCGCGCGTCCTCGGGCCCGCGGGCTGGGGCAGTGTCGTTTTTGCTCAGGCAATTGGTGTTGTGATTGCCGTCTTTGTGGAATACGGTTTTGACATCTCAGCTTCACGAGAAACTTCGCGGCACCGGGGTGAGCCCGGCCACCTCTCTCAATTGATCTCCGGTGTTCTGGGTGCAAAGGTAATCCTGGCTGCCCTTTGTGTTTGTGGAGCAATCTTATCCCGCCGCTTCACCCACCACGTTGCTCCGTCGCTTGCGCTGTTTTGGTCGAGCACCATATGGGGCGTCTGCCAGGGCATCAATATGCTTTGGTATTTCCAGGGTTTGGAGCGCATGCGTCTTGCCAGCGCTCTTGAAATCGGCGGCAAGGTGGTTGCTACTCTAAGTATCTTCCTACTGGTCCATCATCCTGATGATGGATGGAAGGTAATGGCGGCGCAATGTGTGGGCTGTATCGTGGCGCACGGCGTCACGATCGTACTGGCTTATCGTGAAGTGGGATTTTTGTGGCCCACGTTTTCTTCGGTGCAACGCGCGCTTCGCCTCGGCTGGTCGATGTTTTTGTTTCGCGCCGCCCAAGGGCTTACCGGTTCGCTGAACGGATTGGTTCTGGGCTGGGTAGCTCCCCTGGCGGCTCTCGGCCAGTATGCAGGTGCTGAGCGAATCTCCCGCGTCTTTCAACAAGGTCTGTGGCCTATCAACCAGGCACTGTACCCGAAATTAACAAAACAGATGCGAGACGATCGCCATGACGCAATGAAAATGGTCAGGCTAAGCCTCTTCTTCCTGGGAGGCCTCGGTCTGCTCTTCGGGCTCATTCTCTTCTTTTCGGCCCCGCTCCTGGTGCATGTTGTTTTGGGTGATGCATTCCGTGGCTCAGTGGCAACGTTGCATGTATTCTCCTTGTGGATTCCGCTCGTTGCACTGTCCACGGTGTTGACCTTCCAGTTGCTGCTCCCTAATCAGCTGGATTATCAGTTCAACGCGGTGATCGTTACCGCGGGGTTGCTCGGCTTCGGGAGCGCTCTGCTGCTTGCACCCATATACCAGGCTGCAGGCATCGCATGGTCAGCCGTGATTGGCCAGCTCTATAGCTTGATAGCCTTCTCCATCATCCTGACCCGAGCTGGGCTAAATCCTTTTACATTTTCGTTCAAAAGGCAGGCGGTCACGGTGTCGACCTAAGTAATGTGGACTAACCGCAACTGTCCCTGTTTTTTCGCTGTCTCAACCGAGGGGGTCCACTCCAGGTCACCAGGTTTTTCTCCGTGCGTGTCACAACTTGGCGTTCCTATTTACGCAGCTTCGAGTGCCGAAAGTGCATCTAATTTTCCATGACGGTTACTCTTCCTCGTGCAGTGCCAGCATTGAAACGTGAATACGAACGCTCGCTTTGCGCTTGGGCTCACGACACCTTCCATTGCACAATCGATGGAACCTCCCGAATAGCGTGCTGAGCTTGAGTCTTAGGCTCACCTTAACCCTGAACTTGGCTGCTGGGCTCTTGTTCGCTCGCCAAGAAAACTGTCCAGCGTGCACGACGGCGCCACCAGGAGCAATCGCTAGGGTTCTGAGACCGGCACTCGGTGCGGGAGATCCAGTACCAGCAGCATCGGACCATTGCTCGACATGTTTCCCTTTTCGGCGGTTATCGCTTCCAGCCGCAGAAGGCATACGAATCGGAGCAGCCTATACGGCCTAAGCTCCTCAAACGAATAGGAGTCGGGGGATGAATTTGAAATTGGTAAGCGCGGAAGGTTCGTCCAAAGTTTCCCTCCCAGCAGAGAGCGTGCCACGGGTAACCCAAAAAGACAGCATCAAGAGTTTTGTGATTGCGCTGCTGCTGTTGGTTGTTGCGTTCCTCGTTTTCGTAGCGACGATGCTGGTGCACTACCCGCAGAAGGTGGATGCATTTCTCAACTCGGATCAGCCGGTCCAGACCAAGCACGTTGTGACCAGCAGCAAGAAAGTCCCCTGAATTCCCCGACGAACGGAGAGTCGCGCTAAGAACATTGCCCCAGTTTGCGAGCGAACTGGGGGATACTCACGACCTTAAGAAACGATCCGCCAATCCCGCGAATAGGCGTACGTTTGCAATGCGACTACGTATGAAGCGCGGTAACGCTCTGTCTTTCGCAGTCTATCGTAGTTGCTCGATGATTCGTTAACGTCCCGTCCGGTCCTCGAGTTCTCTCGCAGCAGTGAAAACCCCTGACACGGTGAATAGGTATAAAGTCGATCGTCCCCTTGTTTCCCAAGGATGAAACCGTCGATTGGCTGCTCTGGTATAACCGGGCCGAATGCATTCCACACTCGATTCCCTCAGCCCAATCGAGTACCAACAAAAATGGCTGCAGCAGTTCGCTGCGATCGCGCCAATAGAAAAGGCGACTAAGAAATACTTTTAATAAGGGTTACGGATTCTAAGGGCAAGGTCAAAGGTAGCTCCCTCACGCATCAATTCCCAAAGGGCCTCTTCACCCTCTTCGCTGATCCGGGTCACGTTTTTGAGGTCAAGAACCAGCTTGCGGTCTTGCAGGTCCGCGTTGGCCGCCGCCCACGTTGTCCTTAGCTCGGCCACCCAGGGTGTGATGAACGTGCCTTCCAGGACCAAGCGGCGTACGGTGTGGCTATCAATGACCGAAATCTTGAACATCGTGTTTGTTCCCCCCAACTGAGTTAGCAATGTGCATGCCAAACACGGGGGGTCGGTAAGTGGTTGAAAGGGAATGAGCGAAGGTGACGAAAGGAGTCGAGGGTCGAAACTGTCGAAGTCAATTTCAACAGTCGGAGAGAGCTCGACAGCGATGGGTTGGCGCGCAAGAAATCAGGCTTGCGTTACGAATACGCGCGCGTCGCGCGTAGTCCGAAACAAATCAAGACCATATTTTGCTGGATTGCAATAGTCACAGACTCTTAGGTCTCGCAGTGAAGGGCATTAACGGCGAATTGGCCGGAAACTCCTTACTTGGTGAGAACAAGTTCGTTTAATCCGGTCACCCGTGGGGAAGTGAACTGCTTTGGGGCCCACGCCTTTTTGCTGTGAAATCTCCCTAAATTGCAAACCATTGACATTGTGATGACAGAACACTGACACCCTTCATTGCAGGGGTTGTTACGTTGGGGGATGTGAGATGAGTCGCTCTATGCGATCAATTCAGCCCGCTAAGCCTAAGCACGCGCCACTCGCGAGGTTAGCTCTCGTGTTTCACGCCATTCCGAAATATTTAACCTCATAGCCTACCTATTAAACAGAGAAGAGAAAAGCTGATGAAACTCGATTTGACCTTCCGCACTTTGATCACTCCGCTGTTCGCGACCGATATTCCTCATATCGGCGCGGCCTAGACAGCGACGGTTGTCTGCCCGGGTCTATTGTCTCGGGGCAATTTCCACCTACAACTTGCATTTTCCGACATCGTGAGCAGCCCAGGATTTAACGGGTTTCTCTTTGCGCTTTTTGTGCACTGCAGCGCTCCAGCTCAGACTTGCCGGTGATGTCCAGTCCAACGAGGAACGGCGATGAATCTGCTGCGACACTTCCATGAACATCGCGCGCGAAGCTCGGCCCGTAGCGCTTCCCTCTCGAACTTCAGTCCTAAGAAGCTGCTCCGCAGCGGCTTTGTACATAACGTAATCGCGCTTTACGGTGTACAGGCCTGCACTTACGCGCTACCTCTGCTCACGTTTCCTTATCTCGCACGTGTGTTGGGCCCGTCTGGGTGGGGAGTCGTACTTTTTTCGCAGGCGATCGGCGGTGTAATCGCGAGCGTCGTAGAGTATGGCTTCGATATCTCCGCATCGCGGGAGACTTCATTGCAGCGTGACGAGCCCGAACGGCTCTCCGCGCTGATATCCGGAGTGTTAGGCGCGAAGTCCCTGCTGGCCATTGTGTGCATCGCGGGGGCGGTAGTTTCGCGGCGATTTACACACCACATTGCGCCCTCCCGGACGTTGTTTTGGGCAAGTACAATCTGGGGCGTTTGTCAGGGCATCAATATGTTGTGGTTCTTCCAGGGGCTAGAGCGTATGCGTCTGGCCAGTGCTCTGGAAATAGGCGGCAAGGTTTTTGCCACCCTAAGCATCTTTGTGCTGGTGCATAAGGCGGACGATGGATGGAAGGTCATGGCGGCCCAGTGTTTAGGCTGCGTGGTGGCTCATGGAGTGACGGTCGTTCTGGCGTATCGCGAAGTAGGTTTTCGGTGGCCTACACCCTCGTCCGTGTGGAATGCACTGCGACTGGGGGGATCGATGTTCTTATTTCGCGTTGTGCAGGGTTTTTCCAGTTCGGTCAATGGACTCGTCCTTGGTTCGCTTGCGCCGGTAGCCGCGCTGGGTGAGTACGCTGGCGCCGAACGGATCACGCGAGTCTTTCAGCAGGGAATGTGGCCAGTGAACCAAGCGCTCTACCCAAAATTGACGCAACAGGCGCAGAACAATCCCAGACGTTCCATGCAAACCGTGCGGGTGAGCCTTTTTCTTTTGGGCGGGCTAGGTTTGGCTCTAGGCTTGGCCATCTTTATCGGTGCTCCGCTGCTTGTACGCCTGGTCCTGGGACCTGCCTTCCAGGGGTCGGTCCCGGTGTTGCGCGTCTTTTCCCTTTGGATTCCGCTGATCGCACTCAGCACAGTGGTCGTCTTCCAGCTGCTGCTGCCAAATCACCTGGACAACCGATTTAACTTCGTGAATTTTACCGCGGTCTTGCTCGGCATCGTTGTCTCTTTGCTGCTTGCACCCCGGTTTAAAGCGGTAGGAATCGCATGGTCGGCAGTTGCCGCTCAACTCTATACGCTCATTGCCTTCTCCGTCGTGGCAGGCCGAGCGGGGTTGAATCCTCTCGCGCGTGCAAGCCATGTATCTGCTCATTCACCAGCTGCGGTTTTGGTGCCCGTTTTGGCTCCCGGGGATGGAACAAGCGCTGGTTCACGCGAGAACGAGGAGGCGACCACTCGGTTGTCGAACTGTACTTAACTTGGGACCGTAAAGGAGAAATCCTCACTGGGCGAGTGGAGTGGAAGCGAGGTCGCGCCTTTGCGATTGTCCGGACGGAGCCGCGGGCTATCCTCGATCGTTCCTGAAGTTTCGTAAGGTTCGGGAGTTTTGAGACCAAAGACCGGTGGGCGACTCGCCCGTTTCCCAAAGTGCCACTTCCGGGTCTGTCACCGAGACTGTCCAAGGCCAGCACGGGGCTGAATCTTGCGCTCGACTATCTGCCCGTAGTTAGTGGGAATCAAAGATATAAATGGAGGTAAAGGGAGGGCAGACCGATTGCAGCCATTCTAATGGGTAGACGGCTGTCCCTTATCTCACGCCCCTGCGGCCGCGTAAAAAGCCAAGAGCTTCCGTAAGAGCGATTTCCGTCCACTCCCAGTCTGTCCTGGATTTCCCGTTTCGGCAATCGTTGAGCATTTACGTTAAAGTTTCGATGACAGACCGAAGTAGCACTTTGCTGGACCGGCTCGCGGACCGTAGGATCGATCCCAAAGACCGGTGAGCGAGCTGTCGTGTTTTCCAAGTGCCACTTCGGTCTGTCACGGAAACCCTTTGTCTTGCACAATCGAGCCTCTACCTCAACACCCGAGACTGCATAAAGAATGTCCCTGGCAGCGAACTCGAAACTCGGTCCCTACGAGATCAAGTCAATGGTCGGGGTTGGCGGCATGGGCGAGGTTTACCGCGCTCACGACACCCGGCTGGGCCGCACGGTGGCGATCAAGGTTTTGCCGCCAGAGTCCACACGCAATGCCGACCTGGTGCAACGGTTCGAACAGGAAGCAAAAGCGGCTTCGGCGCGCAACCATCCCAACATCCTGACGATTTACGATTTCGGCGTAGCGGATGGCACGTACTACATCGCCATGGAGTACGTGGAAGGAAACACGCTACGCGAGTTAATCCGCCGCGGACCGATGCCGGCCGCCCGCGCCCTGGACATCGCCGCGCAGTGTGCCGAGGGACTCGCGGCTGCTCACACCGCGGGCATTATCCACCGGGACATCAAGCCGGCCAACATCATGGTGCGCCCGGATGGCTACGTAAAAATCCTGGACTTTGGCCTGGCCAAGCTAGCGAAACCAGCATCCATCGCGCAAAGCGAGATAACCACGCTGACGGCCGCGGGACAGATCATGGGCACCACCCAATACATGTCGCCAGAACAGTCGCGCGGCCAGGAACTGGATGCGCGAACCGATATCTGGAGCCTCGGTGCGGTGCTGTATGAGATGGTTTCAGGCAAGTCACCATTCGCCGGCCCAACCATGAGCGACACCATGGCGTCGGTGCTAACCCGCGAACCCAAGCCGCTCAGTGCTTCAGGAGTTTCCGCCGGGGAGCCACTGGACCGCATTCTCTTGAAAGCGCTGTCCAAAGATCCCAGGCAGCGCTACCAGTCGATGGCCGACATGGCGGTGGACCTGCGACATTTGCGGCGAGAGCTGGATGGGGCGCCGAGGCCGGGTACCCAGAGGGCGGCGGCGCCCAAGCTGGCTTTTCTTGGCATCGCCGGCCTGGCACTGGCTGCCCTGGTAGGCTGGGGCGTTCTGTCCCATCTGGGCCACCGCCCGAGTGTGGCCGCATTGCCGGAGCGGCGGCTTAGCTATTCCCTGCTGGTGCAGAAGATGCGGCAGGGTAAACCCTATCAAGCGCCGTTCCGCGCAACCGGCCGGGAAATTTTCGAGAACGGATGGAAGGTGAAGTTCGACTTTACTCTGCCCCAGGCCGGCTCACTCTACCTGCTCAACGAGGGACCCGGGCGCGACGGAAAGCCCGACCTGTCGCTGGTGTTCCCCACTCCCTCGGTCAACCAGGGATCCGCCCAGGTGATGGCCAGTACGCGGGTCGAAAGTGCATGGCTCTTGCTGGATAACCAAGCCGGGCGGGAGAAATTCTGGCTGGTGTGGGCGGTCCATCCGCCGCCTGAGCTGGAGCGGGCGCGAGAAGAAATGTTCGCGGCCAGCCAGGCAGGTCAGCAGGATCCGCAGATCATCCGCGACCCACAGTTGATGCAGGCCGTACCGGCATTGCTGGCGAAGGCGCCGTTGGCCAGCGCCACGAACGACCCGGCAAACCAGCAGACGAGCTTAGAGGGACATGGAGACGTGGTGGTCGGCCGGCTGGATCTGGAACATGAATGAAGGGTCTTGTATATTGCAGATTGTTCCTGGCTGTGTTTCCTTTAGTCGGTAGGTAAGTCAGCGAAAATCCTGGATAAGAAGAGGAAGGTGCAATGTCTAACTGGAATCTAGCGAGCGCGGACGGTACGATCGCGATCAGTCTAACTTGTGTTGGTGAGAACGGTAATATCCAGGCCCCCAGCACGGTCTGGTTTCAAGGAGTGGCCTACCAGGTTGTCGGCCGATGGGTGGCCTCCGCACCTAACCACGCAAACGCTTCTGCCTTTTATATTGGTGGAGAAACGGCGGTTCCGAACCCATTGTTCCTTTCGGCAAGTGGCATTATGGTGGGTCCCGGAACAGCTCCGACGTCGATCTCGATTTCTGTGACGCAGGCGTCGTCCGCCGATTCCAGCCAACAACAATATGAAGGAGAGTTGTATCCCAATGAGGCGTTTACCATGTCGACCGGCGGCTGGGTGGTAACGCTGGACGACGGCACGACCGGTACGCTTACCCTCAACAAGGCGGCCAATGGAACCTTAAGCCCGGTCGCTAGCTGGGCATACCCCACAGGCTCTCCCGCACTGACTGCAGTTTCCACCTGGACCGATAATGAGTTGAGCTGGTGGGGTAGCGGCACGCATTATGGATCAGGGGTATGGAATCCAACCACCAGTACGTTCACTGGAACTTACTTGGATAAACTGCGGAAAAACGGAACCTGGACGGCTTCTCAAGGCAAGTAGAACCGGGCGCCTTACATGACGGATAAGGGCTCAAAAGGATGAACATAGCGGCTGCCCCCTATCTCGCGCAGCGAAATGTGGGAAGGCTGTCGCGCGCGCATCCGCAACCTTGGCACTCCCCATATCTCCCAACAAAGAAGGTTGGGAGATATGGGGCGCCCACTCTATACCGTCCGGCGGAATCGTTTGCGTTTTGCATGTGGCTGTCTGGCCTAGCGCTCGTGTTATTCAGCACAGGCGCTGCAACGGCGCAGCAAACCCCTGTGCTCAAGCCGAATGTCAGCGTGGAGCGCGCGCTCTCAGGCGGGCAAACGCACGAGTACCGCGTGGCTCTCGAAGCGGGCCAGTTCTTCGATGCAGTGGTAGAGCAGGAAGGCATCGATGTGGAAGTGGCCCTGCTAGGCCCGGACGGCCGCCCGATCGGTCACATGGACAGCCTCAACAATGACCAGGGCCCGGAGCCGATGGCCGCCATCGCCGGCGCCTCAGGAGAATACCGGCTGCAGATTATCGCCTCAAACCCCAAAGTGGCTCCCGGTGCCTACAAGGTGACGGTGCTTGCGCTACGGCCGGCGACCGCCGAGGACGCGCAGCATGTGGCCGCGGACCGCGCCGTCGATGAAGCGAACAATTTGCTTTCCGAAGGCAAGGCAGCCTCACTGGCCGCGGCCGCGGACAAGTTCCAGGGTGCGGCTGTGATTTATCACTCCTCAGGTTTGCGGTACGACGAGGCGCTCGCGCTCTACGGCATCGGCGTGGTGCGCGGGCAAAGCGGTGATTTCAAGGGCGCTTTGCTGGTCGATGAGCAAGCCCGGTTGCTCTTTCATGCGCTCCAAGCTCACGGCATGGAGGGCTCCACCATCAACAACATGGGTGGCGCCTACGATGTGCTGGGAGATTTGCCCCGCGCGTTGACGGCTTACCAGGCAGCACTGCCCCTGTTGCGGTCGAGCGGTGCGCGAACCTCTGAAGCATCCGCGCTGAACAACATCGGCAAGATCCATGCCGATATGGCGGAGTGGGAAGAGGCCGGCGAATACTACCAGCAAGCGCTGCCCATATTCCGCGCGGCCGCCGATAAGGAGCGGGAAAGCATTACGCTGAGAAATCTCGGCCGCATCAACTTCACCCTGGGGCAAAACGACAGGGCGATGGAGTATTACAAACAGGCCCTGGCGCTCGACGAAGCGGAGGGAAACCAACGCGAAGAGTCGGCCACCCTGGTAGGCATGGCTGCCACGTATCAGTCACAGGATCAGACAGCGCAGGCTCTGCAACTTTACCAAAAGGCGCTGGCGCTCGACCGCGCCACAGGTGACCATTGGCATCAAGGACTGACGCTGCGCGATCTGGCTTCTGCCAACCTGGCCGCCGGGGAGCCGCAAACGTCACTGCAAGAGTTACAGGAAGCACTCACCTTGCTGCGGGCTGCCGGGGACCGGCGCGCCGAAGGGCTGGCGCTGGGCATCCTTGGCCGGGTGTATGCGGCGCTCGAGCAGCCGCAGCAGGCCCTCACGGCGTGCCGGCAGGCGCTCGCCATTCTGGAGTCGGTAGGTGACCGCAGCCACGCCGCGCAAGACCTGCAGCAAATGGCCCAGCTGGAGCGGGACCAGGGCCAGCTGGGCGATGCGCGCCAGCACGCCGAAGAGGCCCTGGCGCTGGTGGAAAAAGTCCGCGCGACCGCGGGCGCGCAAGAAGATCGCGCCTCGTACTTCGCGACCCAGCAGAGCCTGGGCGAATTCTATATCGATCTGCTGATGCGTTTGCACCAGCAGGACGAAGCCTTTGAGGCGGCGGAGCGGCAACGGGCGCGCAGTTTGCTCGAGATGCTGGCGGAGGCCCGGGTGGACTTCCGCCAGGGCGTGGACCCCAGGCTGCTCGAGCGGCAACGGGAGATCTCCGGATTGCTGAACTCCAAAGCCGAGCGGCTGCTGACCCTGCGCGGCGACGGCGCCCAGGAGCGAGCCACAGCTCTGAAGCAGGAGATTCGCGAATTAGAAGGAGAATCCGAGCAGGTAGAGCTTGCGATCCGCAAGAGTAGCCCGCGGTATTCCGCAATAACCCAGCCTCAGCCGCTTACGCTGAAGCAGATTGAGCAGCAAGTGCTGGACCCGGACACGGTTCTGCTGGAATACGCGCTGGGTGAGTTGCACAGCTACCTTTGGACGGTAACGACGACCGGCGTCAAGAGTTATGAGCTACCGCCACGGAGCGAAATCGAGAAATCTGTTCGCGAGGTGACGGGGTTGTTGATGGCCCGGGGAACCTACGTGAAAGGCGAATCGGCGGAGCAGACGAAAGCCCGCATCGCCGCGGCTGATACGCAGTTACCGCAAGCATCCACCAAACTCAGCAACATGGTGCTGGGGCCGGCCGCGGGTGAGTTGAGGGGCAGGCGCCTGGTGCTGGTTACGGACGGCTCGCTGCAGCACGTACCGTTTGCCATGCTGCCGGCGCCCGGCGTGGCCGCGACGGGAACGCTGCTGGTCGAGGAACATGAAATCGTCAGCCTGCCTTCGGCCTCGACCGTTTCCGAACTGCGCCAACAGATCGCCGGCCGCCGGCCCGCACCCGAATTGATTGCGGTTCTGGCAGACCCGGTCTTCCAGGCAGACGATCCGCGCGTACACGGGCACCATGCGGTCGCGACGGCGATCGACACTCAGGTCGACAGTTCACGCATTCTGGTACACGGTGCGGGTGAGAACGCCGAGGAGACCCTGCGCGTGCCACGACTGCCCTTCACCCGGCAGGAAGCAGATCGCATTATCAAACTTGCGGGCACGAAAGACAGTCTGGAGGCGCTTGATTTCCAGGCCAGTCTGGCTACGGCGACCGGCCCCGACCTCGGACGCTACCGCTACCTGCACTTTGCCACCCATGGCTATTTAGACAGCGAGCAGCCAGACCTTTCCGCCATCGTGCTTGCCTTGGTGGATAAGAGCGGTCGCCCGCAGCCGGGCTTCTTGCGCGTGAGTGGCATCTATAACCTGAAATTGCCGGCCGACCTGGTGGTGTTGAGTGCCTGCGAGACTGGCTTGGGCAAAGAGATTCGGGGTGAAGGCATTGTGGGCCTGACGCGGGGCTTTATGTATGCGGGAGCACCCCGGGTGATGGTGAGTTTGTGGAGCGTGAATGACCGCGCCACGGAAGAACTAATGGCCGTGTTTTACCAGAAACTCCTGCAGCAAAAACTTGCGCCGGCCGCGGCGTTGCGCCTGGCGCAGGCGGCCATGGCAAAAAACAAACAGTGGTCCGCCCCCTACTATTGGGCGGCGTTTGTGCAGCAGGGCGAATGGAAGTAGATCGGAGCAAGGAATGAGCAATGGGATACGGTTCGGTCATTGGCCGGCGTCGCTGTTTGCGTGCGCGGTTGTGGTCATGATCGCTCTTTCTGCTACAGCGCAGGATACAGACACGCGCTCCGTCACGCCGGAAGAGTTTGTGAAAGCACGCCCGGAGAAACCAGAGACCAGGTCGGCCGCCCGGTCTGGCTACAAGTTGGTGAGCGCTCCGGTGAAAACCGGCAGCGGCACGATGCGGCAAATGGGGATCACGATCTGGCGCCTGCGGCCTTCGGTGAGCAGTGATGGCGGACCCAGGATTCTCGTACAGGAAGCGGCGGAGAGTAGTTCCTGGACGCCACAACGCGTGGCCGCGGGCTCGCCAATGCGCGAGGGGGATCGTGTTCGCATCAGCATTGAGTCGCCCTGGACCGGCTATCTTTATGTGATTGACCGTGAACAGTACGCCGGCGGCAAAGTCGGCGAGCCCTACTTGATCTTCCCCACCACTCGTATTCACAGCGGAGACAACCAGGTGAGCGCCGGCAAGCTGATTGAGATTCCAGCGCAAGAAGACCGGCCAAACTATTTCACTCTCCACAAGGGCAAAGACGGCCAGATGGGGGAACAGCTTACCGTGATCGTCAGCGACAAGCCCGTGGAGGGAATCAACGTGGGCGCAGACGCGCAGGCGCTTTCTCCCGAGCAAGTAGCCGCATGGGAAAAGAAGTGGAGAGGAGCGACGCAGCGCTTTGAAATGGTGGGCGGCGTAGGCCGCCCGTGGACCAGGGCCGAACAGCAAGCCGGCCTGGACGGGACGCGCCGGCTGACCCAGGATGAGCCGGGGCCGCAGACTGTGTACAGCGTCGCAGTACCCGCGGGCCAGCCTTTCTTCGCCCAGGTGGAGCTGAGCTACTCCGTTCAGCACGCCGCGCGGTGACGACGCGTGATTGAGCAGCTTCGCTTTTCCTACACGCCGAATGCACACCAACTTCACAGAAATTCCACCTTATCTTCCCGGGCCGTGCATTCACAGATGCATCACCTGCAACTATGTTCACAGCGTGGCCAGAATGATCCCGGCGCTCTCTGTCAATCTGTCCGTTTGTTGCTGTGTGTAACTATCTGCAGCCGTTATTGCCTGCTGCAGGAACTCCAATGAACATGATGCTCACCGGAGGCATCTTAATTGTTCCGGCAGGGTTGGAAATCCCCTTGAGTTCTGGCAAAGCATCATCAGCTCCGAGTTCGAGCAGCACGTCGTTCAGCCGCACCCGGTTACTCTGAAGCGACTCCGCCGATAGCATGTATCTTTTCGAGGGGCCTGGAAGAGAAAGCGTTTGTTCCGTTTTTTCGTCTGCGTTGATGGCGAGTATAGCCACTCCCCCGTTTACACCTCGGAGACAATGAGCGTAAAGGTGCAGGTTCGGCGAAGGTGACTCCCCGGCCTGCAGCACTGTAGTTCCCATCAGTCTCCGCCAGAGCACGGCAGCCCAGAAGTTCGGGCGAGGTGTGAAGTCGCCTTCGTGCAATAGCCCATAGTCGCTGGAATCAAGCGTGTTGTGCATGACGACCTGTACGCCGTCGTGCGCCATCATGCCTAGTTGATTCAGGTATCGAAACGTATCCAGGAACGTCGATGCCCACGGATTACCGCCGCACGCGGCATCAGCAGTTTCTGTGATCCAGAGCGGCTTCCCCGGATCGAACTTGTCACGTAGGCCTGCGTAGTAGGCCTCGATTGTTTGGGGTCGACCAAGCCATTCCGCTGAGAGAGCATTCGCCGCGCTCGTTCCCATAGCAGCGCCCATTTTGGAGCAACGGTTGGAGACAGCCGGGTAAACGTGGAAAGAAAACGCGTCGAAGGCGGCGCCGGCAGACGAAAGCAGGTCCGTGCTGGGTATGATTCCTGGGCCCGGCATCGACAACAGACCGCCCTCACCCACAGAACCGGGGCCAAGCAGGATTGTCTTGGCGGAATGCCCGGCAAGGAACGTCTTGAACGCGGTCACATCTTCCCCGTACTCGACAGCGTCGTAACCTTTAGGCGCGCCACCCATGGAGGCGACGTTCGGTTCATTCATGAACTCAGTCGCGGCGATACTCCCGCCAATGGATCTCGTGTACGCGAAGATCTTAGCTGCTTCGACTGGCGTCCATTTACCCAACGCATTGCGCACACCAGGGCTTATAGCAACCGAGGTAACAAGCTCTGCGTTGGCCGCCTTTGAGAAGTCCACCACCCCCTTCCATTGTTGTTGGGTGAGAACACCACCAAAACCGGACGGTGGGGTTTTCATAGCAGGCCCCGGACTATCCTGGAAGTAGGTTGTGTTTGCCCAGGTCCCGCTTACCCGTATATACGCTGGCCCAAGCGCCTCGGCGAGCTTCCGCAAACGTGCGTTGGCGAGGTCCACAGGCGGACGATATTCATACATGTTCGGGTCCATGCCAGCCGGAGTACCACCTGAGGATGCAACCGATCCACTCGTTTGTTGCGCAAGAGAGCTATAGGGCTTCCAAAACTTCCCGCCGGTCACCTCGAGCATTTCGACGTTGTAGGACTGAAATCCCTCATCGATTCTGCCGATGCGCTGCATCTTGGCTGGATCGAGGGAAACGGATTGAGCACCGGCAAAGAAAACTGCCATTGACACCGTTGCGAATACTGCCAAGACGATGACGTTCCCCAATCGCTTGCCCATTCCTTGCCTCCGCACGCTCAGTTCGGGAGCGTGTTGTTGTCGACCTTACCGTCTTTGATAATCATGCGGATCATTTCGTTCGTAATTCCGCAGAACACCCATTCTCCTCTCAACCACGGTAAGTCGCTAGGAACGACAATCCGGGACGGGACGGAAATGACCCTACC
>CAZSUK010000089.1:0-10653 GCA_964609355.1 uncultured Acidobacteriaceae bacterium | reverse complement strand
AAAGGTCAGTTGATAGCTCTTATTCGAACAGCCTTTGCCGAGCGCCGCGAAAACGAATCCCCGGTAGAGGTCCTCGAGCGGCTCTCTTACGACTTTCTTAAGCAAACACTGGCGCCTCAAAGGGAATCACTGGACTTCTGGAACGCAATAGCCCAGAGTGCGTCTCTTCGCGCCCGTGCACGCGAAATGCGGGATGGTGCTGTGGAGAATCTTGCCGGCGCGCTGGCCGAGGCCGTCAAAAGACTGACTCCAGATATGGAAGCCCGCCTGATTGCGTCGCTGTTTGTGGCAGCATGGCAAACGGTTCTGATAGAAAGCATCCGTCTCTCACCCCAGGGTGCAAAGACTCGTCGCACCATTCAGCAACTTCTGGGTCGAGCGCTCAAGGCCGTCTCCGTTGCCGCCGAGGGAACGCCTTACGGTGAACGGTCATGACCGTTACAGCCGTTCCGCTTCCCGAAAGACCACTCTCCGCCTAGCGAAAGAAAGCCTTCTTATGTCCACAACGCCAAATATCGCCATCGTCGGAGCGGGTCCGGGAGGATTGACACTCGCCCGTGTCCTGCATGTCAGAGGTATAAGAAGTACCCTCTTCGAGCGAGATTCGCATGCTCTCGCCCGCCCCCAGGGAGGCACGCTGGATCTCGATGCTGCCTCAGGACAGTTTGCTTTGGACCAGGCAGGGTTAATGGGGGAATTCCGTCATCTCGCTCGTTATGAAGATCAGGGGATGCGTATTCTCGACAAACATGCCCAAGCTCATTTCGACCATCCCGGAGACGCCGCGGACGACCGCCCTGAGATTGACAGAACGCAATTGCGGGATCTTCTTTTAGACTCGCTACCTCAGGATTTCGTCCAGTGGGGTCACGAACTTCAGAAGGCCCGTCCGAGCGAAGAGGGAACCTACGATCTGCTCTTCGAAAATGCAAACGGGAGGCCTTTCGACCTCGTAGTGGGTGCAGATGGGGCATGGTCCAAAATCCGTCCCCTTGTCTCGTCTTATAAGCCGCAGTACACCGGTGTGACGATCATTGAATTTGGGATCGATGATATCGACGCGCGTTATCCATCCTTGTCACAGCTTGTCGGCCATGGCAATCTAGCTGCCTATGGGGACGACGCCAAAGCCCTGATAGCGCAGCGCAATGCCAATGCACATGTCCGCGTGTACGCTGCCATGAGGATGCCGGAGGGCTGGGCGGGACAGCACTTCAACTTCTCAAATCCTGGCGAGGTGCGCGAAAAGCTCCTAAGTCTCTACGGTGATTGGGCGCCTGAACTCAAGGATTTGATACGGCTCAGCAGCGATCGAATTCAACCCCTCTCGCTCTATGCGCTTCCAGTGGGGCATCGTTGGACGAACCGAACCGGCATCACCCTTCTCGGAGATGCTGCGCACCTAATGTCGCCCTATGGTGGCAGCGGGGTCAACAACGCCATGCGCGACGCAGCCGAGTTGGGGCGCTTGTTGTCTGAGTCGAACGACTGGAGGGAGGCCGTCAGGATTTATGAGTTGGAGATGTTTGAACGCGTCCTTGATTCCGCCAGGGATGCTTCTCACGGCATCGCTACGGCCCTTTCCCACATGCAGCTCGAGATCGCAGTGGGAGAGATGCAGGCAATCCTCGGCTAGCGGTGCGCCCTGATTTGCATGGCAGCCGGTGCTCGACTAAAGTGAGGACCGGTGCCGGGAGGGTCAACTTGAAGCGTCTGCTTTTCCTCTTATTGCTGCTCACGAACCTGCCGTTGTTCTCACAGCAAGCCATTGAGTATAGTTCGGTCGAAAATTTTCTAAAACTCCCTCCGGACCGTTACCTGGGAGAGATGGCCGGTGTGGCCGTAAATTCCAAAGGCCACGTATTCGCCCTGTCTCGTGGGAACACGACCGGGCCTGCTTACGGAGCTGCTGCATCGCAACTGCTCGAGTTCGGTCCTGACGGCAAGTTCCTTCGCGAAATCGGTCATAACCTCTACGCATGGTCCTTCGGTCATTCGGTAAAGGTCGACCCCCAGGACAACATCTGGGTTGCGGACAAAGGCTCTGACATGGTCATCAAATTCGACCCGGAAGGCCGGGTCGCGATGGTGTTTGGCCGTAAGCAGGAAGCGTCTGACGAAGGTACCGAGCCGCTCAAGCACCCCAAGCCGCCGCTGCCCCCGGTCGACGGAATGTTTCGCCAGGTCACCGACATGGCCTGGGACCAGGCCGGCAACACCTATATCAGCGATGGTTACATTAACTCACGCGTCGCGAAGGCGGATAAGAACGGCAACTGGCTCAAGTCCTGGGGTGAGCCGGGGGACAAGCCGGGTCAGTTCAGTGTCCCGCACAGCATCGCGGTTGACGCCAGGGGCAACGTGTATGTAGCCGACCGGGGCAACCGCCGGATCCAGGTGTTTGATGGCGAGGGCAACTTTCTTCGCCAGATCACCATCGACGTGCCTTTCGATCCCAACGCCCGGCCCGCGATCGGTCCCAAGCCAGTGCAAAGTCCTTCCGCCAACGGAACGATGCAAGCCGGTTCGCCCTGGGCGATCTGCATCACGCCGGGACCGAACCAGGTTCTCTTTAGCTCCGACGCCTACCCCGGCCGGATCTACAAGCTGAGTCTCGACGGCAAGGTACTTGGCTACCTGGGCGAAGCCGGAAAGCAGTGGAAGCAATTCGGATGGATCCACGAAATTGCATGCCCTTCAGAAAACGAGCTGTACGTCGCAGAATTACTGAACTGGCGGGTGCAGAAGCTGATACTCAAGCATTAGAGCGGGATGGGGTCGGGTGCGGTGCTCCAGCCAATCTCGATTCTGCGTTACGCTACGCTCGTACTTAGCGCAAAGAAGAAGCCCGACCCCCCGTGTTTAGGTCAGGCTTCAAAGACATCGTCGGTTCTTTTCTAGACGCCGGTTCGCCGAGACGGGCTTACAGGCCGCGTAACAAATGACGGCATGGACTAGCCGAGCTGAATTGGTGGCGCGGAGCGTCTGATGCGGCTCGGCTCCCTGCCCAAGTAACCAAAACTGACCCGGCATTGTTTGTCATGTGCCGCTATGGTTTCTGAGCCGTAGTATCCGGATTGGGCAGTTGGGATTGCGGCAAACAATATTCTTGATCGTACTGAACGGATCGGTTGGAAGTGTCGATAGCAGAATCCGAAGCACGTTTATGAGGCTCACCCATGTCATCGGTTTCGGCTATTTCAAGCATTAGCGGCAATCTGCCCTGGTTGCCATCAACGGGCAGCAACCCTGCTGAACAGATCGGGCAGGAAATGCAGGCTCTGTCGACAGCGATCCAATCCGGGGATACAACCGGCGCGACTACGGCGATAGGCGCGATCCAGAACGCGCTCACGGCGTCTAATCCGGCGTCTGCCGTGACTGCCAATAGCCTTCAACTACAGGGTGATCTTTCGACCATGAGCCAGGCCCTCGGCTCGGGCAAATCGGCCGTGATCAACAGCGCGTTCACGGCCTTGCAACAGGAATTGATTGCTCCGGCTACGCCGGCATCGTATGCAGCTTCGGCGGCAACGCCTGCGTATGTGTTGGGCCTTCTAAGCACGCTGCCCGATAGCAACTCCAACGCAAGTAGTGCGACCACCGACGTGGGGTCGAATCTGCTCTCGACGCTAAGTGCGCAGGAAACTGCCGACAATACGGCTAAGGTGAATTTGTATGCATGAGTGTCTCCTGCAGTAAACCTGGGGACGGCGGTGGTAGTCGCCGCATGAGGAGATTGGGGCCGTTCCTCAACTCAAGGCCGTTTTCGACGATATACGTGCCACGCGTAAATCTTACTTCCGTCTGGTCACTACTTTAATCACCTCAGCCCAGGATCCTCGCATTCTGAAAATGGCCTTAAAGGCCACTTTTAATTTTGTGTTGCAGTAGTCTCCGGAAGGTGCAACTAGTCCGTATGGCTTAACAACCGGGCCGCATTCTGGTTATAGACTTTCCGCAAGATTGCATCGGGAAGATCGATTCCAGATATTTTCCAGCGCCCCTGAGGCGGTATCGGGGCTGGAGCGTAGTCAAAGTATTCATCGTCCGTCTCCAGAAATCGGAAGTAGATTTCGTAGAGGCTGTCGTTGAAAACCTGCTGCGGGTATTCGTCCCCATGCGGTGTCGCATCAGTTCCAAAAAGGATGCGGTCCTGGTATTTGTCGAAGAACTTGCGCGCTGCTCTTGGCTGCCGCCCAAGTTCATTGAGCCTGGCTGCGATGTCAATATTCATATTTGGAAAGCGATCGAGGCTCTCTGAAACATTCTGGAGGTCTTCTGCGAGGTTTCCGACGTGCAACGCGACAAACGTCGTCTTGGGATGGCGCGCAAAAACCCGATTTCGCGCTTCGAGGATTTGCTCATTCGACGGAAATTCAGGAGACGCGAAGGACCAATCCGGATGGTTGCTTAACTCCTCATAACGCTCATTGAAACGGTCCGTGGGTTTGAAGAATGCGAGAGGGTCCGATACGTGAATGGCAACTGGCATTTGCAGGTGTGCGCATGTCTCCCACATCGGGTCAAAACGGGGATCATCCACGTTGACCAACTTGCCTTGTGTTGTTTGCTCGCGCAAATATAGGCCAAGCGTCTTTAAAATCTTTAGACCACTCGCCCCTTCCTGGTGCGCCTCAATGATCGCATTTGCCTGGAGCTCTGGATATTTCGAATCCTGAAAAAGGTGATACGACGGTTCGGTGAAGGTATAAAAACGTTTTGGGAAGCTCTTGTCGTATCGAGCAACTGTATCTTGTAGGCCCGTTCCAAAACCGCCCGTGAGGTTAACCAGTGCGAGAATATTCCTGCGCTCCATTACGGGGAACAGTTCGTTCGGTGGAGCGGCGATGACCCGTTCCGATCCCAGGGAGACACCATTGACGGCTTTTGCGGAGTCAGTGAGATGGGTATGGAAATCGATGACCGGATATTTTGCTCGCGGCACATGTGTTTCCTTCAGGCGGACCATGCTGACGGGCTGATACTTCGCCAAAGCAAGGGATTTGGTGTCGCCTTCGTCCTGTGTTTTGGCTGCCTGCGCATCCCTGGCCGATTCGCGGCCCCATCCCTTTAGAAAACCTTCCAACAACATTCCCAGGCCGGTAGTGGCCAACACACTTCGACGGCTAATCTGAGTCATTTACCGCTCCTTCGATCCGTTGCGTGGATATCATATGGCGCTCGGTCAATTGAGTGTGTGCTGCAAAGTATATGACCGCCTGAGCGTACCCGCTCGTTTTGAAGCAGAGCAGGCCGTTCGAGCATTAGCCACCAATTCTGTTTCAGTTGGTTTTCTATCTGGAGATGAAGTGTAATATATGGCAGAGAATGAAAGGAAACAAAAACAAAGAGTGGCAGATCCTCTCGGACTTACACTGAGTAAACGCATGCTGTCGAGGAGAAACTTTCTAGGAACTGGACTGGCCGCAGGTGCTTGCACCAGGCTTCTATCCCAGGGCCGGGCAGACTATAGCTTCAACTACTCACCTGCGCAGACGGACCGGCTGGATCAGGGCCCATTTGGAGTTAGCCAGGACGACGGCTGGCGAACACTGTCGGTGACTACTCCGTCAAAAGCTCCGCTCAGGAACTTCGGCTTGGGCCTGGTCGGATACACCTGGGAAGAGAATGGTCCGGCACTGCGTGTGCGAAAAGGTCTGCAAACGCTGGAGCAGGCAGTAGAGCAAATGGCCAGCTTACCGTTCGTGGATGTGCTTTATATTCGATGCGACTGGAGAGATGTTCAAGCAGCCCCGGGCAAGTTGGAGCTCGGCCCGGTGTGGGAGCTGACTCGCGATGCGGCCAGGCGCCATGGCTTACGATTTGCCTTTCGCGTTCAGCTCTCGAACCCCCGGTTTGAACCGAAAGAGATTGCATTGCCGGCATTCTTGCGCTCTAAGGTTCCCATGGTGCCGATCGGCCACAGGCAGCTCGATGGGCGGGAAGTCAACTTCGCTGAACCGAGGTATGACCATCCAGCCTTTCAGAGCGCGTTCCGCGAGCTGAACGATCTTTTGGCAGCGCGCTTCGATGGGGATCCTCTCCTCGAGTGGATGGATTTAATGCAGTACGGATTTTGGGGAGAGGGGCATACGAGCGATCTGCACAATCCCTTTCCGGATTACTTTACTGCCCGGCAGACGTTTATCCGCATGACGCAATATCAGCTCGACACCTGGAAGAAGACCCAGTTAGCCGTAAATACTCAGCCTGACATCAGCAGTGTTGGAAACGCTGAAGTGCTGGACCTGGCGATACGGTCAGGCTGTTGGTTACGGTCGGATAGCATCATCGACGAGGAACCTATCCAGATTGACCAATTGGGTAATCGACCGTCCTGGTTAGCTGCTGTCATGGAAGATGGCGCTTACCGGGACTATGACATCAAAACAATTCCAGTTGACGGTGCGGGGGTCAACCTGCGTGAAAACGCAATGTTGCATGTTCTTGATCTGGGTGCGAATTACTGGTCCTTATGGACAGAAGCGGAGAATCTGGACCAATACAACTCTCGCTTTCCCGAGGGTTTTCGAACTCTACAGCAAAGAATGGGATATCGCATTCGACCAGCCTGGATTTGGCAACGAAAGCGCTGGGGCACAGAAGAGTTGATCGTAGGTGTGGCCAACGACGGTGTCGCCAGCATGCCTGGCGTACTACGCCTGACGCTGGAGAGTGCGGATGGCGCCATTCGGCAGACGGGCGTTCTTGATCCAGGCCAACCGTTCTCGGGCAAGATACGACAGGCTTCTCTTATCCTGCCCCCGGGACTCGGCGCTGCGGAATTCAAATTGACAGCTTCTCTGGAGACGAAGGCTAATGTTCGAAGGCCAATCCAATGGGCTTGTGTGCAGCATCTGAATGAGGACGGTTCATTCCCTGTGCAATTGAAGGCAAGCAACGCGCCCGGATGGCTCAAAGGCGTTTGATTTGCGATGCGAATGCCCGCAGGCCAGAGATTCATAGATCGGATGCGCGGCCGTTGTCTTCTCGACGAAAAGCAGAACATCGAAGTCACCGTCGGCGGAGGAATTGCTCCAAAGAGATGGTGCAAAAGCCGGACCATAGGACTACCGGCCGGAGTCGACGTGCGCCCCGGTATTCACCCACCGCCCACCACGCTTTTGAAAGACTTCAGTGGAGCGACAGCTTAGAGACTCTCGTTTTCCCTCGCTCTCCATCGTAATCTGTACCAGCGAATACAGGACCGCCACATCGCCGAAATCCTGAATCTCCGTGCGGGGAAAAGACAAGTACACTAACTTCCCTTGATGGCCGGCAAAGGCCCTGGCTCCTGCCACGAATTCGGCGCGATTCTGCCAGTGCTCCTCGCCGGGATTCATCGTTATAAAGTCTTCACCAATCAACTCTTTGAGCTTGGCTTGATCATTGAGGAAGTAGCTATCCCATACCAACCGGCGAACCTCAAGCAGTTCCTTTCGTTCCGCAGACGTGGCCATTGTCTGGCCCTGAACTGGGCTTTCCGCCGCGGTGATTAACATGAATGTCACAGCAAAGATGCTGGCTGCGGCATGCAAGGACTTCACTGCCATATTTTTTCGATCAGACATTCTTATCCTCCGTCACGATCACCACCACTTCTGCGTTCATCAGAGCTTCGAATCCGCAGGTCCCGTCACGCACCCGCAGCAAAAGGAGGTGTGGGGTCCCATTGCGGCGCAAGACCTGGCGGGTCGACGATACGACTACCCGGCTGGGCCAATCGAAAGATTGCGTTCATATCACCCTCTTCGAGGGAGAAGTCAAAGATGTTGAGGTTTTCTCGAATGTGTTCTTCTCTCTCCGTTCGGGAAAGTGCGACCACGTCTTTTTGCTGGACGAGCCACCTCAAAACAATTTGAGAAACGGACTTGCCATGCCGCCTGGCTATGCTCTGCAAGGCGGGTTCAGAAAACACTCGTCCGACTGCCATCGCGCAATAGGCGGTAACGGCCAGTCCGGTTTGTTGGGTGGCCGTGACGAGACTCGCCTGGTTGAGGTATGGGTGATATTCAAACTGATTTGTTGCCAGTGGGATGTCCGACAGGTCGACAGCGCGTTGTAACATCGCTTGATTGAAATTGCTGACGCCGATGCTGAGCACCTTGCCGGCATGCACTAACTCATTCAAGCACGCGATCTGCTCTTCGAGCGGAGCGATGCTGCTCGGCCAATGTAGCATCAGCAGGTCGATATAGTCGGTGCGCAATGCCTTCAGGCTCCCATCCACTGATCGTTCAAACCGAGCCTGCGTATAGTTTTCAACCCTCACTTTTGTAGTAATGAAGACATCATCCCGCGGAATACCGGACGTCTGGACGCCTTCGCCAACAGCGTCCTCGTTTCCATAGACCTGCGCCGTATCGATGTGACGAAAGCCGGCGCGAATAGCATGAATGAGCAGGCCCTTGAGCTTCGCTCCGCGCATGCCAAACGTGCCAAAGCCGATGCATGGAATCCCGGCGCCATTCGCGCAGATCAAACTCGCTGCTTCGCTGCTCACTCTTGCTCCAGTCCGTGACATATATTCCTTTCTGCCGCCCCGTATTGGGATCCAACTCGGAGGCATCTGCTACTGGTGCAGTTCCAAGTCAATCGTGATCTTGACCTCGTCACTCAACAGACTGTTTGAATATTTCGCGCCGAAGTTAAAGTCACTGCGTTTGATCGTGGTTGTCGCCGACAGCCCGGTCACGGTCTCTCCCTCCATGCCTTTCTGGGGCGCCGCAGGAATCTCGGCTTCCAGGATCACCGGTCTTGTCACCCCGGCGATGGTCAGGTTTCCGAGCACCTCGTAGCCACTACCGGCTTTCTTGACCGCCGTCGACTTGAAGACTATTCGCGGGTATTTCGAGACATTGAAGAAATCTTCACCCTTGAGTGTTTTGTCACGGTAGTCGTTAGCCGTGTTGACGGTCTTCACCTCCAGTATCGCTACGACGCTATCGTGTGAGGGATCGTCGGGAACCCATTCGACAGTGCCAACCACTTTGCTGATCGAGCCTCGGATAGTGGTTATCGAAAGGTGCCGCGCCTGAAATGTTGCCTGTGTGTGGACGGGATCGATTGTCCAGGTACTTTTCTGTGCTGAAGCCGGTATCGCGAGCATCGCGCTGACAGCGAGCAGCATTTGTAAAACGTTCTTCATTCGAGCTTTCTCCCGATGTCCGTCTTCCGATGTTCTGGAAGATCATATGACCTCACGATAGGCTCGAAGCTTGTAGGCGTCTTACAGCTTCGTCTTCAAAAGTTTTATAGATTATTGCTCTGGCGAGGGCCACGCTTTGTACGAGAAGTGCCTTACTGGGTTCGACGGTATTCAGCAGGTGTGAGACCAGTCTGTTTTCTGAACGCCAAGGTAAGGTGTGCCTGGCTTGAGAAGCCACAGGCAACAGCAATCTCAGCTACGCCAAGCTCATTTGCCGAGAGCAACTTCTCTGCATATGCAATGCGCCGCTGCATCACATATTGGTGGGGTGTGGTACCCGTTGATTCCCGGAACATGCGCAGGAAGTGGGCCCTGCTATAACCAGCCTCTCGAGCTAGAGAGTCAAGGGTGAGATCCTGGTCGAGAGCGGATTCCACGAAATCCTTCACGCGGGCGAGCTTGTTGCCGGGCAGAGCGGGGGTCTTTGCGGAGACTTCGATCGGCACAACCATGCCAAGGTGCAAAAAACGCATCGCAAGCGCTTCGGCAAGAGTTTCTGCGTAGATTTTTCCCGTTGGATTGCCGGCGTCGAACTCCGCAACCAGCGTCTGCATCAGCAGATGGATCGACTTGTCCCTGATCGCCGAGCGGAATACCAACCGTTCAGGACGAACATTTGTCATGTCCTCAGCGATTCGCTCGATGAAGTGTTCGTCGAATGAACAGTAGACAAGTTCGGCTGGAGACACCAGGCGCATCTCTGGGACGGGGCCTTTGGGAATCACCGTAACCTGCCCAGCGATTTTTCGCACAAGAGAGGTTCCCGATTTGGTTCGATGTTCACCGCGCATCACCTGAGAGCTGACCAAAGCCAGCATGTTTTGGTCTGCATGGTCATTGATACGCATGTTGGCGCCAGCCAACTGTCGTTCCAGGAGAAACCCACTCCAGGCGAGTTCAGCGCTTGATCGGACGACGGAGGACGCGCCCGTGCACAAGGTGGAAAGTGCCACGCTTGCATTCAGATTCATCTCAGCCGACCTGGACCTCTCTTTGGATTTCACCCGGAACGAGCGGTGCGACCTTAGCTCCGGGGCAAAGATGAGCCACGCGGTCCTCAGGGCTCAGGTTGCCTGCCCGAAAACCGCGTTCAACTCGCCCCACTTGGGAGAGATTCTCCAGGATCGTTTGGGATGCTTTAAATCATGGTTCTTAAGCCATCTTGCCGTAAGGGCAAGACGCAGTTTTCCTTGCAGGTCTCTTTTTTTGCGTTAATAACCAATAGTGAACCGAGCGCGGCGGTTCTGAGGCCGCTCCAGTTCATCTACTGCTGCGATGGCGTAGTCTTCCATAGAAATCCGGCTGTTGCCGCTGGCGTCTATGATCAGATCATCCTTGCCGAGACGGAACTTTCCAGTCTTCTCGCCGGGCTCGAAGAGGCCTGCCGGTGCAAAGTAGGTCCAGTCCGCGTCGCTCACCTTGAGATCCTTATAGACCTGCTC
>CAZSUK010000088.1:0-3353 GCA_964609355.1 uncultured Acidobacteriaceae bacterium | reverse complement strand
CGTGAACCCGCGCAGGTTGAGGATGGGATAACCCACCAGCTGACCCGGCCCGTGATAGGTGACGTCTCCGCCGCGGTTGGTTGCAAAAACCGGGATATCGCGCCTCGCCAGCAACTCGCCGCCGGCCACGACGTGCTCTGGTTGGGCATTCCGGCCCAAGGTCAGCACCGGGGGATGCTCGACCAGCAGGAGCACATCGCCGATACGCTCCTCATGGCGCAGCGCGCACAACCGCTCCTGCAGGGCCAGCGCCGCGGCGTAATCCAGGCGGCCGAGATTGACCATAGAAACAACCACGCTTAAGGAGCAACCGGCTCAAACATTAATGGCCATGTTCTCGACGCTGCCAAAGCCATCCAGCATCGCCTCCGCCAACGTGGGGTGAGCGTGGATGGTGAACATCAACTCCTCGATCGTAGCTTCCAGCTGCATTGCCACTACCGCTTCGGCCACCAGCTCGGTGGCCTGGGGCCCGATGATATGCACCCCCAGCACCTCGCCGTGTTTGGCATCCGCTACGACTTTGACGAAACCTTCGTGGGAACCAACGATCGAAGCCTTGGAATTAGCGGAGAAGGGAAACTTGCCTACCTTCACCTCATGGCCTGCGGCTTTGGCCTGGGCTTCGGTCAATCCGACACTGCCGATCTGCGGCTCGCAGTAGGTGCAGGCAGGGATGCGATCGCGGCGCACCGGCCGTGCAGGCTTGCCGGCGACCCTGGCCGCCACCACCATGCCGCACATCCCCGCCACGTGGGCCAATTGGGGCAACCCGGAGACGATATCGCCGATCGCGAAAATGCCCGGCTCCGCGGTTTGCATCCACTCATCGGTGCGCACGAAGCCACGCTCCAGCTGAACTTTGGTTGATTCCAGGCCAATGTTGGCAGTCCGGGGCGCACGGCCTACCGCGACCAGAACCTTCTCCGCTTCCTTCACCACCTGCTTGCCATCCGCAGGGGTAAAGGTCACCTTGACGCCGGTATCGGTCTTCTCGACTTTCTCTACTTTGGCGCCGGTATGGGTATCGATGCCGCGCTTGCGAAAGACCCGCGCCAGTTCCTTGCTCACGTCCTCATCTTCGTTCGGCACCAGCCGGGGAAGATATTCGACGATGGTGATCTCGCTGCCAAAACTCTTGAAAATGGACCCGAACTCCACCCCGACTGCCCCGGCGCCGATGACCACCATCGACTTGGGAATCTGGGGCATGACCAGGATCTCCATATTGGTGAGAATGCGTTCGGCATCCGCTTCGATGCCCGGCAGCAAACGCGCATCGGATCCGGTAGCCACCACCACGTTCTTGGTTTGGATGGTTTTCTTCTCTACGCCGGCTGCTTCGACAGAGATGGAATGAATACCATTCTTCGCCGGGCCCGTGAGCCGGCCATAGCCCTCGATCACCGTGACCTTGTTCTTCCGCATCAGGAAGTCGAGACCCTTTACGTGCTTGGTGATAATTCCGTTCTTGCGGTCCAGAATGGTCTTCCAGTTGATGGTGACTTCGCCCACGCCCTCAATCCCATGCTCGGCGGCATGCTTGAGGTGGTCGTAAATCTCGGCGTCGAACAGGATGGACTTGGTAGGAATGCAGCCCCAGTGCAGGCAAGTGCCTCCCAGTTTCTTTTCCCGTTCGATCAGGGCCACCTTCAGCCCATACTGCCCGGCGCGAATCGCGGTTGTATATCCACCCGGACCGCCGCCAATGATGACCATGTCGTAAATTGTCTCTGCCAAAGCTAGCTCCCTGTCTCCATCCCTTACGTCACAAAACCTCTATTTTACGCGACCCCCGCGCTCGAGCACACGCTTATGCCACACTGAACGGGTGCGACCGCACCTGGCAACCCTCGTGGCGGACTTCCGCCGGTATGACGAGCAGATCGCGATCGTTACCCACCGCGGCAACCGCCGTTTTTCCTCTACTTACGCACGCCTGGCGGAGTTGAGCGCCCGTTGCGCCCATGCCTTCGACCAGCTCGGTCTGGGTCCAGGAGACCGTGTTTTGCTCTGGGGAAACAACTCCGTAGAGTGGGTAGCGGCTTTCTTTGGATGCGTTCTGCGCGGAATCGTTGCAGTGCCGCTGGATGCCGCCGGCAGCCTGGAGTTCGCCCGGCGGGTGGTGGCGGAAGTGCAGCCTAAGCTCCTGGCGGGTGACCTGGCGCTGCTCGAAAAACTGCCTGCGGAGATCCCCACGCTCGGCTTCTCCACCTTTGGTGGGCTCCCGGCACCGGACTACGCACCCTGGCCCGGGCTCTCGCGGGATACTCCGCTGCAGATCATCTTCACCTCCGGCACGACCGCCGAACCGAAGGGAATCGTGCACACCCACGGCAATGTGCTGGCCTCGCTCGATCCCCTGGAAAAGGAGATGGGCAAGTACCTGCGCTACGCGCGTCTGGTTCATCCGCTGCGGATTCTCCATACTCTCCCGCTGAGCCACGTATTTGGCCAGTTCATGGGCCTCTGGGTTCCGCCGCTGCTGACGGCCGAAGTGCACTTTGAGGACCGCCTGCAGGCGCCGCGCCTGGCCAGGCTGATTCACCAGGAACGGATCTCGGTGTTAGCAGCGGTCCCACGGGTGCTTGATCTGCTGCGAGGTTGGCTGGAAGGTGAGTTTCCCGAGCTGCCGGCTGAGCTGGCGGCTGCCCGGGGAAAGCCGGTGGGCAAACGTTGGTGGCGCTTCCGTAAAGTACACCGCCGCCTGGGTTTGAAATTCTGGGCGTTCGTCTCCGGAGGGGCGACCTTACCAGCCGACCTGGAAATTTTTTGGACCACCCTCGGATTCGCTCTGATCCAGGGGTACGGGATGACAGAGACCACGGCGCTGGTCACACTGAACCACCCCTTCAAGATCGCGCGCGGCAGTATCGGCAAACCGCTGGCCGGGCGGGAAGTGCAGATCGGGGCAGACGGCGAGATCCTGGTACGGGGAGACTCCATTGCCTCGCAGGTTTGGCAGCATGGCGGATTGCAGGCTCGCGAGGCGGGATGGCTGGCAACCGGCGATCTCGCGACCCGCAATGACGCCGGGGAGCTGGTGTTTGCCGGGCGCAAGAGCGACGTTATCGTCACTTCCGCGGGATTGAATATCCACCCTGAGGATCTGGAGGCGGTGTTGCGCAGACAATCCGGGATGCGGGATGCGGTGGTAGTGGCGTACAACTCGCCATCCGGGCCGGCTCCGGCCGCGGTGCTGATTCCGGATACCTCAGAGGAGACCTTAGCCAAGGCAATCGACGACGCCAACCAGGATCTGGCGCCTTTCCAGCAGATTCGCTACTGGCTGCGCTGGCCTCAGCCGGAGTTTCCCCGGACCTCGACCGGGAAAGTGCTGCGGCGCAAGGTGC
>CAZSUK010000087.1:0-28149 GCA_964609355.1 uncultured Acidobacteriaceae bacterium | reverse complement strand
CAAAGCCTTCGCCATTGCGAATTCCGGTGGCGTAACGATCGCCCGGGGTAAACGGTTGGTTGGTTTTATTGGCGTCGAAGCGCCAGGTGCCACCACGGGTTTCGAGTTCCGTGCAAGGGTCGATGCCGGGCGATTTGAGGGTTCGATTTTTCACCTGGCAAGAGTTGGTCGCGGTTCCCACATCGACATACATGGAGCCGTCCGCGGCAATGGCAAACGGGTGCATGGGATGATCGCCACCGAGAGGCAGCCCGGTAACCACGGTGGTGGCAGGATCTTTGGGCACGACGGAGCCAGCCAGCGGATAGCGCACGATGCGATCATTAATTTCCGCGTAAAGCGCCCCCTTGTAGAGGGCTATGCCCGTGCCACCTGCTCCGCCAGTCGCGGCGGTTTCACCAAAGCGTTCTGTCGTGTCTGCTTTGCCGTTACCCGTCTTATCCTGGAGAGCCACGAGAAAGCCGCCTTCAGGCGATTTTTGCCCTGGGGGATAGTAATCGCCGGACCAGGTGTTGACGTAAACAACTCCGCTCGGCGACACAACCAGGTGCCGCGAGTGACCGATGTTGTCGGCGAAAATCGTGGCGCAGAAACCGGCGGGCAACTTCAGACCACTGTCGGTGCTGGGGCATGTCTGGGCCTTGGTTTGCGCTCCAGCTCTGGACTGATCCGAGATCAACGAGCTGCCGATGGACAGTACGCCGAGAGTGGCGATAGCTGGCAGCAAATTTCTGAATCGACGGGACAATTGCATAGCGTCTTCTCCGAGGTGCCTGGCGTCTGTGGTGGGCCGTAGAGACTGCCTTACCGGGCAGGTTTGCTTGAGGATATGAGGTTAACACTGCAACGGCTTGTTGGCGGTTTACAGACGGCCAAACTTCTTCACCGCTTCTTCGATTGATTTTGTGTTTTCGATGAAGGCGTACATGCTGTGTTCTTTAAAGTCCAGTTGCTGTGCCATTACCAGGATCTTCGGGGCAATTTCACGGGGTACGACCACGACTCCATCGCCATCTGCGGCCACAATGTCTCCGGCATTCACCTTCACTCCATCGCATACCACCGGGACACCAGTGCCGGTAACACGATAGTGCCCAGCCGAAGTTGCCGGATTAATGCCCGTGGCGTAGACGGGAAATCCGATTTTGCGCAGATAGGCCACATCGCGCACGCCTCCATCAATCACGGCGCCGGCAAAGTCGCGTGCGGACATCGCCGTGCCCATGAGGCCGCCCATGCCGGCGATGTCCGCCCCATCCTGCAGCGTCATTACATAGACCGAGTCCTTCGCTCCCTGATCGATAGCCGCCAGCATTGGGGTAAGCGCGTTGGGATCGTGGTTTTCTTCTTTCACCATCTTTACGGTTATGGCATAGCCGGCGAACTTTGTGGTGAATATGGGCTGCATGTGGTGAGTCATGTACATGCGTTGGCCGGTAAGCTGCTCAATGGCGTCTGAGACGGAAGAGACCTCGACGTGCCGGTAGCCTGCAATCATGGCCGCTGGGTCGTTCGCGTACACCGATGCATCGGGAAAGCTTTGCCCACGCAGCAGCAGTACGATGAGCAGGCAGGGGACGAGCATGGCAGCTGCTCTCAGAGTAGTAGTCAGTTTCACGGTAGCTCCTTATCACCAAAATACGGGATCATAGCAAGACCAGGGGTGCGGTGCTGCCACCAGGGCTGAAGCCCTCAATTTATATACCGAAGGAGTCATGGGCCAGTCGGCCCGCCTAGGGTCATGAAAAACGGCTCCTGTTCAGCAACTACTCTCCCCCGATGCGCCCCTCTCCCCTTTGTCATCTCGACCGAAGCGTAGCGCAGTGGAGAGATCTGCGGTTCAGCGGCCCTTTCTTGGAAATGTTTTTCGACAGAGCGCTCTCGCGGATTTTAAAACCCCTTTCCGTGTGCAGTTCGGGGGGCTCTTCCACTACGCTTCGTTCTTCAAGAAAAAAACATTTCCAGGAAAGGACCGCTGAACCGCAGATCTCTCCACTGCGCTACGCTTCGGTCGAGATGATAAAGGAAAGAGAAGGCGTCTCCAGCGAGAGAAGCTGCTGAACAGAAGCCGTTTGTTCGTCATCGTACGGACAGTTATCAGTGAGCCTTTGCGGCCAGGTGCTTCTGAGTAGCCGGTTTATCAGGCAAGGCCCACGCGAACAGCACACTCCCGGAACTGGTCAGAAGATATTGGCGGCCGTCGAGCTCGTAGGTGATGGGAGAACTGCCGATTCTAGACCCTGAGCCAGCGTGCCAGAGCGTCTTTCCATTGCTTGTATCCAGCACCAGAAAGTTTCCAGCCGCGTCCCCGGTGAAGGTGATTCCGGAATCCGTGGTCAGAACGCCTGCACCCGAAGCTCCGGAGCCAAGTTCATGCGACCAGCGAATCTTTCCAGTCTTGTAGTCGATGGCTTCCAGTACGCCCTTGCCCCAGAGACCATAGTCTGCACCCGCCCAACCGTAAGAGCCATCCGCCGGCTTGTTGAAGTAAAGGCTGTAGGCGTGATGAGCACTCACGATAAACAGGCCCGTCTTAGGGTCAAAACTGGGTGATCGGTAGTTGGTGAGGCCACCCTCGTCGGGCGCAATCAGAACCCCGTCAGGCGACGGTTCCTTGGCAGGATTGGGAATCGGACGGCCTTCTTTGTCCACCCCGTTGGTCCAGTTCACGGGCCCGAAGGGCACGGTCAGCAGACTCTTGCCATTGGTGCGATCTAAAACGAAAAAATAACCATTGCGAGAGGCTTGCATGAGCATCTTCCGCGGCTGCCCATCGAAGGTTCCATCCACCAGTACCGGGATCTCGACCGCATCCCAGTCGTGGGTATCGTGCGGCGACGGTTGAAAAGACCACACCAACTGACCAGTATCCGGATTCAACGCCACAATGCTACAGGTATGCTCATCGTCTCCCGGCCGCGCGTTGCCATCCAGCACAGGCGTAGGATTCCCGGTTCCCCAATAGATGAGATTGAGGGTTGGATCATAGGTCCCCGCCATCCAGGTTGTGCCCCCAGTGGTGACGCCCGGTCCAGGCGGAGGGGTGACGTTCCATTGCCATTGCGTCGCGCCGGTCTCCGGATCCAGAGACTTCAGGAACATGGGGATGTTATCCAGATCGCCGCCGACCCCCGCGATGACGTGGTTCCCGACGATGAAAGGCGCCTCAGTCGCCCAGTAGCCTTTATTCACGTCCGCCAGCTCGACAATCCACCGGACTTTGCCGTCCTTGGCATTCAGAGAAATCAGGTGCGCGTCAGGGGAGATAAAAAATATCCAGTCCTTATATATGGCAACGCCACGCTGGCCAATGTGATCGCCTTTATTGGGTGGGTAGGTGTAGTGCCACAGCATGTGGCCCGAGCGAGCGTCCACTGCCCAAACGTTGTCGGGCACAGTAAAGTACAAAATCCCGTCCACCAGGATCGGCGTTGACTTTATCTCTGCAGGCTGGTTCGTTTGATAGGCCCAGGCCAAACTTAGATTAGCTACGTTCTCTGGTGTGATCTGGGTCAACGAGCTGTGACGCCGTCCGGAGTAGTCGCCCTGATATCCAGGCCAGCTGTCGGCAGGCGGATGCAAGAGCATGGCAGCATCCACATTCTGCGCCCCGAGGGAATGCGAAAATCCAACCGCCGCTAATGCGCTCGCGGCAAAAAGTAAGCTACTCTTCAAAAACTTCATATCGACTTGGAACCTTCCCAGAGCAGGATCACTTCAAGGTTTGGATATAAGCCATTAGGTTATGGATATCGGCATCGGTATATTTGCTGAACTGTGCGACGTGAGCTTCGACCGGGGCATCGACTTTGACCTTTACGTCACTCACGCGCCAGGACCGATAGGTTCCCGAAGCATCCCGCAATCCCACCGTGAATTCATCCAGATATTCGAGGGTTCCGGCAACGGCCTCTCCTGAAGGAAGGGTCACCGTCACTTTGTTCTTTACATCCTTCGGATAGAGCATCCGCTCCTCAAGCTGCAAGCCTTCGTAGCGGGAAGCTATCCCGGCCAAGTCGCCGGTAGGTGAGTGGCAGTTCGAGCACCCGCCCGCGCCGTTGAAGTAAGCCTTCCCCGCCTCCACATTGCCGGTCTGTAGGTCGGCCACATCTACCCCCTTGCGCTTGCCGCTCTGCGACATCGCCTTGGTCTGCTGCTGGTGAATAAACGCGACAAGGTCAGCGATCTGCTCGGGCGAGAAATTGCTGAAAGCAGGCATGCCCTTGTCCGGCCGCCCGTGCAGCACCACATCGCCGATTTTGTCTCCGCCCACATCCGAAGAAACCAACTTGGATCGGGTGAGGTCAGGGCCCGTTTCTCCGCCACCGGCGTCGCGGCCATGACAGAAGGCGCAGTTCTGCTGGAAAAGCGAGCCGCCAGCCGCCGCTGCTTCAGGATGGCTCGTGGCCGCATCGCCGCCATGACTAGGGCCTGCGTTCTGGGTGGTGGCCGGCGCCTGGCCGGTCGCCGCATAAATGTGCAGTTGCCTGCCCTGGTAGGCGGCCAACCCAGCGATTACCGCAAGAATTGCCAAATCCCGAAACTTCTTCATCCTGGTCAAACCACCTTTACTTTCCAACGGCCAGTTTTGCGTGCGATGCGGTGCTTCCCTCGGTCATCCCCAAGGACCACTTGATTGCCTCAAAGTACATCTTGCGAATGTCCGGATCTTCCCAGGACTCTTCGGTGTGGCCAAGGGTCGAATAGAAGACCCTTCCCTTACCGTACATCTTGCTCCAGGCCACTGGAAAGTCATGATCCGCGCGATGGATACGGGGGTTGTTGTCGTAGTTTAATTTGCTGGAGTCCAGGCTCAGCAGCACGTTCACATTGCTGCGAGACCAATCCTTCGGCTGATAGATTTCGTCATATTTGACGAAGGCTTTGGGGAAATGGCGCACTGCGGGAAAGTCCGGATCTTCATTATTAATAGGGGCATTGAAGGTCATCCAGGGATGCTGGTCGAACCAGCCACCGATCATTTCCCCGTACTCGGGCCATTTGTAATTCGTGTCCAGCGCTGCGTGAATGCCCACAAACCCTTTGCCGTCTTCCTTGATGAACGACATTAAATCCTGCTTCTGGCTGTCGTCCATGTCCAATTCGCCGGTGGTGCTGGCAAAGATGACGGCGTCGAAGTAGTTCAGATTTTTTGTATTCCGCTGGAGATCCTTCTTGGTGAGCAGTTCCGTGTCGGTGCGCATCATGGTGTCCCAAAGGCCGCTTTCTTTGCCCATATTGAAGATCGCAGCCATGGCTGGAGAGACTGAGTCGTGTTCAAAGCCTTTGGTCTGACCGATCACCAGAACGTGCTTGAGATGAATCTGCTTGGCGTGCGGCGGGGGCGGGGGCATCTCGCTTGCAGGCTGTTGTGCTTTTAGATTGCCGCTGAGGAAAGCCAAAGAAACAAGGAAGACGATTCGGGAAAAACGCACGCACGCTCCTTAGAGGCTCGGAAAAAGAACCAATTTCGCTCGCAAAGAAGTTTATTGAGGATTGCCCGGAGACGCAATTCACCCTGGGTTTTGACCGGTCTCGGCGCGATGAACTAGAGTTCGGGTGATGAAACCAGCCCGATTTCTTGCCTTGATCATGGCCATTGCCGCCCCGCTCACGGCGCAGACGGCCAAGCGTCCTGCAATTACCGGAATTGCCTTCGCGCGCTTCTATACCACCCAGCCCGACGCCGCCCAAAAATTCTATGGGGACACCCTGGGGTATACGCGTTTGCAGGCAAACGGGGTTTGGACTTATCCGGTGAACAGTTCTCAATGGATTGAGATTCTCACGTCGCCGGCGCCGCCTCAGCCAAACATCCGCATGGCGGCGGTCGCGTTCACCACGCGCAATGCGGCCGGCCTCGAGCGCTACCTCGCCGCCCACGGTATCAAGCCCGAGCTGCCGTTGAAGGCGGGTCAGTTCGGAGTGCGCGATCCCGAAGGCAACCTGGTGATCTTCGTGCAGAGCGGTTCCAACAAGGCGGTTGCCAAGGCACCCCCCTCGCCCAACGCGACCAGCAAGCGCATCATCCATGTCGGCTTCATTGTGCGGGATGCTGCCAAAGAGGATGCATTCTGGCGAGATGTCCTCGGTTTTCATCCTTATTGGCACGGCGGCAGAACAGACGATCGGACGGACTGGCAGAGCATCCAGGTGCCGGACGGCACGGACTGGCTCGAATACATGCTGAACATTCCCGCTGACCCGACGCTGAAGCAGGCCGGGGTACAGGACCACTTTTCGCTTGGAGTGGCCCACATGGGCGACGCCGTTACGGCGCTTGGAAAAAACAAGTGTGAGGGGCCAAACTGCACCAAGACGCAGGTCGGCCGCGACGGCAAGGTGCAGCTCAACTTGTTCGACCCGGACCTTACCCGGGTGGAATTCATGGAGTTCCTCGCGACAGGGAAACCTTGCTGCTCTCCGCTATTGGGTAAGCAGCCGGGGCCTGAAGAAGATCATTGATCAGATCTGGTGTTCCTGGTCCGCCCGGCGATAGTGGCTAGCGGCCGCAGCAGGCTTGAGGGGAGATGTAGATATACCGTTCGATTGATGGCGGGGATAGATAACTCAACCGAAGATTTTTCACAAAGCCATAGAAATTCCTAATTCCTACCAAAAAGCATAGCCGCGACTGCACCGCCGACGACGCAAGTCTCTTATGAGATTAAGTTTAGATACGAACTTGCGGAGTGGCCCAATAAATGCTTCACAGCACAGGTTCCCCTTTCGACGCCACCGCTGCGCAACAAGATGGATTAGACCCACGCCAGTTATCCATCCTGCGGTAGATTTACCGGGCCCTGATTTTTCCAACTACATCCGCCCCTTGGGAGGAAGAAAACATGTTCAGCCTCATTAAGTCCCCGTTGCATTGAAGTAGTCTCCGAGCCCCCGGGAACTTCCCGTGGTCGGAGCTCCTTTGACAAGGAGACTCTTTTGATTCGATTCCACTACTTCATTTTGCTGGAGAGCTTAGGTTATGAAAACATTTTCGCGTGACGTCACGAGCAACAAACCCTCCCTGCGCAGCCAAGGGAAAATGCCGGCCGGCAATCTGCCTTTCGCGGTCAAGAAGGTGGCCAGGCTCTTCTGCTGCATTTTTGCGATGCTCGTTTTGACATCCCTGCACGTCTGCTACGGACAAGACGTTTCCGGGATGACTGGCGAGGTGACGGACACTTCCGGCGCTGCTTTGTCGGGCGCCACTGTAACACTCAAGAACAGCGCCACGGGACAGTCATACACCGCCACGACGAACGGCCAGGGTGTGTACCGCTTCTCCGAGGTTACTCCCGGCGAGGGATATTCGGCGACCTTCAGCGCCGCCGGGTTCACTCCCGTTGAGGTCAACAGCATCTACCTGCAAGTGGCCACTGTCCGCACACAGAATGCAACTTTGAAGGTGGGCACGCAAGCGCAGGAGGTTCAGGTTACCGCTTCCAACTCGGAAGTCACCATCGACACCACCACCGCCGCCATCGGCAATACCTTCGACGTACAGGCGCTCAACAGCCTTCCCGTGCAGCAGAGAAACGACCCGATCGCGCTCTTCACGTTGCAGCCTGGGGTTACTGACACCGGCTCCGTAACCGGCGCCCGCGTCGACCAGAATAACGTCACCCTCGATGGCCTTGACGTCAACGACTTCGCGACCGGCAACGCGCAGCAGACCAACAACCCTGGCTCTGGTGTCAGCAGCGGATTTATCATCGTGGGCCACGCCCCGATCGATTCCGTCGAAGAGTTCCATGGCACCGTTGGCGGACTTCAATCAAACTCCGGCCCCTCCAGCGGCGGCCAATTCCAGCTAGTCACCAAGTCCGGCACCAACCAGTTTCACGGCAACATCAATGAATATCATCGCGATCCCTCCCTGGTAGCCAATAGCTGGTTCAGCAACAATGCAAGTCCGATCGTTCCCCGCAATCACCTGATCCAGAATCAGTTCGGCGGCAATATCGGGGGACCTGTCCTCAAGAACAAGCTTTTCTTCTTCTTCGACTTCAATGATTCCCGCATTATCAGTTCCGAACTGGAGCAGCGGACAGTACCCCTGGATAGCTTGCGCGCCGGCAACGTCGGCTACCTTAACAACGCCGGTGGCATCTCTTATCTCTCCCCTGCCCAGATACAAGCGTTGGATCCAGCCGGCATCGGCACCAGCTTAACCTGGCAGCAGGGGTTCACCGCCCGCTTCCCGCATTCCAACAACAACGTCACCGGCGATGGCGTCAACTCCGGCGGATACAGCTTCAACGCCCCGGACAACGACTACGAAACCAACTACGTCGGCAGGATGGACTACAACCTGAATTCGCACATGAACCTCTGGGGCCGGTTTACCATCGCGCGTGAAAATTCCGTCGAGAATCCGAATGCGTTTGCCGGCGACCCGGCTACCAACCCCTTCATCGATCGCACCTATTCGTTCGTCATCGGCCACAACTGGGTAATCGGTACCAACAAAACCAATCGCGTCTACGCGGGTCAAACCGTCCAGAAGTACTCATTCCCCAACAGTTACAATCCAGACGGTTCGACCTTCCTTACTTTTGGTGACGGCACTGGGCCCTCTCTTGCCTCTTCGCTCTACCTCGACCCCAACGCGCAGGCCCGCCGCGTCCCCATCCCCGTAATCGGAGACGACTTTTCCTGGACCAAGGGAAGCCATACCTGGCAGTTCGGCGGCAGTTTTAAAGACATCAAGGCTCACTTTACCAACGTTGCCGACTTCAACACCGCGTACGTCGGACTGGGCGGTTACACGTTGAGCCTGTGCGGCCCCACCCCCGGCGATTGCAACGGCCCCAGCCTCCGCCCCGCCGATATCAGCACATCGGGCGGCTCCACGCCTGACTACGATTACGACCAGGCCTTCACCTACATGCTGGGCCGCATTGGCAACGTTAATTCCGACTTCAACTACAACGCCCAGGGCAGCGTACTGCCTCAGTTGACCGGCGATCAGCGCTACTATCGCTACTATCAGACCCAGGTCTATGCCGCAGATAGCTGGAAAGTCACCCGCAACCTCACCCTCTCCTATGGGGTCAACTATCAGAACTTTTCCGTGCCTTATGAAACGCGCGGCCTTGAGAGCACCATTGACACCTACTTCGACAAGTACTTCGCCGCTCGCATCGCTCAGAGCAATGCTTCGATCACGGGTCCCACTGCCGTCCCGCTGATCAGCTACATTCTTGGCGGCAAGGCCAATAACGGGCCGCCGCTGTATCAGCCCGAGAACCATCTCTTCGCTCCCCGTTTTGGTTTTGCGTTCAACCCTAGCTGGGACCAGAAGACCGTCTTCAACGGTAGCCTCGGCATCGTCTATGACCGCACCATCATCGCCGCGGTTCAGCAAATTCAGGATGCGGATTCCTATCTCTTCCAGCAGACCAGCCCCACCCCGTTGGGAATCCCGGGCGACCCTTACAATTCCGTCAGAACCGGTCCACGGCTCGATGCAAAGAACGGCATCTCGACCGTTAACATCGTCGCGCCCGCTACGCCCAAACCGCCGTACCAACCCTTCACTACCAACGGCGTACCCTTCGGTCTCCAGAACGGCTTGGCCTTCAATGCCACCATCGACCCGCACCTGAAGACCCCGTACTCCATTGCTTTCAACGGCGGTATGCAACACGCCTTCGCGGGCGACCTGGTTATGAAGCTTAGCTATGCCGGCCGCCTTGGTCGCCGTCTGCTGGCCCAATCCGACGCCAACCAGGTTCTCGAATTCCCCGATCCCGTATCCGGCCAGCTCCTGTCCCAAGCTATGGCTAATGTCACCCAGCAACTCAGGGCCGGAGCCACTTCCGCAACCGTGACCCCTCAACCATGGTTTGAAAATGTCATCGGGACCCAGGGTTGTTCAGCGGCTTGTCAGAGCTACACCTCGTTCCTGGTAGCTAACTTCGGTCCGTTCGTGCAGCGGGGCGACTTCGGTGACACGGTCCAATTCCTTTCAGACAATGGTGCGCCGCTCAACGTAGGGTCGGCTGCCCAGTTCTCTGAGAACACCTTCTACGGCAACAAAGGGTTCTCCAGCTACAACGCGATGTTGCTCACCGTGGCAAAGAACTTTTCCCACGGTCTAAACTTCGACTTCAACTACACCTTTGCGCACTCCATCGATAACGTGTCCTTCTTCGCCAACTCCTCAGGGGATACGGGCATCGGCGGTATCGGCCTGATCTGCAATGCCATCCTTCCCCGCCAGTGCCGCGCTAACTCTGACTTTGATTTAAATCAAATCATCACAGCGGACGTTGTCTACCAGCTGCCCTTCGGCAAAGGTAAGGAGTTTCTGTCCTCGCCTTCGACCTGGATGAACGAGATCGTGGGCGGATGGAGTGTCAGCAATATAAACAGTTGGCACACCGGTCAGGCCTGGGGAACCAACTCCAACGCCTTTGTCGCCAGCTACTCAAACGATGCCCCGGGCATCCTGGTCGGTCAAAGGACTGCCGTCGCTACGCACATCCAAAAGCCGACAGGCGGAGGCGTGAACATCTTCGCTAACCAAGCCAACGCGGCAGCCTCCTATGTAGGTCCAATTGGATTCCAAATCGGATCCCGTAACGGCTTGCGTGGACCCAACTTCTACAACGCCGATTTCGGCTTGGCGAAGAACTTCCCAATCTACGGGGACCGAGTCAAAGCAGACTTCCGGGCAGACGCATTCAACGCACTCAACCATCCCAACTTCGGCTTACCGGCTTCAAATTCGTTTAACGGTCTGGATGAGCAGGACGTCACCAACACCAACCAATTCGGCAACATCAGCTATACAGTTGTCCCTTCCGGAAACTTAAACAATGGAGCCCGCGTGCTGCAGTTGTCTCTGCGCGTCGAGTTCTAAGAACTCCAACCGAAGTATGCAGTGGAAAAGGGATCGCCTAGGCGATCCCTTTTTGTTGCGTAACACTTTTAGTCCGGGGGAGCGGGTTTTCAAACCCGCGGGAAAGCGCCGGTAGATAACTGCGGGCTTGAGCCCTGGTGACTCGGGAGCTATTGTCGCTGATAAACACCCTAAGTCGGTTGCGGAGAGGTCTCGAACCCTGTACCGTACACCTTAGAAGATGATTTCGGCAGGAGCTCGCTTATCGCGCAGCCGCTCCTAGCCGGGGGAGTTTCCGTTCGTTCAACGGACTAAGCGCGAGCGAAGGACAGTTTTACCGCTGTCCGGTGACACACCCGATCCTTGTCAAAAATCAGACCGATTCAGCATCCCGCCGCGGCGGGATTTTTTATTGCGTCCCCCACTGAACCTGCGGTAGAAAACCCTGCCGTCAACCGCAGTCCCCCAAAGAGCCGCTCTTCCTGGAAGGGCACGGGTTCACCCGTGCCAAAAGCAAGCCACGGATGAGGGCTTTAGCCCCTGAGGTACGTTTTCAAAGATTCAACCTCTACGGAATTGCCCTCGAACTACGAACGAACGGAGCCATCAATGCCTAAGAACAACGTCACCGACCCCATCACAGACCAGGAAATAGCCTTTGCACGCCTGGTCCTCTCTGGAACCATGAACGACCGCCGTGCCGCAGAAGCCGTCGGCCTCAACCCCGACACCGCCGCCTACACCAAATCCAAGCCTCGCGTTCGCGCCTACATGCTTGAGCATCGGGCCGCCGTTCAGCAACAGCTTGTCGAGCGGGATACCGGAGAGCTCCGCCGCTTCAACCTGAGCCGCGACCGTGTCCTGGCCCGCCTATGGGAAATCGCCGGCCTGGCCCCCGAAATGACCCGCAACGGCATGTCTGCCCAGGTCAAGGCTCTCTCCATGATCATCGCCATTGAAGGCCTGATCCCGTCTGGAACCAAAGATCGCCGTGCTGTTTCCGAACAGAACAAACCCGTCCCTCCACCCGTAAACCCACCATTCTATGTCTCCAAATGGATGCGTACCCGGCAGGACGGACAATCCACCGACCCCCAGCCGCCCCCCTCCCAGGAAGAAGCCGCCCCAGAGCCACAATCCGCTCCCTCTCCTGACCCAACCCCAATAGAATTGTCATCCCGACCGGAGCGTAGCGAAGTGGAGGGACCTGCGGTTCCCGCCCCCGTGAACTCTTCCCAAACGACCTCATCGCTGCCTCGCGTCCCCATGGCTGATTACGTTGCTCCCGATACCAGGCGCCCGTTCTCAATAGACAAGAACCGCTTTGGCCGGCACCGCTGACCTACGCACTCGCTGTTTATCTCTAAAAAGCCCCAAAAGCATCGAATTTTATCGAATTTTACAAAAACAGAGCCTTCAACCATCAAGGGGCTGAGGAAAAAGTCGATGTCGCGAGTAGAAAGCGGCCCTTCACGCCGTACTGATTTTCGATCGATCATTTGCCTGGAAAAACTCGAGCTCGCAAAGCGAGACCTGGGCCACCCACCTATTTGCAATAGCTACAGTGCCACTAATTGCTCGAAGGAATGGTGGGCTGCCGGGCGAGCTTTTCGGTGGCCACTGCGGCTCTTTCATCGCCGGCGAGCCGGTAAGCAGATGCCAGTGCGGTGTACATCGCCGTGTCGGGCTTGCCGGCTTCGACAGCCTGCTTCAAATAAGCGACGGCGGCCTGAGGGTGCTGCTGCGACATGGCGCACAAACCACGCCGGTAAAGATTGACGGCCGAGTCCGCGCTGCTGG
Source organism: uncultured Acidobacteriaceae bacterium (assembly GCA_964609355.1). Classification (GTDB taxonomy): domain Bacteria; phylum Acidobacteriota; class Terriglobia; order Terriglobales; family Acidobacteriaceae; genus PALSA-350. The sequence continues at coordinate 15,503 of CAZSUK010000087.1, read as the reverse complement.
TGAAGGACGGATTGGTGAGGTTCCACAGCTGTTGCCGTTCTCCCCCAACCAGGCGGAAGTTGATCGCTTGCGTAGTGCTTTCGTTGCTTTCCGGGTCAGCGACGCGGATGACCAGCCTGTAGTTCCCCGGATGCAAATCGGTAGTAGGGAGGTCCGTGCCCATCAGCAAATTTCCCTGGAGATCAAATCCGGAACGGTCAATGGTTTGTGATTGTTCCTTTCTTTCTGCCACCCCCAGCTGACCGATTAAATAAGAGACCTCCAGGTTGTGCCCCTTCAGCGACACGGGAGATCCAGGTTGTTCCCAAAGTTGATAAATGACCCTGACCGGGTCTCCGCTGGTAAGCGCAGCGTTATCGGCCCCAGCCACCGCGAGTTTAACGCCGGAAAAGCTGAACGGCTGGTTCTGCTCGTAGTCGCGCTGGGGCGGTGCCAATGAGGCGAAGACCACCTGGCTCATTCCCAGGGTGTGGTCAATAGCGGGCACCAGAACGCTGCGGGTCTGGGCAAAACTTTGCTTAGTGACCCGATTCGTGACATCTACCTTGAGCTGATACTTGCCCGGAACGGCGACCAGGCGGCCGTCGATTGCAAGAGGCCGGTGCCGCAACTGAGCGACTTGATCGGGATCGAGGAAGTCATGCAGATCCTGGGTATCGGTGTAAATCACCTTACCCTCGGCGCTCAGGAGTTGCGATTCAACCGACAACGAATAATAGACACGTTGAGTGGCGTCTTTGCCCAGTACGAAATCGCCGGGATTCAACAGGCGAAGTATGTAATGGACGCTGGCCTGGTTAGGGCCATCGCGGGTCGCCAGAACAGAGAGATCGCTGAAGTCCTGCCCCAGCAGAACCCTGTGGGTCACTCCTTCCAGGAGGGCCCGCCGTTGTGCTAACAGGTTCAGGTTCTCCGGCAAGTTCCGGTAGTTGCGGATCTTATTGAGGAGAACATCGGATTCGAGGGTAGGAGTCCCCTTAACGTTGTCTACCGGTTCATTCGGGAAAAGAGAAAGCGTCAGATTAGCTACGTCGTCGCCCAGGTCGTCCTTGATGATCTTCAGCGCGGTCGGCTCATCGTTGACAGCATTGGTGCTGGCAATCAGCTTTTCCGGACGGTCCTGGTAGGGGGAGTAAATCTTGAAGTCTTCCGCGGGACTTGGTTGGTAGAAGAGGACGGAAAAATACGGCGCAAGTGCGCTTCCCGGATCCTGATAAAACCAAATTTCGATGGGCAGCAGATACTTTGTATTAACCTCCGACCGTTTCTGTTGCGGGGGTCCCAGAGTGATGTACACCATACCGCGGTCGGTATGCCATCCGTTCTGTGCCGATGGCAATCCGTAGTGGTTATTGACGTATTCCAGGCGCCGGTAGTGCTCATCCTTATAGGTGTTGCTAGGAGAAGTGGGGTCCGGGTTGCGAACCGCCCAGAAGGTCTCGATAAAGTGGTCGCGATCCTGGTCTGTGGTCAGGCCAATAAAGGTATTGCGCTCCTGGCTTGTGATCAGGTAGTTGACCTCCGCGTCCAGCCAATGTTCATACCTGGATGGGAGCTGCAAATGCTTCGCCGCAACTGCTGCGGGAAGGCATAGCAAGAGCCCGAAAAACAAAGCAACCGCGCTGCTGGTTGCAGACATAGAACGCTTCAACAATTTCGCCTCATCTCGCTACGGCGACGGCGCCATCAGCAGGAAGCACCGCCCAGCCGTGCACTTCCAGTGTAAATTGAGCCTCAACACGCACCGTCCTGGTAAGCACCAAAGAAAAGGGAGGGGGATGTTTTTCTCCCCCTCCCGATAAGTAAGAAACGCAGATTAGAACTCGAAGCGTACCGACCCTCGACCATAAAAGGCGCGCTGGAAAGAGGTTGGTTTGAGGTAATCGAGGTCTGCTACCCCGTAGCTGAGAGCAATGTCCTGATCGACAGAAGTCAGGGAACGGGAGTTGGTTACGTTGAAGGTGTCGAAGGTGAACTTTATTCTGTATCGCTCACCCAGCTGCAGCGGATAGTCCGCGTGCAGATCGAGCTGGTAATTAGAGGCGATGGTGCCTACATGTCCACGGCCGCCGATTGGAACTTCTCCATTGTCGTTGTAAACCGGGTGCGCACCCAACTCACTGATCGGCGTACCGGAACTAGCGCGCAAGCCGATGCCGCCGGTGAAGCGCTTCATGAACCCGCTTGGAATCACGTACGATCCATAGAGATTGCCCACTTGCCGTCGGTCCGTGTTCAGATAGCCCCGAGAGAACTGGGCCCCCAGCAGGCCGAGAACGCCATTCGTGAAGTCAAACAGCGAGCTGATGCTGGGGTCCGACTGACCGTTGTCGTTTCGGTAGAGACCTTCATAATTGCCAAAAAGCTTTGCGTAGCGGTAGTTCACGCGGAGCATGAAGTTATGGCTCAGGCTCTTGTTTGCTTCTATTTCCAATGCCTGGTAATGACGGCGTGGGTCGGAGAAGCCGTCGGGCTTGCCGTCGGGAGTTGGCGCGCCGGCTGTCGCCACGTTGGAGCCGCAAGCGCCACCGGGGCCGGACACATTACCTACCGAGTCCGTAAACGCTTTGTTCCCGTAAGCGACGTTATAGTTGGTGACGCAGCTTGCCGGCGCACCCAAGTTCGGAGCGCCTGCATTGAACGTGTAGGGTGTTTCCTGCTCGTTGACAAAGAGATCGGTTTTCGAACTCAGGTTGCCTACAACGAAATTCTGCGGGATAAGATGGCTTAGGCTGCCCTCCGGAGACGCGCCCGACGAGTCTTCAATAATGCGTAACAGCCGGCGATCCATATAGCGAGCGCTGATGTCAAATCCGCCGAACTGCCGTTCGATTCCCCCTACATATTCTTCTTCGAAGTTGAACTTGGTATGGGGCGCGATGAAGATCCCCGTGGAACCACCGCTAGTGCCAACAGGAGTTGCTTCCTGGCCGGCCGCGGGATCTCCGCTGATCAGGTGAGCTGCATCGAGAATTGGTTGTACGGTGTTGTTTGCATTGACGATGACGTTGTTGTTGGCATCGGCTTCAGGCTTCCAGTTCGCCGAATAAATATCGAGTTCGTTGGAAAGATCCCGCAATGCGCCATCCTGCGGAAAGGCCTGCGAGTAGCGGCCCCAGTTGAAGAAAATCTTCGACTTACGATCGCCAAAGGGATCGTAGTTAATACCCAGGCGCGGAGACCAGTTGTCGTTGAAGGTATAGCTTTGGATGACGGCGTTTAGCTGCTCCTCATCCCAGCGAAGGCCGGCGTTGAGGGTAACATGGCGGTTGATCTGAAAATTATCGTTACCGTAGATCGACATGTTGACCGAGCTGGTTTCAGCGATCGGGCTGCTGAAAATGCCGCGTACCTGATTCAGGTAGACCTGGACACCATTGTAGTAGGGGCAATCGCTCGGCGCGCAGTCGATTAAACCAGTGGTTGGATTGGGGATGGCTGCCTGAAGGTTAAACGCCGCATTTGCGGTGGCGCCTGCGACTGCCGGATTGTTGGTGTTTGCGGCCACCGATTGCCCAATAATGTTCTCGGTTGGAAAGCTGAAAAAGCCGCCGCTATAAGCTTTCTCCAATGCATAGATGGAGTGGGTGTAACCCCAGCCTATAGAGAAGGTATGCTGGCCGTGAAAATTGACCGTTTTCTCAGTATCGATGCCGAAGCCGTAATCATGAACGGTAGGATTTTGGGTGTAGCCGAGACCTTGAGCCGTGAACTGCCCGGAAGACACGGCGCCTGACTCGTCGATGATTTGGAAAACGTTTTGCAGCCCAACCTCATTGAAGTGACTTCTCTTGGCGGAGGCGGAGATATCCAACTGCCAGGTGGGCGAAAGGGAACTCGAGATGTGCAGAGTTTCGCTGCGCGTGCCGTAGTTCCATCGGCTGAAGCCAGTATCGTTGCCAAGGTTCAGTTGCGGATAATTGGGGAAGGTGTCACGGCTCGCAAAACCGAAACCGGCATTTGTCCTGGACGGATCTCCGAAGACGGATGCATCGATATTGGTGCCCTCATTTAGCCTGAAGGTGACCTTTGCCGCATAGTCACTTGCTGTTGTCTTGTTGGTGAAAGGACCAACTAAACCAGCTCCCTGGGGGGTGTTCCAGTAGAACTCATTGAGTGCAGGATTGTAGGCTCCGAAAAAAAAGAGCTTGTCCTTCAGGTGAACGCCCGGGACATATCCCCCGAATTCCGCCGAAGCGTCATACTGGGGCAAGGCTACGATTCGCCCGCGCAGATTGACCCGCTGGAAGTAATTGTCAGGATAACGCCAGGCAGCACTCATGCCCCCCGGGGCGAAGAATGCGGCAAGCGCGCCGTGGTAAGCGGTTCCGCCCGACTTGGTCACGATCTGGATGACGCCACCGTCGCCGTTACCATACTTCGGCTCGAAGGCACCCGTCTTGACCTGAACCTCCTGGATAAATGTGAGATTGATGCCGGTACCCAGGGAACCGTAGATTGGGCTGTAGACACCGATGCCGCCGTATCCGGCGTCCGTGATGTTTACGCCGTCCGCGATGTATTGGTTCTCAAGGCCGGTGGCTCCGCCGATGGAGGGGTTCGCCGTACCGGTACCCCCAGCATTGGTGACCCCGGGCGCGGTATAGAACAGGCTGCCTACATCGCGGGACACAGGCACCTGGCTGTAAAAGCTTGAAGTTAGATTCGAGCTGAGAGCCGTGGAACCTGTATCGATTGTCGTCGCAGTGGCGTCGACTTGAACAGTTTGGGCGACGGCGCCTGCTTGCAACACCAAGTTCACACCTTCGACCCGGTTGATCTGTACTTCGATGGCTTTTGCCTCCGTCCTACTGAAGCCCTCTCGCTCCACAATTACGGTGTACAGGCCAGGAGTCAGGTCAAGGGCCTCCCAGTGGCCGGCGCCATTGGTGGTTAGCTTACGTGAATCGGAGTTACCGCTGACCATCACATTCGCGTCCGGTACTACCGCACCGCTGCTGTCGGTCACAATACCTTGGAGACCGCCCTTGGTCCCTGAAAGCTCTTGCGCTGGGAGGCGGGCAGACAGGCAGGCCGCGAGCGCGAACGCAAAGAGGATGAGCCAACTGCCCGTCATTGAAAGGGAAATGCCACGATTCTTGCTTAAGCTTGTCACGGAATACTCCTTAGAAATAGCTCCACGGACGACCTGGGCCGGGATGAGAAAGTCAATTTCGGAAAGGCCCGAAGCTGTTTGGAAGGCTGCTGCTAGCCCGTATGACACTTCGCTGGTAATTACCAGATCCAAGGGCCCCTAGGGTGAGTCCCCATCAAAATCCAGAACCAGATATACACTGCTCTGTCATGACCTCGGTGTAAGCAATTGGGGTGCCTAAGTAACCTAAACCGGAACTCGCCGCAAACTTTCCGCTAATGCGCATCGAATCAGTAAATTAATTCCCATGGGAGACACCGCCCCGGCAGTGGCAAATTCATTAATATTTCATAAACCATAGGGAATTTCGCTGTTTTCCGTTTTTCCGTACAACTTTGGCTGGGGACCTTGATCCCCCGCATGGTGTATGAAAATCCGTACCTCTCCTCCAAGAGAGGTCCGAAATGTCAGAGATTTGATCGACCTCAGGCAGTGACTTACCGCCCTGGGCCGGAGAGATGGCTAAACACTAGCTCTCCAATCTGTCTCTTCTTGATCTCCAGACGGTCTCCGGCCTTCATCTAAGCCTCTCGCTCCCCGACCACGCGAAAAAGCCAAAAACTTTGGCTACCCGCTTGCGATTTACCGAAGCGACCGCAGCGCTTTCGGTGGAACTGCCACGGTCACACATACACCGAGACCAAGTGGTCATCTGGAAAAAGTTCCAAGTGGATATTGCTGCCGGGAGTATTGGAAATGAAGCTAAAAGAGAGCCTGGCGGTTAACTCAATCTCATCGACAAGCGCGGCGTCCTCAAGAAGCGCAGATGAACAGTGTAGAGCCCTGACTTCGGGGTTCTTCTCTTACTCTCCGCGATTGGGTTTAGCAACGCCAGATTTTCTCGACTGCGGCACCAACATCCCTTTGACCCTGGCCTGCCTCGAGCGGCCCTGGGCGACCGAGTTGCATGACTGGAACAAGTGCCGCAATTGAACACGTGCGATGACAAGCTACTACGCACTTTACTGAATGGAGCATCACAAATGATGGATTTTGGAAGGCTTACCACCTTTGCCAGAATGGCGCGTCGTCTAAAAGCAACCGTCGCAATCTCCCTGTTTCTCTTTGCGGCGTTGATTTTGTCACGACCCGTAGCCGCCCAGAACATCTACGCGGCCGTGCACGGCACAGTGACGGATACGAGTGGAGCGGCCATCCCGGGCGCTGCAGTATCGATGGTCAACACCAGCACCGGCATTACCACCAAGTCAATCACTGATAGCCATGGATACTATTCCTTTCCCCAACTCCAGATCGGCGGGCCTTACACCACCACCGTCACCTCGAACGGCTTTGAGACTTTCTCCTCTACCGGACTCACGCTGAATGTGAACGACAATCGCGACGTCAGCGCAAAGCTGGAAATAGGCTCTGCGGTGCAGACAGTAGAAGTTAAGGCTGCGGCGGTGCAGGTGGAGACTTCAGATACCCAGTTGAAGCAGGTATTCACCGCCCAGCAACTGGAAGAAGCGCCTCTGCTGGGCCGGGATGTGACGGGCTTGCAAAAGCTTGCGCCGGGCAACATGGAATCAAGTGACCGGTATGGCAATTTTTCATCGAACGGCAGCCAGACACAAAGCAACGCCTACCTGGTCAATGGCGCTGATATCACAGACTCATCGCTGCAAAGCGAGGGCCTCTCGGTGAATCCCGACGCGCTGGCGGAACAGAACATTGTGACCAGCACGCTGAACCCGGAGTTTGCCCGCAACAGCGGCGCCATCGTCAACCAGGTGCTCAAGTCGGGAAGCAACTCCTTCCATGGAAGCGGATTCGAGTTCTATCGTGACACTTTTCTGACCAACGGAAATTACTTTTCACCTAGCCGGCCTAATTTTCACCAGAACCTGTATGGAGGTACGCTGGGCGCCCCGGTCATCAAGAATCGTCTCTTCTTCTTTCTTGCCTACCAGGGATTCCGCAATCGTGTGGGAGCAACGCAATTATCACCGGTCTTCAACCCTTCTCAACTGAGTGGGAATTTCAGCGGCGATAACAACGTGACCAACGATGGTCCCAACAATGCCGTTGGCCTTTCCTCCAACAAGCTCCCATTTGCCGTTGGGGGCTGCGCGGCCGGAACCGCCTGGAACGCCTGCTTCCCAAACGGAAATGTTCAACTCGCATCCAGCAGCTACAATCCGATCTCGGCCAAGCTGTTGCAGCAGTTCGTCCCAGCGGCAAATAGCACGGTGGGCGGTGGCTCCTACTATGCCTTCAATGCTCCCAACACCGCGGCCCAGGACCAGGGCATCATCCGCGCCGATTACCACTTGTCGCAGAATGATTCCCTTTGGGCTTCTACGATTTTCCAGTCAAGCCCCAGTGCGACTGCTTTGAGCTTCGGCGGTTCGGATTTGCCGGGGTTTGCAGCAGACCAGGCGGAGCACTTCAAGATATTCATGGCGTCCTGGACCCACACACTGGGTTCGACCGCTTTGAACGAGTTGCGAGCCGGGTACTACCGTCTCAACTTCGCAGATGTGGAACCCCAGCATGTGGTCCAACCCAGCAGCTTTGGGTTCAACATCACTCCCCAAAGTCCTATGGCCAACCTGCCGCTGATCAGCGTGAGCGGCTTAAACGGTGCTACTGCGAGCGGTGTGCAGAGTGCTTTTCTTGGTTTTACCAATGAGGGTCCACAGCCGCGTAAAGATTCAAACCTCAGTGCCGCAGATAATTTCAGCAAGAGCCTGGGAACTCACAGCTTGAAGTTTGGCGTGTCGTACGAGCAGTTTGGAGTCAGCAATCCTTACTATGCCAACAACAATGGCAACTATAGCTTCTCAGGAGGAGGAACCTACAGTTCGGGCGATCCGATTCTCGACTACGTTCTTGGCATCCCGGATTCCTACCAGCAGGCGTCCGGCAGCTTCATCGACGCAATCGGTCATGAGTATTACGCCTACGCCCAGGATAGTTGGAAGGTTTCGAGCGATCTGACCTTGAACTATGGCATCGCCTGGGATACGGAAGCACCCTACCAGAACCACCAGTTCGACGGCTTAGGCATCGTTTGCTTTAACCCCGGTAGCACCCAAACATCCGCGGTTTATCCTGGCGGCCCTCCCGGGCTTACCTATTCCAGGGATCCTGGATGCAATACCGCCGGCGGCGTCACCACAAAATACAATCACTTTGGTCCGCGTCTTGGTTTCGCCTGGTCGCCTGGTTCTGGCCCGGCTAGCCTGCTGGGGGCTGCAGGCGCGCATAAGTTTGTTGTCCGCGGCGGCTTTGGGATGTACTGGAATCGTGATGCGGAAGAGGGTCAGTTGCAAAATCTCAGCGATCCCCCGGGCTTCAAGCAGTCCTTCGGCGCGCAAGATTTTGGGGGACGCCCTTCGTTCGCAAATCCTTTCGCAGATATCGCGAGCGGCCAGGCAGAAGCCAATCCATTTCCCTATGTGTATCCCGCCGCCGGAACACAATTGAACTGGCCCAGCTATGCGCAGATGTCGATCAGCACCTATCCCAGCAACTACACCGTGCCGTACGTTTATAACTTCAATCTCAATGTACAGCGGGAGCTGCCGAGCAATATGGTCCTGCAGTTGGGATATGTAGGCTCGATCGGTCATAAGCTGGTGCGTGCCTATGAGGGTGATCCAATTACGGCCGCCGGCCATGCGGCCTGCCTGGCAGATCCCAATTGCGCTGCGGACGGAGGAAACTTATCCATCGACTTCCCGCAATACTTTACTCAGCCGGCCATCGTTCCCGGGAGCGCAGGATCCGGGTCCTTCGGCAACGGCACCCCCTGGTTCATCAGCGTAGGCCAGCAGCACACGGATGGAGCTTCCAACTACAACTCTTTCCAGGCCAGTCTGACTAAGGGAACCTCCCACGGTCTCTACTTCACAGTCGCCTACACCTACAGCCATGCTCTCGATAACGCTTCCGGTTATGAGAGTTCGGGTGCCAATGGCCGTGGCGTCAACAATATTCCCGGCTTTGAGTATCTGAATTACGGGGACTCGGATTATGACGCCCGGCACCGTCTTGCCACCTCTTATAACTACGAGGTGCCGATCTTCAGCAGCTGGCAGGACAAGCTGGTCCTTCGAGAAGCCCTCAGCGGCTGGCACATCTCGGGCGTGACTGCACTGCAAACCGGATTTCCCGTGACCATTCAAGATAAAGGAACTCCGAACTCGCTGTACTGCAATGCCGGTCAATTCTTATCTTTTTACAACTGCCCGGATACGCCCGATATCTCGAATTTCAATGTCAAGACGTTTAATCCCAGGAACTCGAATCATCAGTGGTTCGATCCCACGCTGTTCACGCAGGAACCGATCGGCAGTTTAGGGAATGTGAAGCGTAACTTCTTCCATGGCCCTGGCTTCAACTACACCAATCTGAGTCTCTACAAAGATTTCCCGATAGGTGCGGAAAAAGCACGCTACGTGGAAATTCGCGTGGAAGCGTTCAACGCCTTTAACCACGCTAATTTCGGGCAACCGGATGGCAATTATACGGACGGACCCGGGTTCTTTGGCGTGGTGACTTCCGTCACCGGCTCGACGACAGCGGACCTCAACGCAGATCCACAACCGGGCCGGGCTGTACAGCTGGTGGGCAAGTTCTTCTTCTAAGGATTGCCACCGGCGCCGGCAATGCCTTTCGACCTCATTTGAACCCACCTTTCGTGGAGAGTAGGTGGGTGGCCCAGGTCTCGTTTTTGAGACCTGGGCTTTTCTGTAGAACAACTCGGGAGAAGCAGCCACCAGGGCTAAAGAGGGTGTGTGGTTTTGCCGATCGCGGCAAGATATACGTCAAAAGTGTTAGCTACATCCCACCCCGGCGTGCCCCAAAGTGTAAGAGGGTCAGGTTTGGCGAGCTGCGTGCTGCAGGATCTTGTCCGGAATAAATGTAAGCGAGATTGTGACGTCAGGATCCAATTGCGACTTCTCGCTTTATTCAACGTGAAAGAGGACCAATCCAGTGAATATCCCCCCTATCTCCGGCACTTCTCGCTTTATACGTTCACTCATCGCCTGGGCACTGGCGGTCGTATTGCTCGCTGCCTGGGGGCAGTTGAATGCGCAAACCAGCAAGGGGACGTTGGCTGGCGAGGTGCGAGACCCCGGGGGGGCCGTGATCTCGAACGCTTCGGTAACAGTGGTGAGCCAGGATACGCAGGAAACCCGTGTGACCACCACCGGCTCCACAGGTTCTTTTCGCATTGAGGCTATCGACCCAGGAACGTGGAGCATTCACGTGGATGCACCCGGGTTCCAGTCCTTCGATGCCAAAGACCTGATCGTTCGCGCCTCGGTCATCACAACGTTCAATCCTGTGATCTCAGTAGGCGCCGTAACCCAGACGGTCCATGTAGAGGCAAATACAAACGACGTGAACACTGACAACGGGCATCTGTCAGCCTCGATCGGAGCCAAAGAACTCGATCAGTTGCCCATCTTTTCGCTCAACCCTGTGGAACTGACAGCCACCCTGCCCGGAGCACAGTACATCAACGATACCGCGACGAATGCCGAAGGCTCCTACGGCCAATACGAGCATGTGGAGTTTAACGGTGCACGGCCGCGGGCGAACAACTACATGCTGGACGGCCAGGATATCAACGATGTCGGCCTGGGTGGTCAGGCATTCCAGCCGCAAATTCCCGACATGTTCCAGTCAGTGACTGCGCTCACCAATTCCGCTCCGGCGGAATATGGGCGAGCCGGTGGGGCGGTGATCAATTTGATCTCCAAGGCTGGTACAAATCAATTTCATGGAACAGCGTTTGAACTTTATTCCGGGTCCGGCTTGAACGCAGTCGACGGCATCACCCGTGTAGGCTCGACCAGCAGAGCCAACAAAGCACGCTACGACCAGCACCAGTATGGATTCACTGCAGGTGGCCCGCTGTGGAAGAATAAGGTCTTCGCTTTCGGCGGCACCCAATTCACCCGGTACTTCGGCAACTCGACATCAGGTCAGATCGAGCTGCCCGATGCCAATGGCTACGCCACGCTGAATGCGATCGGCGGACCCCAGGTGGCGCTCCTGCAATCCCTGTTGGATAACGGATCGTACCTGACGCAGTACCAGTACAAAGCAGCTCTGGGCGTCATCGAACAAATCAATGTCGGCCAGCCGACCATCGGGAATGGTGGCGCCTGCCCGGCAAGCGGCTGTGTCGTCACCACGGGTTACTATCAGCGGCCCCCCGTTCCGCAGCAAGCGCCAGACACTCAGTGGCTCTACCGCATCGACTTTATCCCCCACGAGAAGGATACGTTCACCTTCCGCTATCTCCACGACCGCAACAACTTCGTCCCCGATCTAGGGCTCAACACTTCGGGTATTCCTGGCTTTGACGGCGAGGTCGGCGGCCCTTCGGAGCTTGCCTCGGGGAATTGGACACACGTTTTTTCGCTCAACCTGCTGAACGAGTTTCGCGTGTCCGAAACCCGTATCAAGTTCCTTTTCCAGCCTGTGCCGTCCGCCCTCGCTAACCCGGCGTCGAAGATCTATAACCTGAACTTTGCTGACAATAACCTTCCGGTATTGGGTCTATCGCAGAACATCCCGCAAGGTACCGGGGAAGACGGATATCAGTTCCAGGACACCGTGGGTTGGATCGTCGGCCGCCAGTCATTTCGCCTTGGCGCGGACGTGGGACGCATTCTCGAAACCGACATTGTTGCACAACTGGCAGTTGGTGAGCTGAACTTCACCGCCGGCGGCGGTCCCTCTGGAATAGGCAATTTCCTCAACAACAACCTCGGCGCCTCTGGATCTGCGACGAAAACCTTTGGTCCGACGCGCTTCGATCCTCATACCTGGAGAAGCGCCTTTTTTGCTCAGGACGATATTAAAATGACCCCCGGGTTCACTCTCAATCTGGGACTGCGCTGGGACTATTTGACCGATCCCGGAAATGCTCTCCCCTTTCCTGCGATTGATGTTCAGGATCTGGCTGCTCCTATCAACACGGTGTTCAAAATTCATACTGACACCCAGAACTTTGGGCCTCGGATCGGTTTCGCGTACGCTCCCAGCGGCGGCGGCTTGCTCGGCACCGGTAAAACCGTTGTTCACGGTGGATTCGGCATTTTCTATGACACCAGCTTTAGCAACATCGCGACCAATACCGCGCAAGCATCGCCAAACGCGCCCACCGGTACACTTGTCTCCACGCAGGGAGCAGGGCTTGGGAATGCTACCGGCCTGATTGCCACCATCCAACCACAACTGTCTCCGCAAAGTTCCGTCTTTAGCGTAGACAAGAACCTCGTAAATCCGCGGACCTATCAGTGGAATCTCGGGGTCGAACGTGCCCTCCCAGCGCAACTTAAACTGGCAGTGAATTATGTCGCCAGCCGCGGGAGATCGTTGTATGCAAATCAGCAATACAATTACTTTGATTCCAACACAGGAAATCGTTTGAATCCTGATCGTGGGGCGATCAGTGGACGTGCCAACTCTGCTGCCTCGCAATACGACAGTGTCCAGGTGGACGTAACCCGGCAATTCGCAAAGGGCTTGTTCTTTCGCGCAGCCTACACCTACGGAAGGAATTTCGACGACGGATCCGAGATCTTTAGCTTATTCACAAGCCCCACGTCTTACCCGGCGAATCTTGCCCCCGGCGGCCGTGCCCAGGATTGGGGACCAGCGGCCTTTGACTATCGTCAGTACTTCACGGTTTCGTATGTCTGGTCGCCAGCCGGCTTTCGCGCGCAGAATCGTGCAGCGGATCTTCTGCTAGGAGGTTTCACTCGAAATTTCTCTATCTCCGGCGTGACCCAGTTACAGTCCGGACCACCTGGCACGTTCAATATTGACGGCTTAGACACAAACGGCGATGGTAGTTTCACTAACGACAGGCCTTTGCTTGGCAATCGCAGGATGCCGCTGAATACTGCCGGGATCGATGGAGCGTATGTCGGCGGAACTCCCGGCGCATATTATGACTTAGCTTCGGCGAACTCCCCCGCAGGCACGCTGCTCCCTGTGACCCCTGATCAGGTGCATTGGTTAGTGCCTTCCGGAGGAGCGGAAATCACGCCGTATGAGGTCGGGCGCAATAGCTACACGAATCCCGGATCAACCGTGTGGAATGTGGCGGCACAAAAAGACATTCCCGCGCCCTGGACTCATCTTGAGCGGGCCAGGTTTGAAATTCGCGCAGAAGCTGAAGACGTGGGAAACCACAACGATGTAGGCCCACTGGACACTAACCTTCTTCACATCGGGAGCGGGAACACTTATCTCAATCCAGGGAATACGCGGATCGCTACGGCCAGGAACGTACGCTTCTGGGCAAAGTTTAGCTTCTGATCTTTTATCCTGCGAGTACAGGTGAATGGAGTCTAGCTATCTTCAGCGATCTCGACCGGCTTATCCGGCTGCGACTGGTAGATTTCGGCTACCCGCTCCAGAGTGTCGATCTCGCTTACCGGCTTATCCTCGCGAATGCGCAGAATCCGCGGAAAGCGTAAGGCGAAACCGCTGTCGTGGCGATCGGATCGCATTACGTTGTTGAAAGCAACTTCAAACACGATCAGCGGCTCCACGGCGCGGATGCTTCCGAAGTCCTCCAATGTATGCTCCAGGAAGAACTGGGTGAGTCTGGCAATCTCCGCATCGGTCACTCCCGAGTAGGCTTTCCCCACGTTACGCAATACGTCACCGTCACGGACTGCGAAGGTATAGTCGCTGAGCCAGCCGGCCCGCCTTCCATGGCCGTACTCGGCGGCCGTCACCACCACGTCGAGTGTGGCCAGCTCCCGTTTCAGCTTGAGCCAGGCAAGGCCGCGACGGCCGGGCTGGTAGGTACTGTGCCGCGCCTTCAGCATGACGCCTTCGTTCCCCCGCGCCCGGGCATCGACGTAAGCCTGTTCCAACTGGGCCACGCTTTCCAGCTGAATCGCAGGCGCGAGCACCAGCCGCGCCCAGCCCGGTGGCACCGCGTCGAACAGCAGTTCGCCTTGTGGTTCGCTTGCGGTCAGATGGCTGCTCACCTGGGTTCGCGGCTGCTCTCGCTCAACCAGTTCTTCCAACATGCGCCGGCGTTCCTGGAGCGGCTTTTCCATGCTCATGACGCCGGCGGTGTAAAGAACATCGAAAGCCATGAAGACCACCGGAATACTGGTACGCATTTCCGCCGTCACCCGCTTGCGTCCTAAGCGGGCCTGCAAGGAGGAGAAGGGGAGAGCGCGGCCGGTCTCGGGATTCCAGGCCAGGATCTCGCCGTCCAGAATCAGCGGCTGATCAAAGCCGGCAAAGGCCTCGACAAGCTCGGGAAAACTGGCCGTCATATCGTCTCGCGAGCGGGAAAAGAGCGCCACCCGCCCAGGATGCTCAGGCGCGCCACAATGAATCTGCGCCCGGATGCCGTCATACTTATCTTCCAGCTGTGCTTCTTTAATCACTGGCCCTTCAATGCCCTCCTCCGCTGCCTCCGTGGAAAAACGCTTCAGTGCCTCTTCCACTGTTTCGACCGGGCTGGCAAGCATGAAGCCGAGCGGATGAAAGAGCTTCATCTGTGCCTCCGCTAAACGGCCGGTGGCGGCCAACTCCAGCACCTGGGAAAGATTGCCGTTGAGCATCCTGGCCCGCCGGACTTCGCCGATGGGAGCTGTGTAGGCGGCGGCGATCGCCTCCTCCACCAGGCTGACCTTGACGCCTGTGCGCATATCGCCAAGGATGATCTTGATCAGGTACTTGGCTTCGAGCGGCGTGGCTCGGCCGAGCAGGGTCAGGGTGATCTGCTGCCTGGCGGCAGGCTTGCCCACGGCTGCAATGGCGGCGAAGGCTTCGGCCACGTCCGTTAGCATCAGAGTCGCGGGGACATTCCGCGCCGCCAGTAGATCCTGCGCAGCGCCGCCCAGATCGCCGTGGCGCAGGTAGGCCGCATGCATCGCCGACTGGCTGGCGCCGGATAGCTTGGCCAGCACATTGCTTAGCAGCGCTCCACCGACGTTGAGGTCACGGCTATCCGTTTCCGGAAAAGCCACTCCAGCCAGATACAAGGCCGCCAACCCGGCCTCCGGAACAGGCATTGGGTGCAAAAATGCGGCCATGAGCGCGCGCTTTGCGAGTTTGCTGGCGGTGGCCGCCAGCTGCTCACAAAGCTCTGCGAAGGGTTCAAACCTGATAAAATCAGTGGTATGGTTCATCGCGTCGCCAACATGGTTCCCCTCCGGCACGCTCTTTCCTAGCGGCTCCCGCCGACGACTGTTTCTCTGCCTTCTTTTGTCACACCCGCGGAAAGGAACCTTGCCATGTTGGACCGTTTAGAACAAATTGAAACCCGTTATGAAGATCTTGGACGCCAGTTAGCCGACCCGCAGCTAGTCACCGACCAGCAAAAGTATCACAAGACGGCCAAGGC
>CAZSUK010000086.1:0-7113 GCA_964609355.1 uncultured Acidobacteriaceae bacterium | reverse complement strand
CAACGTGTCCGGCGGCGCACCCGGCCGAGCGGAACAATCGCGTAGCACGCAAGGTTTTCCCGCCGGATGGACCGAACTTGTCCCGGAGCTGAACAAGCATCCCGGAGACCACACGGTGACCAAGCAGACGTGGGGTGCATTCACCAACACCGGACTAAACGAACACCTGAAGAAACTGGGTGTCACCCAGGTGGTGATCGCGGGCGTCGCCACCAGCATCGGGGTCGAGTCAACCGCTCGCCAGGCCCACGAACTCGGATACCACGTAACCCTCGCGATCGACGCCATGACCGACATGCATCTGGATGCTCACCTGCACAGCACAACACGAATCTTTCCCCGCCTGGGGGAAACGGGAACCACCCAGGAGATCGTTGCTCTGCTCGAGAACAGGAGTGTTTGAACGGGGAAACGGCTTGTGTAAGTATCCGGGGAATGCAACCGCTCGCTCCACTACGCTCCCCCGGATTTCCTACTTCGCGTTGCTAGCTACGACCACATGTGCGGCTCTCCGTAGAGAGAGCCGTATGCGGATCATCAAAGCCACGGGTCTCCACAGAAATCCGGGGGAGCGTAGTGGACCTGCGGTTACATTCCCCGGGTACTCACACACCCCTGCCTGTTACACCCTAGGAGGCAGTTGGCTCGACCTTGCGCGCTGCTCTGCGCCGCGGCGGCTTGGCTGGGACTGCGTTTTTCCCGGCTTCAGTTAACGCCATAGCGACCTCCTGCGGCTCCCAGGCCGGCAGAGGGATGGCGTCGACACTGTCGCGGCCCTCTGCTATGCGGATTAAAAAATCCTGAGCGCTGAAGCCCTTGCCCTCTGGCGCTCGAACTCGGGGGTAGTCGCCGTTGGCGGACTCAATGCGCGACTTGGCAGTGTCGCCCAGATACGCGGCCAGAAGCTCGTGGCGAATGCGATTACGAATTTGCGCATCACGAATGGGAAAAACAACTTCGCAACGCTCAAACAGGTTGCGCGGCATCCAGTCAGCACTGCCGCAGTAGACTTCGTCCGCACCTCCGTTGGCAAAATAAAAGATGCGGCTGTGCTCGAGAAACCTGCCTACGACCGAGCGCACACGAATGTTCTCGCTCACCCCGGGAATGCCGGGACGGATGGAACAGATACCGCGCACGATCAGATCAATCTGCACGCCGGCCTTCGATGCCTCATAGAGCGCCTCAATCACTGCCTGTTCGAGCAGCGAATTCATCTTGGCGATAATATGCGCGGGGCGTGCTGCCAACGCGTGTTCCCGCTCGCGATGGATCATGCGAATGGTGCTCTCTGCCAGAGTGAGCGGCGCCACCAGCAAGGGAGCGTAGTCGTCTGATTCAGAGTGGGCAGTGAGGTAATTGAAGACACTATGCACGCTGGCCGTAATCTCCGGGTCAGCAGTCAGCAGGCTGATGTCGGTGTAAAAGCGGGCTGTGTTGGGGTTGTAGTTGCCGGTGCCGAGGTGGGCGTAGCGGCGAGTCACACCGTCCGGATCGCGGCGTATGAGCAGAGCTAGCTTGCAATGCGTTTTTAGCCCCACGATGCCATGGAAAACCTGCACCCCGGCATCCTCAAGATTACGTGCCCAGCGGATGTTCGATGCCTCATCAAAACGAGCCATGAGTTCCACGACAACCGTCACCTCTTTGGTCAGCGCCGCTTCGGTCAGGGCATGA
The DNA here is from genome assembly GCA_964609355.1 of uncultured Acidobacteriaceae bacterium. Classification (GTDB taxonomy): domain Bacteria; phylum Acidobacteriota; class Terriglobia; order Terriglobales; family Acidobacteriaceae; genus PALSA-350. The sequence continues at coordinate 5,436 of CAZSUK010000086.1, read as the reverse complement.
AACATAGGGGAGTCGGAGCTGGTGCGGTAAAGCGTTTGCTTCATCGAGACCACCTGCGGATCCTGTGCCCCCAACTGGATGAAGTTGACCACGGCGTCGTAGGAATCGAAGGGGTGATGGAGCATCAGGTCGTGGTGGCGGAGTTCGTCGAAAAGATCTTCAGAACGCCGATTGAGGCGGAGTTCCCGAGGCAGGAAGTCCCTGAATTTGAGGTCTGGGCGTGGAGTGTCAGTGTACAGGTTCATCAGGCGCGACAGGTTGACTGGCCCGTCCGTTGAAAATACCTGGCTATCCTCCAGCTCGAAATTCATGCGCAGGCGGTCGACGATCTCGGCATCCGCCCCTTCCTCGATTTCCAGACGGACGGCATCTCCTTTGCGGCGGTTGTGCAGCTCGGAGCGCACACTATCCAGCAGACTGCGGGATTCTTCTTCCTGGAAATACAGGTTGCTGTTGCGGGTGACGCGAAAGGCGGCGGAGGAAAGGATTTCATAGCCGCGGTACATCCCGGTGGCGTTGTGCTCGATCAGGTCGGCGAGGAAGACGAAGTCGCGGGTTCCGGAGCTGGAGGGCACGGGCACCAGCCGGGGGAGCGCGCGGGGAACGGTGAGCACGCCGAGCAGCGCCCCGCTAGCGCCTTTGCGTTTGCGGCGTAAGAGCAGAGCCAGGCAGAGCGCCTTGTTCAGGACCCGAGGAAAGGGGTGCGCCGGGTCGATGGTAATTGGCGTCAGCAGAGGGTCTACTTCGCGCTGATAGTACTCCAGGGCATGAGCGCGGGCGGCTTCGTCCACCTCGCCCCAATTTAGTACGCGAACACCATTCCTGTAGAGTGCCGGGCGTAGGTCCTGGGTCCAACAGCGGTACTGATCGCGGACGAATTCGTGCATATCTGCGACCACGACATCGAGGGTTTGCCGCGGGGTCAAGCCGTCGAAGCCCGGTTCCGTGTATCCATCTTCAATGCGTTGCATGATGCCGGCGACGCGGATCTCGACAAACTCATCCAGGTTGCTGGCGGTGATGGCAAGGAACTTAACCCGTTCCAGCAGGGGATTGTCAGGATCCTGTGCTTCTTCGAGCACTCGGCGGTTAAAACTCAGCCACGATTCATCGCGACCGATAAATAGACTTTGAGGATCTTTAGTCACACTGTCCATAGGCAGAAATGGCGACAACCCAACGATAGTACTCACATTGGCTGCCTTGTCTACCTTACTAAACCACGATGGGGAGCCGGAGGATGAAGAAAGTCAAAATCTTCCAGGATTTGACGCCCGGAGAGAGGTTGCGGGAGGATGGAAGATGACAGAGTTGCGGGGCGAACCGACAAGGAGACACGTATGAACGAGCAAGCTTTGGGGCAGTTGATGGCCGAGGATACGGCGTTGCACCTTTTTCAGATCGCGGCCTTGCTGTTAGGCGATGAGCACGAAGCGGTTTCCCTGGTCGAGGAGAGCGTGGCTAAAGTAGAGGCTGATCCTTGTGCTGAGGGAACGCTGGCGTATGACGAGGCGCGCACCTTGCTGGTGCAGACCGCGGTCCAACGAATGGCCGGCTTGTATCCGGAAGCATTCGTTGTACCCAACGCGCCACCGGCGGATGCCGTTTGCCTTGAAACCGATGATCTGGATGCCGTAGGTTTGACCGGGGAACAGTTTGGCGCGATGATTTCGGGTCCGGGCCGGGCCAGAATGCGCGAATGGCTGGAACGGTTGGCGCCCGCCTTGCGGGCAATCTTTGTACTGCGCGCGGTAGCCGGCCAAGACGGCGAGCAGACGGCGGAGAGCCTTCGCCAGAGCGGAGCGAAGGGGGCTCAAGCGTGGCGGCGAGACCAGGTCGGGACTGCCTATCGCCAGGCGCTCTGCTCGCTGGCAACCTGCCTGATGAGTGCCCAGACTGCTCTCACGCCGGCTTGAACCGGATAAAGCCTTCCCTACCGAGTTCCACCATCCCGAAGCGGCGTGCTCCTCAGCGCTGATAGGCTTTATTTTGAATAGTTGACGGGCCATTCGGCATCGAAGTTGGTGCTGCCTTTTTTCGGGCCATAGGTTTTTTTTGCCGAGGTTGACTGCCGGATGAGACGTAATTCGGGTGCATTGTGGGTTACGGGGCTGGTAATGCTCCTCAGTTTGACCCTGAGCCCGCCCGCGTCACACGGCCAGGGACAGCCCTCGGGAGCAGGTGGGTTCGGAGGGAGCGGAGCATCCAGCAGCAGCAGCTCAAGCGGCACGTCGGTGCAGGCGGCACCGGCGCAGGTGAACAGCAACACGTACCAGGGCAGCATTGTGAAACAAGCTCCGGTACCGGGTGTGCTTGCACTGAGCCTCGATCAGGCCGTCCACATGGGATTGCAATATAACCTTGGCCTGGTGCTGTCGGGCACGAACTCAGGGTCTGCGCGGGCGCAACAACTCCAGCAACTACAGGCTTTGCTGCCTACGGTCACGGGGACGGCGAAGGAGTCAGTACAACAAATCAACCTGAAGGCCGAGGGGCTGTCGATTCCCGGCTTCCCGACCATCATCGGGCCGTTTGCGTACACCGACATTCGGGGTTCGGTGCAGTGGTCGCTCTTGAACTTGTCGTCGCTGGATAATTATCTGGCCTCGAAACACAATTTCCAGGGATCGAAGCTCTCGATCGAGGATGCCAAAGACATGGTGGTGCTTACGGTCGGCAATGCGTATCTACTTTGCGTCGCTGACGCGTCGCGCGTGCAATCGGCGCAAGCCCAGGTGGACACGTCGAAGGTCTCGCTCGATCAGGCGGTGGCGAATCACCAGGCGGGGACGGCTCCGCTGTTGGACGAGTTGCGCGCCCGGGTAGACTACCAGACGCAACAGCAGACTTTGATTTCGGCGCAAAACCAGTATCAGAAAGACAAAATCGCATTGGCCCGCGCCATCGGACTGCCACTCGAACAAAGCTACGAGTTGGCCGACCAGGCGCCTTTCAAGGCTCTGGACAACGTGGATGTAAACGCCGCGGTGCAGCAGGGGCTAGCCCGCCGGCAGGACTTGCAGTCGTTGCAACAGCAGGTAGCAGGCGCACGGGCTTCGCGCTCCGCAGCGACCGCCGAACGCTACCCTACCATCGCCTTTTCCGGCGACTATGGGGACATTGGGCCGACTCTGGGCCATTCCCACGGGACGTTTGACGCGGTAGGAACAGCGTCCGTGCCGCTGTTTGAAGAGGCTAAATTGCGCGGGGATGCGCGCGACGCGCAAGCGCAACTGGAACAGAAACAGGCACAGCTGAACGACCTGCGCGGACAGATCAGCGCCGATGTGCGCAACAGTATTCTCGACATTGAAGCAGCAGCGAAGCAGGTATCGGTTGCCACCAGCAACGCAGCATTGGCAAAAGAGGCTTTGAGCGAAGCGCAACAACGATACGTAGCTGGCGTCGCGGATAATCTTGCGGTATCGCAAGCCCAGGCATCGATGGCCCAGGCCGATGACCAACTGGTCTCGAGCCTTTACCAGCACAACGTGGCGAAGCTATCTCTCGCCCGGGCGATGGGCATCGCGCAAACGAATTACAAGGATTATGTGGGAGGTAAGTAGCGGTGGCGGAACAGAATGCGGAATCAGGCCGTGCAACTACCGTAGAAGAAGAGGGTCCCCAGGCCGGCAACAACGACCAGCAGGATCTCGACAGCCCTCCCCGCAAGAAGGGACGGCGGCGCTTTATTGTCATCGGGGTGGTCGCCGTGCTCGTGGTGGGCGCGCTGCTTTTCTGGTGGCACTCCACGTATTACGAAGACACGGACGACGCGCAGGTGGATGGTCACCTGATCCAGATCAGCGCCCGGGTTGCCGGGCAGGTGATCAAGGTCAACGTGGAAGAGAACCAGGTTGTACAGGCCGGAACCGAGATTGCTGAGATCGATCCGAAAGATTTTGAGGTAGCAGTGCAGCAGGACGAAGCCAGCCTTCAGAGTGCTGAAGCAAATTATGAAGCGGTGCGCGTGAACGTGCCGGTAATTGGAGTGAATACCAGTTCTACTCTGCAGTCGGCTAACTATGGAGTGCGTACGTCGACCTCGTCGGTGCAGCAGGCGCAGGGACAATTGCTAGCGGCCCAGGCGCAGGTGCAACAGGCGGAGGCGAACAACGTCAAAGCTCAGCTGGATCTTGAGCGCTACAGGCCGTTGGTCGAAAAAGACGTGATTTCGAAGCAGCAGTTCGACGCTGCGGTAGCTGCGGCCGATGCGGACAAGGCAGCGGTGGCCGGCGCGAAGGCCAGTGAAGCGGCCGCAGAGGATGCGGTCCGCATCGCTCGCGACCGGGTGATTCAGTCCCAGGCAGATTTAAAGACCGCGCAAACGGCGCCGGACCAGGTCAAGATTCAAAAGGCCAAGGCCGACCAGGCAGCGGCACAGATGCAGCAGGCTCAGGCGGCGTTGGCGCAAGCCAAATTGAATCTGAGTTACACCCGCATCGTTGCCCCGGTCAACGGAATCATCACAAAGAAGAGCCTGGAAGTGATGCAAAACGTCAGCGTAGGGCAAAATCTCATGACCCTGGTTTCGCTTGACGATGTTTGGATCACTGCGAATTTTAAAGAGACGCAATTGAGGCTGATGCGTCCGGGACAGCATGTCAAGATTCACGTTGATGCATACGGGCGCGACTACGACGGTACAGTCACCCAGATTGGCGGCGCGACCGGTTCGGTGCTGAGTTTGTTTCCGCCGGAAAATGCCACGGGCAATTATGTGAAGGTGGTACAGCGGGTTCCGGTGAGAATCGATCTGACGGATCGCAGCGAGGATAAGGATCATCTGTTGCGGCCAGGCTTGTCCGTGGAACCTACTGTTCGCGTTAAGTAGGGCGAGGCTGAGTCTCTCAGCGACCCGCTTTGTCGGGATGAATTGCAGCTTCGAAAATTGAGTGGGTGGCCCAGGTCTTGATTTTGAAACCTGGGCCACCCTCAATTTTCGTCCGCGCCATTCTATTCTTCTTAGGTCTTGCCCCTGAAGATCGACACTCTGTCGAAAACATCTCCAAGAAGAAGCATCCACACAGAGATCTCTCCACTGCGCTGCGCTCCGGTCGAGATGACAAAGGGGAGGGTAGTTATGGCCCGCAGCAAGACGTTTAGAGATGGACAAAACGCAGGTCCTGCGCTTCGCTCAGGTCGAGATCGTTGTAGCCCGGAGCGGAATTTGCGGGAACAGAACTTGCAGATCTGTCGGCAGCGTCGCGGCGTTGGTGGGAGATCTGCGATATCCCACATCTCGCGAAGAATTGGCTCGATGTGGGATACCAGCATTGGTGGTGGAGATAGAGACCAAAGTTAGTAGTAGAGTTTCAGGGCGAACTGGATTTGTCTCGGATCGTAGGGCGCGAAGCGAGTTGATCCAATTTCGCCGAAGTTGGAACTGGTGAAGTTGCCTGAGTTGGTAATTGCGACCACGCCGTTGCCGCCGAA
>CAZSUK010000085.1:0-39309 GCA_964609355.1 uncultured Acidobacteriaceae bacterium | reverse complement strand
CCGGCAGTTGAATGCATTGTTGGCGCTGCATAGCTCCACTATTTCGAGTGTAAACCCGGGGGTCTTGACCGATATCACCATAAGGTGGGGGGTTCGACTGGTTAACGGGGCGCATTCACGAACCTGAGGCGGCCCGATTTGCATCCCATGACGTAGAGACGCAATATTGGTGAGGGCAATGAGGCGCAGCCGTTGCGCCAGACGCTTTTGCCGCCAGTGGTTTCCCTAACCGCAACACCCCCGATCCGGGACGAATTCCAGGAGGATATTTTGGCTTACGAACTGCCACCACTTCCCTACGACTATGCTGCGCTTGAGCCGCACATCGACACCGAAACCATGAAGTTGCACCATGACAAGCATCACGCCACTTACGTTAACAACCTGAACGGCGCGGTCGAAAAGCATCCGGAACTGGGCAAACACACCCCGGAAGATCTGCTGCGCAACTTAAGCACGGTTCCCGAAGACGTGCGCACCGTAGTGCGGAACAATGGTGGTGGCCACGTGAACCACTCCATGTTCTGGACCATCATGAAGTCCGGCGGGGGCGGTGAGCCCACGGGCAAGATTGGTGAACAGATCAAGAAAGACTTTGGCAGCTTTGCGGATTTCAAGAAGCTGTTCAATGAAACCACTGCTAAGCAATTCGGATCCGGCTGGGGCTGGCTGGTTTTTGAGGGCGGAAAGCTAAAGGTTGTCACTTCGCCGAATCAGGACAATCCCATCAGCCAAGGGCTGTACCCCATTCTAGGAAACGATGTATGGGAGCACGCCTACTACCTCAAATATCAAAACAAGCGACCGGATTATCTCGCGGCATGGTGGAACACGGTGAACTGGGACGAGGTCAACAAGCGCTTCGAGCGCGCCCAGAAGTAAATTTGGGCGAGACTAGTTCAGGGGCGGGCTTAGCCCGCCCGTTGAACTGTTCAGAATTGCCTCCGACGAGAATTTAGTGCGGGATGCGCGGTGGCAGGGGCTAAAAGCCCATTCTCTTTCGTTCTTTTACGGCCCGACTAAAGTCGTGCCCTGATACAAAACAAAGCTTCTCCGCAGCCCGTGAAATTGTCCCCTAAGACAAAATCAGTTCTGACGCAGACTTTTTAGTCTTGGTGGTCTACGCAATCGTTCCAAATGAAATGGGTTTAGAGCCTGTGTGAGCACTGGGCTCTGTATCAGGGCACGACCTTAGTCGGGCCGTAAAAGAACGAAAGAGAATGGGCTTTTAGCCCCTGCCACCGCGCATCCCACACAAAATTCTCGTCGGAGGGAGCAGCTCCGGGTTTTCTACAGCCTTGGCCAATGTTGCTCAACTAGTGCTAGCGCCTCATCCCTGCTGTGGACAGCTCCTTCCAACTGCGCATCTTCTGCCAGGGTGAGCATCGCGCTGAACTGGGGCCCGGGCCTGTAGCCAGCTTCAATGAGGTCTTTCCCGGTCAGCAGCAGGGACGGACGCACTTGCTCAACCGGTAAGGTCTCAAACCGCTCTCGCGCGAAATCATATAACTCGAGCGATCCATGACTCGCCTGGCAGTCAAGCCGGTGCAAAGCCAAGTGCTGATCAAACTCCTTCAGGCGGAAAAATCGCTTGAGCGTCGACTCCTTCATCTTTCTTACATCCGCAAAGCGCATGTGATTGGCGATCAGTGAGAGGATCTGCTCCGTCTCGTGATTGGGAAGACGCAGACGACGGCAAATCTCCTCGGCAAAACGCACCCCGGCTTCCACGTGTCCATCGAAGCGTATACGGTCGGGTGCGACACGAAAAGTAGCTGGTTTGCCCACGTCGTGCAGCAAAGCGGCCCAAGCCAGAGGCTCGGGGCAGCCCACGGGCAGCCCACCGAGCAACATCAGGGTGTGCACCCAAACATCGCCCTCCGGGTGGTATTGAGGGGGCTGCTCTACTCCCTTCATTCTGACCACCTCAGGAAGCACCTGGGCCAAAAGCCCGGTCGAATCCAGCAATTCGAAAGCGCGACGTGCTCGGCCCTCGGTGAGCATCAGAGTCAGTTCGTCCCGGACTCGCTCGCGACTTACCTGGTTCACGAAAGGGGCCAGCTGCCCGATGGCTCTCTCCGTGGCCGGCTCCAGATCAAATTCGAAGCGCGAAGCAAAACGGACACCTCGCAACATGCGCAGCTTGTCTTCGGTAAAGCGTTGCCTGGGGTCACCGATCGCGCGTACCACGCCGAGTTCCAGGTCTCGTCTACCACCGACGAGATCCAGAACCGTGTCGTTGATTGGGTCCAGCATCATGCCATTGATGGTGAAGTCGCGGCGCTTCACATCCTCTTCCGGGCTGGTTGAGAATCGCACCGCACCCGGATGTCTGCCGTCAGAGTAGGCTCCGTCACTGCGAAACGTCGCCACTTCAGTGACAATTTCACCAGTCGAGACCAGCACGACGCCAAAGTGGGCTCCTACGGAAAAGGTCTTCTCAAACAGCCTCAAAACCTGATCAGGCAGAGCGCTGGTGGCGACGTCGAAGTCCTTCGGTTCCCGGCCCATCAACACGTCACGGACGCAGCCACCGACGAAGTAGGCCTGGTGCCCGGCGCCTCGAAGCCGGGCGACGATCTCCGCTGCCGCATCCCGCGCTGCATTCGGTCCCATACCTACTACTATAGAAAGGTGAGCCAAACGAACGGCCTGATTCTTGCCATTGAGAGCTCCTGTGACGAGACCGCAGCCGCGGTGGTGGAGCGCGGGCACCGCATCCTTTCCAATATCGTGGCGTCGCAGATCGCGATCCATGCGCCTTATGGTGGAGTGGTGCCGGAACTCGCCTCGCGGGAACATCTGCGCAATATCGTTCCAGTCGTACGGGCAGCGTTGGACAAAGCCGGCGTCGGCTTCCGGGATCTCGACGCGATTGCGGTCACCGAGGGACCGGGCCTGGCCGGAGCACTACTGGTTGGAGTTGCTTACGCCAAGTCGCTGGCCTTTGCCCTGAACAAACCGCTCCTCGCCGTCAACCATCTGGAGGGGCACATTCACGCAGTCCTGATGGCGCACAGTGAGCTGGGCAAGGCTCGCTCTCTGGCCCTGGTCGTTTCCGGCGGCCATACCCATCTCTATCTCATCGAGCAAGGAAGCTACCGCAATGTTGGGGCCACGCTCGATGATGCAGCCGGTGAAGCCTTCGACAAGGTCGCTAAGCTGCTTGGTCTCGGCTACCCGGGTGGTCCCTGGATCGAGGCCCTGGCTTCTCACGGAGATCCGGCCGCGGTAGCCTTCAGCTTTACTCAAGTCAAGCAGAAGGCGCATCGGCCGGATGCTCCAGTGGCTCGATTTGCCTTCTCTTTCAGCGGCATCAAGACCGCGGTGCTGCGTTTCGTCCAAATTCATGACCTTTACCCCTCGATCGAGCGGCGAAGGGAGGCTCTGGCTGCTATGCCGATGGCGGGACCGAATGATGCCCTACCGCTATGCGATGCCCGGACCCTGGGACTGATCGCATCCTTCCAGCGGGCGGTGGTCGACGATCTCAAGCGAAAGACCTTTCAGGCAGCCGAGGCGCTGGGAGCGGAAAGCATCCTGGTTTCCGGGGGAGTCGCCGCCAACTCTGAACTGCGGGCGCGGTTCACCGGGGAAGCCGATCGGCGGGGCCTGCCAATTGCCTTTCCCACGGTCGCTCTCTCTACTGACAACGCGGCCATGATCGCGGCCGCCGCCTGGCAGAAATACCTGGCGGGAGGATTCGCGGCCCTGAACCTGACCGCCGACGCCTCGTTGAGCCTTGGCACGAAATAATGGGGAAGAAATGATTCTCAAGATCAGAGCGGCTGGTGATCCTGTCCTGCGCCAGCGCGCCAGGCCGCTACGCCCGGAAGAAATCCTGCTCCCCAGTACCCAGGAGCTCATCGCCTCCATGCAGGAGACCATGCACGACGCACCGGGAGTCGGCTTGGCCGCGCCCCAGGTCGGATTGTCCCTGCAGCTCGCAGTGATCGAAGACCGCGAAGAGTACATGAAAGATTTCACCCGGGAGATGCTGGCTGAGCGGGAGCGCAAACCGGTGGCCTTCGAGGTCATCATCAACCCGGTACTGACGCTCGAATCAACCCCCGAAATTGAGTTTTTCGAGGGCTGCCTGAGCCTGCCCGGCCTGGTGGCCCTGGTGACGCGCGCGCGCAAAGTGAAGGTCGAGTGCCTCGATGCCCAGGGAAAGCCAAAGGTGATTCGCGCTTCCGGCTGGCACGCCCGGATACTCCAGCACGAAATCGATCATCTTTCCGGAGGGCTCTATGTGGACAAAATGCGCAGCGTCAGTCTCTGTTCGCTCGAAAACTTCACTCGCCATTGGAAAGGCAAGTCCATTCCAGAGGTGAAACGACTCCTTTCCTAACGGTGGACAATCTGGGTTCCAAACGAAGTGATCGGGTGGACGATGTCGACTCGAAAAGCTACCATGAGGTTTAGGTAATTCCCTGCCCGGATGACCATCCGCCTCTTCAACACACTCTCCAATACTGTCGAAGACCTCGAACCTTCTGATGGTGAGACGCTGCGCGTGTACGTTTGTGGACCGACGGTCTACGACTACGGGCACATCGGTAATTTTCGTACCTTCCTGCAGCTGGATGTTTTGCGCCGATTCTGGAAGCTCGAGGGCCGCAAGATCGAGCAGGTGATGAACATAACGGATGTGGACGACAAGATCATCCGCAATGCCGCGGCCGCGCATATGGAGATCGGTGAGTACACCAAAAAATATGAGCTGGCGTTCTTCCAGGACCTGGACGCGCTGGGTTGCCAGCGCCCCGAGATCATCGCCCGGGCCACGGAGAATATCGGCCAGATGGTCGCCCTGATTCAACGATTGGCTGCTAAGGACCTCGCCTACCAAGCCCCGGACGGCTCCTGGTATTTCCGCATCGCCGGTTTTCCGGAATACGGCAAGCTTTCGAAGAAGGACTTCTCATCCATCAGCGATGGCGCCCGCGTGGATCTGGACGAATACGATAAGGACTCGGCCCGCGACTTTGCCCTGTGGAAAGCCGCCAAGCCGGGAGAAACTTCCTGGGACACCCCGCTGGGTACCGGCCGGCCGGGCTGGCATATTGAGTGCTCCGCCATGGCCATCAGGTACCTGGGCGATACCCTGGACCTGCACGCTGGGGGCGAGGACCTGATGTTTCCTCACCACGAAAACGAGATTGCCCAGTCTGAATCAGCGACCGGCAAGACCTTCGCTTATCACTGGATGCACGTGAAGTTTCTGTTGGTGGACGGGCGCAAAATGTCGAAGTCCGAGGGTAACTTCTTTACCCTGAGGGACTTGTTGCTCAAAGGCTACAAACCGTCAGCGATCCGCTTCCTGCTGATGTCGGTTCCTTACCGGCATCCCATGAACTTCACCCTGGAAGGTCTGACGGAATCGGCCAGTGCGGTGGAACGCATACGCACCTTTTCCCAAAGGATACGCGGGGGTTCCTGGCCGCCGGGGTTGAATCTGGAGCTCGAAGCGCTGACCGCGAAGGCACAGCGGGACTTTTGCGCTGCGCTAGCGGACGACCTGAATACCTCGGAAGCTCGCGCGGCTATTTTTGATTTGGTCCGCAACGGGAACGTCGCTGCCAACCAGGGCAAGCTTTACGCCGGCAACGTCGCGGCGATTGTAGAGGTGCTGCGGCGATTTGATGAGGTATTTGCCATCCTCGAGGATCGCGATGCGGAAATAGCGCGTGCCGCCCTCCAATGGGCGCAGGACGAGGGTAGGAGCGACCAGGCAGCGCCGGAACTGGTGGCTGCGTACTCGCTGACCGACGAGCAGATTGACGCACTCCTGGCTGAACGGGAGCAGGCTCGTAAAAGCCGCAATTTCGCCCGCAGTGATAGCATTCGCAACCAATTGGCCGCGCTGGGTATCCTGATTGAAGACTCCAAAGACGGCGCCCGTTGGAAACGGAAGTAAGCCCAGCTCAGTCGAAAATAAGCTGCAACCTCCAGACTTTGAGGTGGGTGGCCCAGGTCTCGCTTTTGAGACCTGGGTTTCTCCTCGAAATGTGTCCTCGCCGGAACACCCAGGTCTCAAAAGCGAGACCTGGGCCACCCACTTGACATAGGAGTCGCTTACCTGGCGTGGTAACCTAGAGGTGCAAGGGGAGCTGGGGATGCCGGTGGAACGTCAAAATTCGGTCCGCAGTTTCGCTCCTGTACAGCGCGCTCAACTTAGCGTAATCCCCGCAGGCACTCGACCTAGTCTCTTCGGCGGCGACTAGTTTTTCCTCCGCCGAAGCTCTGCCCTGCCTCCGACCGCCCCGCGGTTGATTGACTCGCCTTTGTAGAACGCCGAGAAAGCAGAGAAGCATCATGCAGAATAATGGTCAGGTGAGCAGCTCCATTTTTGCCCAATACGGTCCGAAAATTCTCGGGCCGCTGCCCGGTCCGAAAGCCAGTGCGATCATCGCCGGCGATGATCGCTATATCTCCCCAAGCTATACCCGCTCCTATCCCATGGTGGCCAAGCGTGGCCGCGGTGTGCGCATTGAGGATGTAGATGGAAATGAGTTCCTCGATTTTGCTGCCGGCATCGCCGTGGTGTCGACCGGGCACTGCCATCCCGAAGTGGTCGCTGCCATCCAAAAGCAGGCCGCGGAGTTGATCCACATCTCGGGTACCGATTTCTACTACGAACACATGGTGACGCTGGCGGAGCGCCTATCTGCCGTCGCGCCCATGCCTGGGCCGCACCGCTTCTATTATGGGAATTCCGGCGCCGAAGCCATCGAGTGCGCGCTCAAGTTGGCCCGGTATCATACCGGCCGGCAAAACGTCATTGCCTTCTTCGGAGCCTTTCACGGCCGTACCATGGGCGCTCTGTCGCTCACCGCGTCCAAGCCTCAACAACGGCGCCGTTTCGCCCCGCTGGTTCCCGGTGTCACCCACGTCCGCTATCCTTACGCCTATCGCGGGTGTAGCGGCGGACCGCAGGACGAGGAGCGTTTCGCCCTGGGATGCGCCCGCTACATCGAAGAAAAGCTCTTCAAGACCACCCTGCCCCCCGAGGAGGTCGCCGCAATCTTCGTAGAGCCGATCCAGGGAGAAGGCGGCTACGTGGTCGCGCCAGACATCTTCATGCAAGAGCTGCGCCGGATTTGCGACAAGCATGGCATTCTGCTGGTCGTCGATGAGGTGCAATCCGGAGCGGGCCGGACCGGCAAGTGGTGGGCGGTCGAGCACTCCGGGGTCCAGCCCGATATCGTTTGCATGGCAAAGGGAATTGCCTCCGGGATGCCCCTGGGAATTTGCATGGCGCGCGCTGAGCTGATGGACTGGGTCCCGGGCTCCCACGCCTCGACCTTCGGCGGCAACCCGGTGGCCATTGCGGCGGCGTTAGCCACCATGGATGTACTGGAGCGCGAAGGCATCGCCAACGCGGTCAAAATGGGCGATGCCTTCTTTGCCCGCTTGCGCGATTGGCCGGCGAAGCATCCGATCGTGGGTGACGTGCGGGGCAGAGGCTTGATGATCGGCATTGAGATCGTCAAGAGCCAGCAGACACGCGAACCCGCCCCCGTGCTGCGCGATCGAATCGTCTCCCTGGCCTTCGAACGGGGACTTCTGCTACTCGGCTGCGGAGAAACCTCGCTGCGATTGGCGCCACCGCTCATCGTCAACCAGCAGGAAGCTACCATAGGCCTCGACATCCTCGAGCAGTGCCTTACGCAGACAGAGCAAGAGCATGCCCAGGCAGCCAGCTTTGCCGCGGCAACTGTCTGACGAATTCGCTCCGAGCGAGAAAAAGAAACTGCAGATCTCTCCAGTAAGCTATGGAGGAATCTGCGGTTTTCTTTTGCCGCCGATTTAATCTGTTCCTGGAGAGCGCCCTGTGCAGGCCGTTGGTATTCACCACCTCGAGCTCATTCTTCTCTTTCTTGTGCTCCTGGTCGCTGGGCTCACTACGCTTGCGCAACGTTTCAAAATACCCTACCCCATCGTGCTCTTCATGGGCGGCGTGGTTCTTTCCCTGCTCCCGCATCTGCCCCAGATCGCGCTGAATCCTGACGTTGTCTTCCTGGTTGTTCTCCCTCCCCTGCTGTATATCGGGGGTTTCAACACTTCATGGCGGGACTTTCACCACAACATCGTCAGCATTCTGATGCTGGCCTTTGGCCTGGTGGGATTTACCGTGCTTGGGATTGCAGTGGGTACTCACTGGCTTATTCCAGGGTTCGACTATCGGCTGGGTGCCGTCCTCGGAGCGGTAGTGTCGACCACCGATGCCATCGCCGCCACGGCCATCGCCAAACGTCTCGGCCTGCCTCGCCGGATCGTCGACGTTCTTGAAGGAGAAAGCCTGGTCAACGATGCCAGCGGGCTGCTTGCTCTTCAGTTTGCGGTCGCCCTGGTGGTTGCCGGACGCCGGCCTGGACCAGGCCTGGCCATGTTGGAGTTGACCTGGCTGGTAGCCGGGGGACTGGCAGTTGGACTCTTTTCGGCTTTCGTCATCTACAGGGCTTCGCGCAATATCTCGGACTCCCCAGTAGAAATAACTTTGTCCCTCGCCACCCCATATCTGGCTTATCTTGCGGCCGAGGGCATTCACGCATCAGGGGTACTCTCAGCCGTGGTCTGCGGCCTGTATATGGGGCGCAAGAATTCCGAGGTTTTGTCCATCAACGCCCGTCTGGAGGGCACAGCGGTGTGGAAGACGCTGGAGTTTGGGCTCAACGGCCTCGTCTTCATTCTCATGGGCCTGCAGTTGCGATTGATCCTGAGCGGCATTCACGACCTCTCGCCCGGGCAGCTGTTCCGTTACGGTGTAACGTTCGCGATTTTGGTCGTCGCGCTGAGGATTCTCTGGGTCTACCCTGGCGCGATCATCGCTTCTTGGATCCGGCGGCATATTCTGCATCAGACAGATCCACATCCCAGCGGTAAACAGATTTTCATCGTGGCCTGGACGGGGATGCGCGGAGTGCTGGCATTGGCCGCCGCCATCTCTCTGCCCACCGTCCTGCAGAATGGCGATCCTTTCCCGCAGCGCGACCTCATCATCTATCTCACCTTTTGCGTGATCTTTGCCACCCTGGTTCTGCAGGGTCTTACGCTCCCGGCGGTGATCAGAAAGCTGGGACTCGCCGTGGGCTCCAGCAACCTTGAGGAACAGCAGGCGAGGCTGCTCATTTTGAACACCGTTTTGGATTACCTCAGGGATTTGTCACGGCAGGCAAAATCCGACCACGCAGCAATTTATGAGGACATGATCCGCCACTACCTGGCCCGCACGGCCCTGATCGAAGTCGGAGGCGAAGAGATGCAGCCGGAGCGGGAGATCGCTCTTGCCCGCTATGAACGCAACCTGGCCCAGGAGCTGCGCGCACTGGAACGCTCAACGGCCGTGATGCTGCGCAATGAAGACAGAATCAATGATGAGTTGCTGCGAACCATCGAGCGGGAACTGGATCTCAGCGAGGCGCGCTATCAACATTCCTGATGCCCGCAAACTTCTAACCCAAGCGCAAAGTTAGTATGCGGCTCTTTCGGGGAAAGCACATCGTGGCCGGTCATTCTATGACCAGATTGCTTCAGCGCTTTTCGGTGCTCTTGACCCACATGACGCCCGCGGCGAAGAAGACACAGGCAACCGCCAGCGCCAGCACCGCGTGCGGCTTATTGCCATAGTGGACGGCCACCGCCGCATCGATCCACCAGACCACCGCGCCCACGAACCAGATAAAGGAAAGATTCCTCATTCGCATCGAGGCTACCTCAACGACTACTGTTCACAATGCGACAACTCTGCGTGAATCCGTTACTTTGGGAATCCCGAAATAAACTATCGGTTTCCCACCTCATTGCCATTTTAGATCCAATCGGCGTCATGTTTTTCCAGGCTTTCGCTTAACCCAAACCTTTTCCGCCGCCGGATGCCCCATGGTGGTGCGGCCGGCATCGGTCTCGATTGAGATCGTCCGGTCGTAGTTCTTTTTGAGAATGCTCACCCGGCCGCCCGGCGCAATACCCGCCTGGTGTAAAAAAAGCAGGAGTTTCGGATCGCGTTCATAGAGGCTCACTACCGTGTACCCGGTGTCCTCGCGCGCTTCGGAAAGAAGTACAATTCCACGCTTACTACGTTGCTCCGGGCTTTCCGGTAACACCCAGTTGCCGTGTGGGCAGGTTCCCTTTGCACCTAGCCTTTCCAGCAACTTGGCTTCGAAGGCTGGGGACACCGCGTGTTCCAAACGCTCCGCCTCATCGTGTACCTCGTACCATTCCATGCCGAACATTTCCGCTAACATGCGCTCGATCAGATGGTGACGCAACGCGGTGCGGTACGCCGTCTCCTTGCCCTTGGGTGTCAGTCGCACAATACCATCGGGTTTGACCTCGAGATATCCGTCGCGCCGCAAGCGCTTGATGGCCATGGTGACCGCAGGTGGGGAAACGGAGAGCCAGTGCGCCAGAGTTGCGGGAATGACCTCCTGCCCTTCGCTCTCGGCTTCGAGAACGGCCTTGAGGTAGTCTTCTTTCGAAATGGTGATGGAGGTCTTCACGTTGAATTGCTGTCAGTAGTCTAGCCCGGTTACCGGAGCCCTTTTGCCAATGCTTCTCTTCACCTGCGTGGCATGCACGGAAGCCTTATGCCCACATCTCAGTGACAGGTAACTTGTAACGCGCCTGAGAGTAACTATAAAAGGTAATCCAACAAAAACGGAAGCAGTGATGAGTCTTTCAATCTGACAACAGCCGTGAGAAACGCTTCGGCCTTGACGTGCTATACTCGCCAGCGCTTGTGGCCAATGATTTGCGCGGCCAGGAACCATTGAATTGTTTGCTCCGCGCTTGCGAATGGAACGCGCGGAATTTACCTGCGAGCTGATCCACCTCACCTCTAAAAAGACCAACTTGCCTGGGCCCATTATTGTTTTCCCCACCCACTGCTTACCTGCGTGGAGGACATTGTGTGTGCTCTTGTTCTACCTGAACAGTTGACTGCCGTTAACGTCAACCCTGAGGTTAACCAACAGCCTCTGGTGTCAATCATCATTCCCTGCTACAACGGGGCCGCCTACCTGGAAGAAGCCCTGCTGAGCGCGCTGGCACAGAGCTATGCCGAAGTGGAAGTCTTAGTGGTGGACGACGGCTCAACGGATGCCAGCCCCGAAATTGCCCAGCGCTTTCCCGTTCGCTACATTCGTCAAACGAATCGCGGCAAATCAGAAGCGCGCAATCTGGGGATTCAAGAGTGTAACGGCGCTTACATCGTATTTCTGGATGCGGATGATCGTTTGAAACCGCAGGCGATCGAGAGTGGACTTCGGGCGATGGAACGCCATCCGGATTGTGTCTTCGCGGTCGGAGATCACGTCTTCATTTCCGGCGATGGCTCCTATTTATCGCCGTCCAAGAAGGTAGCGACTCTCCACTCACACTACGAAGCGCTGTTAACGAGCAATTTCATTGAGATGATCTCTTCGGTCCTATTCCGCCGCAGCATTTTCGATGAGTTGGGTGGGTTCGATCGAAACCTTCCCGTGGCTGAGGATTACGAACTTTACCTGCGCATTGCCAGGGTAAGGCCGGTATGCAGCCACTCCACGGTAGTCGCTGAGTATCGCAAGCATGAGAGAAATATTTCGCTCAGCTCCGAATTGATGCTGACCACCACGCTCCTGGTACTGGGTGGCCAGGCAAAATACGTTGGCAACGACGCCGGCCGCCGGCGTGCATTTCGTAAGGGCCTTAGATCCTGGCGAAGGCAGTACGGCCGCCAGCTTGCATCGGAATTGGCCGTCTGTTTTTCCACCATTGTCCCGGACCAGAAACGACGCAAACTTCGACTCCTCGCCGACCAATATCCCCAGGGATTAGCGATACTATTTCTGTTACGTATGTTGCCTTCGCTGTGCCGCCACCAGCCCGCATCCTATTCCCCGCCGAAGGTATCCTTATGGGGTCGCTTAGGCGCTGTACTTCATCAGCTGCTCATCAGCAATCTGGTTGTCACTCAAGAAGAAGCCGAGCGAAGCCCAACCAGGTTGCCGAGGTAACGTTACGGTACAAGTGTCAGCACGCGTCATTGGTAGCCGGACCCAGATAATACTTTCGTCTCGTAATGAATTCGAAGTATGACTGATTGGCCCTCAGTGTTGCTTCGGTAGAACCCTCGAACAGAAGCGGGTTGCTGATTGGAAATCTCAACGGCAAATGCCGATACGGTTCATACAGGTCCGCGTGAATGATCATTGTTTCCAACGAATTCTCCCGCACTGTTTGTGCGGTTTGCTATCCAGGACACTATGGGCCCCCTCTTGACTTTGGACACTCCGTACTTGCAAGCCATGGCGCAGCGCGATTCTGCTTTTGCCTCTGGCGTTTCCGATCGGTCTTTGGTCTCGGTGATTATTGCCTGCTACAACGGCGAGCGATACCTTCAAGAGGCTATTGAAAGCGCCCTGGCGCAGAGCCATCGCGGCGTGGAAATCATTGTTGTGGATGACGGCTCGACGGACGGCAGTTCCCAGATTGCACAGAAGTTTCCGGTGCGCTACATACGGCAGGAAAATCGGGGGTTGACGGAAAGCCGCAACCTCGGGATCGGTGTGAGCCGGGGCAACTACGTGGTCTTTTTGGATGCGGATGACCGGCTTAGGCCGGAGGCGATCGAGACAGGGCTTCGCGTCATGGCGGAACATCCGGATTGCGCCATGGCGGTTGGCGATCACCTTTTCGTCTCCAGCGATGGCTCTTATCTCTCAAACTCCCGCAAGCCGTGTCTGCAGTCGTCTCATTACGAAGAATTGCTGAAAAGCAACTTCATCGAGATGATCTCTTCAGTGCTCTTTCGCCGCAGTGCGCTCGTAGAGACCGGAGGATTTGATACCAGCCTTCGCGTAGCCGAGGATTACGAACTCTACCTGCGCATTGCCAGGGTTTATCCAATTTGCTGCCACCCGGCTTTGACAGCGGAATATCGCATGCACCAGGCAAACACCTCTCGCAATTCAGAACTGATGCTGCGGATGACCTTGCAGGTACTCAGGAAGCAAGCGCAATATGTTCGCAGCGACCGGCGCCGGTTGTTTGCATTTCTGGGGGGACTTCGCAACTGGAAAAAGCAATACGGCCGCCAGCTTGCGTTGGAGTTGGTGCGTTCCTCCCCCGCCTTGGATGGAAATCATCTTCGACGCAAACTTCTGCTGCTGCTCGCCCACTACCCGCAGGGGGTGTTGGCTTTTGTTCTCTTGCGAATGGCGCCGCGATTGCATCAGAAAACGAGGATTTCGAGTGGAGCCGCGGCTCAGGAAAAGCTACCTTCACTAGGGTTTCTTGCTTGGTTAAATGACGCAAAATCCCGGCCTTCGACGCAGTTCGGTTAAACCTGCACGAATGCAATGATCGGCCTGAGGAAACGCCCATTAACGTTCCGCAGAACCTTCCTTTCCGAAGCACGCTCAAGAAGACAGCAAAGACTGTCCATCGGTGGCGAACTGCTTTTCACAAGAAGGCGATGATCCTGGTCTACCATCGTGTGGCCGAGGGCAACGTGGATCCATGGGCCCTGGGCGTCAGCCCGGCACACTTTGCCCAGCAATTGCAGGTTCTAAAGACCATCGCCAACCCGGTTTCGCTTGAGAGCCTGGTGAATGCGAAGTCGGACCGTGAACTTCCGCCACGGCCCGTCTGTGTCACGTTCGATGACGGCTATGCAGACAACTTATTCGCCGCCAAGCCGGCTCTCGAGACTCATCGTGTACCGGGAACGATCTTTATCACGTCCGGATATCTCGGCGTTCCAGAAAACCTATGGTGGGATGAATTGGCAAAGCTCATCCTCGACCCCGCGTCGAGGATGGACCAGTTGCACCTAAACCTGAACGGCGACGACCATGCCTGGGCCTTTCCGCAAGTCCAAGGTTCACTCGGGAGCCCGGACCCGGATTGCAACTGGAGAGCCTGGGAACCAGTTCCGGGTCCACGGCAGGCCGCATACCTGGCTATCTATGAAGCGTTGGTCAAGCTGTCTGAGGCTGAGCGCGAACAGGCCCTGGAACAACTCCGCCGCGGGGCGACGTATACCGACCGCCGCCAGCATCGCGCCTTGACAGAGGACGAGGTGCGCCAGTTGGCTAGGGGAGAGTTGATAGAAATCGGGGCACATACGCTGACCCACCCCATCCTTGCCCACCTCGGGCCTGAGCAGCAGCAACAAGAGATCGCCGGCAGCAAGAGCCGGCTGGAGGCCCTCACGGGAAGAACGATCACCAGCTTCGCCTATCCCTACGGCAAGAAGAACCATTACAACCGCCACACGGTAAACACGGTCAGAACAAATGGCTTCGCCTGTGCCTGCTCCAACTTCGGCGGGCTGGTAACCCGGTCTTCCAACCGCTTTCAACTGCCGCGGTTCCAACCTATGGATTGGGATGGGGACCGATTTGCCGATGTTGTCGAGGGTTGGTACCGGGACTAATCCCGGATTTCCTGTGGAGGCCCGTGGCTTTGGTGATCTGCATGCGGCTTTCTTTATGGAGAGCCGCAAACGTGGTCGTCGCCAGCAGCGCGAAGTAGGAAATCCGGGTACTAATCGTGTCACAATGGAGCGCATGCTCGCTCTCCGCCTGATCGAGAAGTTTGTTCACGTCAGCGACTACCTGGCGGTTCGCCTGGGGAGGCGTTCCACCAGCCCGGCGCATCTGGAACTGGGGCGTCGAGGGGAAGAGGCAGCGTTCTTTTATCTCCGCCGCCGCGGTTACACGGTCGTGGCGCGTGATTGGCGCAGCGCCAAGGCGAAGGGTGACCTTGACCTGGTAGCCTGGGAAAACAACACCCTTTGCTTTATTGAAGTGAAGACCCGCACCAGCCGCAACGTTGCTACGGCGGAATCTGCTATCGACGAAGACAAGACCCGGATACTCCGCCGCATGGCGCGTCAATATCTTCAGGCACTGCCGATTGAACCGGACCATGTCCGCTTCGACGTTATGTCAATCTATTACGACGCTCAAGCGCACGCGGAGATGGAACTCTACCGCGATGCATTTGACTGGCGCTAGAAGGAGTGTCGCAATTGGTGTAACCCGAAAGCGACAGGCCCTGACGTGGTTTTCTATCAAGGAAAACCACTCCTCGGGATCTTTGCCAGACCACAGTAATTGTGAAACTGCTTTAGAAGGAGCCACCCTTGTTGAACCGCCGGCAGTTCCTTTCGGCAATCGCAGCCGCAACCGCGGCGAGGGCGTTCGCATCATCCACCCCTCTTACCCACAAAGAACGCGTTGACCGCGCCCTGCGCGGTGAGGATGTGGACCGACCTCCGTTCAGCCTTTGGCATCACTACAAACGTCCGACGGCGCAACTCGAGGCCCAGGATCATTTGGCCTTTCATCGCCGGTACAACACTGACTTTGTCAAAGTCATGAATGACTTCGATTATCCGCGCTCGACCACCGGCAAGTGGTATGAGTTGAAGCCGTTGAAAACACCCTACCCCGAACAACTACGCACTCTCCAGCTCGTGCGCGACGGATTGCAGGGAGATGCCTATTTTATTGACACACTTTATGGCCCGTACATGACAGCGATGCTGCTGCTGGCCGCTGAGCCAGAGTTCGCCGGCAAGAAAGATGCGGAGGACCGCAGTGACGTAATCAGCGCTATTCACACCTTTCAAAAGGAGAACACTGCGGCCTGGGAGCTGGCGATGGAAGCCATCACTCAATCGACCATTAACCATATTCGGAGTTCCCAGGAGATTGGCTGCTCAGGAACGTTGGTCAGCATTTTCAACGCCACGAGCAAGTTTGGATCCGTTGCCGATTATGAACGTTACAGCCGCCCCTATGACCAACGCGTCCTTGGGACTCTAGCCGGCACCAAATTAACTATGCTGCATCTGCATACGCTTGAGAGACCCTACCTTAACCAATTCCGGGGCTTTGACGCGCCGGTCATCAACTACTCCGTCAAGACCAGCGGCATTCCCATCGCGGAGGTCCGCAAAGCCTACGCGCAAGCAATTGCCGGTGGAGTAGACGAGGTGGACTTCGATCGGCTTACGACCGAAGAGATTCGTCAGCAATGGAAGTCGGCCCGGGAACAGGCAGGAAGCAAGTACATCATTACCCCAGGCTGCTCGGTTCCCGATGCCTCGACTGACGCTGAGCTTGCCCGAATGCCGCAAGCGATACTGGGTGTGTGAGGACCCAGGTAGGAAACCACAGGTCCGCCAAAAAACATTTCCAAGTAAGGACCGTGAACCGCAGATCTCTCCACTTCGCTGCGCTTCGGTCGAGATGACAAAGGAGAGGGCGGTGCTTCCAGGAACAGTAGTTGCTGAAAACGGTCCCTGTTCAGCAACTACTCTCCCCGGAAGCACCGCCCTTCCCTTTATCATCTCGACCGAAGCGTACCCGGATTTCCTACTATGCGCTGCTGGCAACGACCACGTGTGCGGTTTTCCTTAAGAAAACCGCATGATATTGATCAACGCCACAGATCTCGACAGGAAATCCGGGGGAGCGTAGTGGAAAGATCTGCGGTTTCCCACGGAGCTACTGCGCGTCTTTGTATTCCTCGTGCCAGGCCATTTGAATGGCCTCGAGCTTTGCCTCGTTCGACTTCGCCGGATCATCCGCGAAGCCTTCCAACTCCGTTACGTATTTATGCAGGTCGGTGAAACGGACAGTAAATGGGTCCAAGTCAGGATACTTTTCCTGCAGCTGGATACCGATTTCTTCCGCGTCACTCCAGGTAATCTCACGCGCCATCGTCAGCCTCTCACTTTTCTTCCGAAAGGCTCAACGGCTTGCCCTCGGAGACATAGTTGCGATTCCACTTGGGGATCTCCACTACGTAATTGCCCGGCCCGGTGATCACCGCCTGGCAGCCAAGCCGCGAGTTCAGTTGCAAATCCGCTGCCATATCCAATCGGTCCAACTCATCGTCATCCGCCGGCGAGAGCTCGTCGCTGCCATCCTTGATCCACAGGTGACAGGTGGTGCAAGCGCAGGATCCGCCACAAGCGTGGTCGAGAAAAATATCGAAGTGCTCGGCCACATCAAGAAACGACATGGGCTTTCCGTGATGACCATAAGGCAGCGAGCCGTATTCAAATTCGACCGTGCGGCCCTCGGGGAGAAATGTTACGCGAACCATGTTGTCATTCATCGCTTACTTTCTTTCCATGAACTCGGCTTGTGCGATCGGGTGCGACGCAGTAGGCCCGTGGCCCAGCTTGTCGTCCGCCGACTGCATCGTCTGGCCCTTGATCGCGCTGGTAACAGCGGCATCCATCATCAGTTCGGCAAAGCGGTGAGTGGCTTTATCCAGCGCTTCGGTTGCAGCGCGCAGCGCCGGCAAATCGTCGCCCTGCTTAAGGACGGTCAATTCAGCGCTCAGAGCGCTGATTTCAGCCTGTTCTTCCGTATCGAGCAGCTGCCATGCCGGATGTGAAGGAGCTTTTTCCACCGCGCTCAGAATCGTATCCGCTTCATTCCTTGCTTCAACCAGTTGCCGAAGATGAATGTCTTCTTCAGCGTGATCAAAGGACTCCAAGATCATCGACTCCACCTGCTCATCGGTCAGGCCGTAAGCCGGTTTCACCGAGACTTCCGCTTGTTGACCGCTGCGCTGCTCCAGGGCAGAAACATGCAGAATCCCGTTGGCGTCGATGAGGAACTTGACCTCGATTCGCGGCATGCCGGCGGTCATTGGCGGAATCCCTTTGAGGTCGAAGCGCGCCAGCGAGCGGCAATCCTTCGCCATCTCGCGTTCCCCTTGCAGCACATGAATGGCAACATTCGTCTGCCCATCAACCCCGGTGGTGAACGATTCAGAGGCAGAGGCGGGGATGGTGGAGTTGCGCTGAATAATTTTGGCCACCACGCCGCCCAGAGCTTCGATGCCCAGGGACAACGGGGTCACGTCCAGCAACAGCATATCCTCGGTAGCCTTCGATCCGCCGCCCAGGATATTCGCCTGCACCGCAGCACCAAGGGCCACGACTTCGTCCGGGTTCAGCTCGGTGCGCGGGGCTTTACCGCGGCGTGGTAATTCAAAGACCTCGCTGACCAGCCGTTGCACCAGCGGAATGCGCGTGGAGCCGCCGACCAACACAACTTCATCTATCTGGTCCGCGGTGAGATGCGCATCGCGCAGCGCGTCCCGGCAGGGCGCCATGGTACGGGCAACCACCGGTTGAATGAGCTGTTCGAACTGTTCACGCGACAGTTCCCTCCGATAATGCCCGCCTTTGGGAAGCTCAACATCGATTTGTGCCACTGACTGCGACGAAAGCGCGATCTTAGCCTCGATCACTGCCTTGCGAATGGCCTGAATCGCCTCAGCATCACGGCGTAGATCAGTCCCCGTATCACCCGCGATGTCGTCCAGCGCAATCGCGATCAACAAGTTGTCAATGTCGTCGCCGCCCAAATGAGTGTCGCCATTGGTGGCGATGACTTCAAAAATTCCTTCATGCAGCTTCAGGATCGAAATATCAAAAGTTCCGCCGCCGAAATCGTAGACCGCGATGATGCCTTCTTTTTGACGGTCCAAGCCATAAGCCAGGGCGGCCGCTGTGGGTTCGTTGACCAGGCGAAGGACTTCTAGTCCCGCCATGCGCCCGGCATCCTTAGTGGCCTGGCGCTGGGCGTCATTGAAGTACGCAGGCACGGTGATGACCGCCTGGGTCACCGGCGCGCCAAAGTAGCGCTCCGCATTGCGTTTGAGCTGACGCAGAATGTGGGCGGAGATTTCGGGAGGCGTAAACTCGCTTTCGCCTAACTTTATTCGCAGCACTTCGCCCGGCTGAACGTCTTCAGCCAGCCGGAAAGGGAAAAACTTTAATTCGTCGGTTACGTCCTCTACCCCGCGGCCCATAAGGCGCTTGACGGAGTAGATGACACGCTCTGGGGCGGTCAACAATATTGGCCGCGCTGCATTGCCAACCAACGTGCTACGGCCCCCACCTAACGCCACCACCGACGGAACCAGGTTCAGCCCATCTTCTCCAGGGATCACGATGGGCTTGTCGCCTTGCATGAAGGCGACCAACGAATTGGTGGTACCTAAATCAATCCCAACTACGCGCTCATTTGCCATTTTCCTATGACCCTCCCAGGGTCTGTTCCACGTCGCGCACCAGGTTCTGCAGATAACTGCGGCGCTGCAGCAACGTGGTCATCGCGTCTTTGGCTGCGGCTTTTCCGGCTTCGTCGTTTTGCTCCCACGCTTCATCCCAGGCGGTCCATCGGGAACGTACCTGCTCATCAAGAGTGCTGAGCTGCCCAGCGAACTGGTTGCTGGCTGCTTCCAGATCCTTGCGCAATTGCGGATCGTCTTCGCCCATCTTCTGGTTCTGGCGCAACTCTTCGAGTTGCATATTCAACTCGAAAACCTCTTCCAACAAATCAGCAGGAACCTTCGAAGGATTCGTGCCGCGGTCCTCTTCGAACTGCACCCCTTCGAGCTTGAGAAGGTATTTGGTCCGATCCAGCGGATTCTTCAACGTGCGGTACGCATCATTCAATAGCGAAGCTTGCGCCAAGCTCCATTCCTGCTCTTGCGTCGTCGCGCGGGCATGCACGTCCGGATGCAGCTTACGGCTGTAGCGATAGAACTGCTTTTCCAATGCCTGCGCATCCAGGTCGAGTTTAGGCGGCAGGCCGAACATGGCGAAGTAATCCGCCTGCTTCGCCGGCTGAACCTTGCCGCACACAGAGCAGAACGGCTGTCCGTCAGCGACGGCTTGTCCGCAGGACCAGCAATTTGCCGGCGCACTTACTTTTTCAACTATTTGCATAGAGCGGGACAGACCCAGGCGCGTTACGCCGAAAACGATGACCCGCAACCGCAAGACTTGGTTGAATGGGGATTGATGAAGTTGAATCCCTGCCGCATCAGCGTTTCTTCGTAGTCGAGAATCATGCCGTGGAGATAGATAAACGACTTTGGATCGACAAAGACGCGGATTTCTTCAAAGTTGTACACACGATCGCGTTCTCGCGGTTGAGAGTCGAAGCGAATGTTGTAAGAAAGACCCGAGCAGCCACCGCCCTGGATGCCCAGACGAAGTCCCCCCTGCTCAGGGGAGACCCCTTCTTTGGCCATAGCGACTCGAATCCGTTTCAGGGCGCGCTCGGTGACCTGGATGCCCTTTTGATTCGGTGCTGCGTTTTCCGCGTTGAGGACGGCTAGATCCATTTGCTTAGTTGGCAACGGAAGCTGTGACTTCCGCCGATTCTGTTACACCATTCTTCTTCTTCCAGTCGCCGATCGCAGCGCGGATTGCATCTTCCGCCAGCACCGAACAGTGAATTTTAACCGGCGGTAGCGCCAGCTCCTTCACAATATCGGTGTTCTTGATCTGCATCGCTTCCGAGACCGTCTTACCCTTAACCCACTCGGTGGCGAGCGAAGAGGACGCGATCGCGGAGCCGCAACCAAAGGTCTTGAATTTTGCCTCTTCAATCACTTGTGTATCCGGGTTGACCCTGATCTGCAGACGCATGACATCACCGCACTCTGGGGCGCCCACGAGACCCGTGCCTACTTCGGACTGGCTCTTGTCCAACTGACCGACGTTGCGCGGATTATTGTAGTGGTCAATTACCTTGTCGCTGTATGCCATTTTTATCTCCCTTGATGCTTGTAGATGACTCGAAAAGTTGGTTCTAGTGCGCCTGCCATTCAATTTTTGAAATGTCGATACCTTCTTTGACCATTTCGTAGAGCGGCGAAAGCTCGCGAAGTTTTTGCACTACATCGATCACTTTGTCTGCAACGTAATCAACTTCGGCTTCAGTGTTGAAGCGGCCCAAACCAAATCGGATGGAACTGTGCGCTACGTCGTCGCCCAGCCCCAATGCCTTCAATACATAAGATGGCTCAAGCGACGCCGAGGTGCAGGCAGATCCGCTCGAAACTGCAACATCATTAATCCCCATTAGCAGGGACTCACCTTCTACATAGACGAAGCTGACGTTCAGATTCGCCGGCAGACGGTGTTCCATGGAACCATTCACGTGAACGTAGTCCAGCTTTGACTCCAGCTTGTTCTTCAACTTGTCGCGGAGTTTGCCCAACCGCTCTGCTTCCGCGGCCATTTCCTGGCCGGCGATCTCGCAAGCCTTGCCGAGGCCCACGATACCGGGGACATTGAGTGTTCCCGAACGCATGCCGCGCTCATGTCCGCCGCCGTCGATCTGGGCCGAAATCTGTACCCTGGGATTGCGCCGCCGTACATACAAAGCGCCGCATCCTTTGGGACCGTAAATCTTGTGCCCGGTCAGCGAGAGGCAGTCGATGTTCATGGCATTGACGTCGACCGGGATCTTGCCCACCGCCTGCACCGCATCGGTATGGAAGATCACGTTGCGCTCGCGACAGAGCTTGCCGATTTCCGCGATCGGCTGAATCACGCCAATCTCATTATTGGCAAACATGATGGTGACCAAAATGGTCTTGTCGTCGATAGCCCGCTTTAGATCTTCCAGGTCGATCAGGCCGTCTGCCTTTACCGGTAGATAGGTGACGCGGTAGCCGTACTTCTCCAGCCGCTTGCAGGAGTCGAGGACTGCTTTGTGCTCGGTTACCTGGGTAATGATGTGATTGCCCCGCTCGCGGTACATCTCCGCTATGCCCTTGATGGCGAGGTTATTACTTTCCGTCGCGCCTGAGGTAAAGATGATCTCCTTGGCAGTCGAGCCGATTAGCTTTGCTACCTGTTCACGTGCACGTTCAACACCCTGCTCCGCTTCCCATCCAAAAGAGTGGTTGCGGCTGGCAGCATTGCCGAATTTCCCCGTAAAGTAGGGGACCATCGCCTCGAGCACGCGAGGATCCATCGGTGTCGTGGCGTGGTCATCCATGTAAATTGGCAGTTTCACGTTTGCCGGCGCCTGGGCTGCATTCTCAACGGTGCTCATTAAATCTCTCCTGCTTCTAACATTCTCAAAATCAATATCGTTTAGTTGCCCAGGCTCACCAGTATGGATTCCACCGTTTTCCCGTGGTATTTCCGGTGGGATTCGGGCTCACACAGGTCCGACACGCGAATTGCCTTCAGCACTTCAGAAATGCTCTCGTTCACCTTGCGCAGTGGCTCGCGGATCGTGCAACTATCTGTTAGATCACAACCGCGGGGGCCGGTTTCACAGGACGTAATAAAGAGGGGCCCGTCAATGGAGATAATTACCTCGAAAGCAGTTATGTCCTCAGCCGCCCGCGATAGCGCGTAGCCGCCATTGGTACCAGCATGGGAGCGTAGCAAACCAGCCTTGGTAAGCCGCTGCAAAATCTTGGCCAGCAACTGCGGTGGAATGCCATAGGCCTCCGCAATATCTTTTGCGCTCAGCGAAGGCATGTCGGGACGTTCGGCCAGAAACTTCAATGCCATAAGTCCGTAATCCGCCTTTTTGGTGAGCCTTAGCATTCCTGCTGAACCTTCAGATGCAATTACGACCGACAAGGTCGCATATTCAGTATATTACCTATTTCCCAACAATCACAACCCAACAGGTATTACGCAACTCTTACACCGGCGGGAGCTTCGAGCCAAATAGCCTAGAAAATAGACGCGGAGTAAAACCATGGCGACTCTTTTAAACCCCGGGGCGGCGGCCACAGAAGCGGCCGAATTACAGGCCGCCCTGGAACCGAATCAGGGCAAATTCCAATGGGACTTTGCCTTGATCATTGGCGCTTTTCACGTAGGGGCATTGCTGGCTTTCTTTGCCTTTCGCTGGTCGGCCCTGGCGGTTTTTGCCCTCACCTGGGTGGTAACCCAAAACATAGGTATCGGCCTCTCCTACCACCGTTTACTGACCCATCGCGGGTACGTGGTACCCAGGTGGCTGGAATATACGATGGCGATTTGTGGCACCATGGCGCTTCAGGGGAGCCCGGTCTATTGGGTCGCCGTGCACCGTCTGCACCATCAATTCACCGACAAACCGGGTGACCCCCATTCCCCGCGAGACGGCAAATGGTGGTCGCATATGGGCTGGATCCTAAATGGCTCACTCCACAACGACAGCGCCATCCTAAAACGGTATGCACCCGACCTGATGAAACAGGGGTTCTACCGCTGGCTGAATCGGTTTCACTGGTTACCGGTAACCGTTCTGGGCTTTGCCCTGCTCGCGGTGGGGGGTTGGTCCTGGGTACTTTGGGGCATTTTCTTCCGGGTTACGGTCGGACTCCACGTCACTTGGCTAGTCAACTCCGCAACCCATATCTGGGGTTCGCGGCGTTTTGAAACCCGGGACGATTCCCGCAATAACTGGTGGGTCGCCCTGCTGACGGGCGGCGAGGGATGGCACAACAACCACCATGCACATCCGGTTTCCGCTCGCCACGGAATGGCCTGGTACGAGTTGGATGTGAACTACCTGGGAATCTGGATGCTTGAAAAGGCAGGCCTCGCCACAAAAGTCAACGCCAAACGCGTTTGACCGGCATCAATACCGCTCGCACCCTCAAAACAGTAAGCCCGCGGATTCGCGTCGGCGGCCCCGCGACTGCGCAAGCGGCGTGGGTCGGCGACATCATCACCCATGCCACCAAGGAACAGGTCCCGCTCGATTTCGTTTCCACTCACGCCTACGGGAACGACACGGCGATGGACATATTGGGACATGCGGCATGCTTGCGGCCGCCATCGACAAGGTGCACGCCCAGATTGCAGCTTCTGCCCGGCCCGACATCCGCTGATCTGGAGCGAGTTCAACGCCACCTATATGAGTGAGCGGGAGATCACCGATTCTGTGTACATGGGCCCCTGGTTAGCCAAGACGATCAGCGAGGCTGACGGCAACGTATCCATGATGCCCTACTGGACGTTTTCTGATGTTTTTGAGGAGCAGGGGGTGATCCGGGTGCCCTTTTTTGGCGGCTTTGGCTTAATCGCGATCGATCACCTGCCTAAGCCGGCGTTCAACGTGTTCCGGCTTCTGCACACTCTTGGCGACGAGCGCCTCGCCGAGAAGGGCGATGACGTGCTGGTCACAAAAAAGAAGGATGGCACCGTGGTGTTGGCTGCCTAGAATCTAGCGGAGCCGGGAGTGAGTGCTCCTCCTAAGTCCATCACTTTTACGGTTCAAGGCGTCAAGGGCAACGCCTCGCTGAGGATTAGCCGGGTTGATCATGAACACGGCGATGTTCTGGCCGCTTACGACAAGATGGGCGCGCCTACCTATCCCAGTCAAGAGCAACTGCGACAGTTGCGAGAAGTGGAGCAGCCCGCTCCGCCTCATGTCGAGCACCTGCATGGCGGTTCCTTTACCCTGGAAGTGCCTGCGCAAGGCCTGGCAGTGGTCGAGCTCGGCCGATAGCGACGGGGCGTGGTGGGGCTTCGCCCATCGTTTTCGGCCCACGTACGATGGTGCGAACGTGGGGCACCCCGACGGAGCTGCGGAACACGCGACAGGCTTGAGGGTAGGGCCTGCGGTATCCCACATCTCGCGAAAAACGAGCGAGATGTGGGGCACCCGGCGATCGGTGCGGGGATAGAGCCCAAAAGCGCGTTCCTGCGACAAGTTGAGTTTGGGTTTCCCCATAGAATATTTGCGAGTGGGATTGCAGCGTTTCGTAGCTTTGTCAGCCACTATGCGCCCTTCCGGTCAGTCGCGACTCTTCCCTTGTCATCCCGACCGGAGCGTAGCGCAGTGAAGGGATCTGCAGTTCTTCCCTCTCATTCAAACTGTCTTGAGAATTCGCCGTTCCGGAACGGGCGCTGCCGGACTAAAGCAATCCATATTGCACTGGGTCAGACCACTCAGCTGCTGAAGCTCATGCTCCACGATTGCCCGCACCTGGGCCGGTTTTCCCACCGCGCGCAGATTCAGCAACAGTTCCAGCCTGCCTGCGGGGGATGCATCCAGATCCCCGTCGACCATGGGTTCCTGTCCATTGGCGCAGATTGCGGCCTTAAGCCAGCCCGCCGGCGTCGTGACGACCGCCTTTAGGTGGGCGATCGGGATATGCGCCGCGGTGAGAGCGGCATCGATTCCATCCAACAAGGGGCCCACCAGCATCGCCGGAGAAAGCCACGTCCCCGGCTCAAAAACGGCTCGCAGATTTAACCAGGCAAGTGCCGCTTCGGCCCGCGCATAATGCGCGTAATCGATTTCCAGCGATTGCTCACCGGTAGGGATGGCCCCGGAGAGAACCTCATTTAACCATGCTGCGACACCCTGACCACACTTCGCGCTCAACTGGCGAACATGCCGGGCTCCGGTCTGAGGATATTGCGGGTACAGATCGGACTTGGTGAAACAAACCAGGTCGGCTTCCTGCAATTGCTTATCGAACAAGAAACGCATATCCGGGTCCGCGTTCTGTTCAAGCATGCTCCGGGCCCGGAGTGGATCTACCAACACCGTCAGCGGCGAAAGCTGGTACATGTCGCTGTATTGGAGCAAGGGACGGAGCACGGTCGCCGAAAGATCCGTGCAGCTGCCTACCGGCTCAGCAAAAATCACATCCGGCTTGTGTGCACGCAGGTCATCGATGGCGTCGATCAGCTGCGAAAGGCGGCAGCAGAAGCACCCGCCTGTTACCTCACCCGAGTGCGCACCTGATAGGGCCGCGTAGTGGCTGTCGACCAGGTCATTTCCCTGGTCGTTCCACACCATGGCGCTACGCAGGCCACGCCGCTCCAATTCGCGCGCCGCGGCCAGGATCAAGGTGGTCTTGCCGGATGCAAGAAATCCACCTACCAGGACTACCCACAGCTTGGTGATTGCGTCCATTCTCCGTACTATTACGCTAAAATCGGCTATTTTGCCACACCACAGGTGTGGCTGTTATCGTTGGCAGCCTGGCAACATCTCCGGAGACTGAATGCTCGTACCCCTTTCAAAGGAATCGAAGGAAACGCAAGGTACGCCACAGTCACTGGTCCCTAAAGGGCTGGGTGTTCCCTTCTTCCTGGTAACCGCGCTGTTTTTCCTTTGGGGCATGCCCAACAACCTGAACGACGTACTCATTCGCCAGTTCATGAAGTCGTTCGCCCTCTCCCGCTTCCAGGCTGGTCTGGTGCAGTCCGCGTTCTACCTCGGCTATTTCCTGCTGGCTACTCCCGCTGCGCTGCTGATGCGCAAGCGCGGTTACAAATTCGGTATCGTCGTGGGGCTGCTGCTCTATGCCAGCGGCGCCTTTTTATTCTGGCCGGCCGCCCTGCTCGGCCAGTACGGCTTCTTCCTTTTCGCCCTCTTCGTTATCGCCAGCGGGTTATCTTTTCTGGAAACCGCCTCCAACCCTTTTGTAGCCCAATTAGGCTCACCAGAGAGCGCGGCCCGCCGCTTGAATTTCTCCCAGGCCTTCAATCCCCTGGGCGCCATCACAGGCGTACTGCTGGGCACCGTTTTCATCTTCTCCGGTGTCGAGCTCTCGCCGCAGCAGATAGCGTCCATGCGGGCGGCCAACACCTACGAAGCCTATCTCCGCCATGAGACCATGCGCGTCGTCGGCCCCTACCTGGTGGTTGGATTGGTCGCTCTTGTCTGGGCCGTACTGATTGCTCGCACCAAATTCCCTACGATTGCCCGCGAGCACGAGAGCGCAGAAGAGGAACACGGCAGCTTCAGGGAGCTGCTGCGTTACCCGAATTTTCTTTTTGCGGTCGTTGCCCAGTTCCTCTACGTGGGCGCTCAGGTCGGCACCTGGAGCTACTTCATCCAATATGTGCAGGATGGCACCCATCAACCGGAGAAGATCGCCGGGTATTTCCTTAGCGGCACGCTGGTAGCTTTCGGGTTGGGCAGGTTTAGTTCCGCAGCACTGATGCGTTACGTCAAGCCGGCATCCCTGATGGGCGTTTACAGCCTGATCAATATTGCCCTGGTAGCGGTGGGGGTTGCCTTCCCGGGTTGGGTTGGGCTTTGGGCGATTTTTATCACCAGCTTTTTTATGTCGGTCATGTTCCCCACAATATTTGCCCTGGGTATCGACGGCCTGGATCAGAATACAAAGATTGGGGGCTCGCTCCTCGTGATGGCGATCGCCGGAGGCGCGGTTCTGACCCCGCTTATGGGGTGGATCTCCCAGACACAGCACAGCATCGCCAGAGCGTACCTGGTTCCGCTGGTCTGTTACTGCGCTATCGCTCTTTATTCGTTTATTGGAGTGCGCCTGAAACGAACAGCCTAGTGGGAGTGGGCGTGCGAATGGTCGTGCCCGGAATGATCATGTTCGTCAATCTCCGGCGGGGCACAACCGTGCGCCACTTCACATTCAGCACACTCGAACTGGATGGTTGAGTGGTAAATGCGGAATTTCTGCCGCAACGTTCCATTCACCTGCTCCAGGATGCGGGCGCTCTCCGATGGCGGGATGTCGGCGATGGTGATGTGCGTGCACAGCGCATGCGTTTGCGATCCCAAACTCCATACATGCAGGTCATGCACATCTTCTACCCCGTCAATAGCCTGCAACGAAACCCGTATCTCCGCCAGGGAACAACCACGCGGCGTACCCTCGAGCAGGATGTTGAGTGTCTCGCGAACAATCGACAACGAACTCCACAAAATCAACGCGGCAATGCAGAGGGAGAGCACGGGATCGATCCAGTTGTGCCCGGTCAGGAGAATCGCGAGGCCGCCAACGATCACCGCCGCGGTCGAAAGCGTGTCGCCCAGCATGTGAATGAAAGTGCTGCGAATATTTACGTCCCGCGACGCGGTCCAAAGCAGCGCCGCAATGACGCCGTTCATTAACACGCCGGCCGCCGCCACGATCATCATGAGCCGGGGTTGGACTTGCACCGGCTCGCTCAGACGGTGGACAGCGGCAATGGCGATCCAGATGGCGATGAGGACCAGGGTGAGTGCGTTCAGGAATGCTGCCAGGACCCCGGCGCGCTGATAGCCAAACGTTTTTTGGTCTGTAGGCGGCCGGGTCTGGAAGTACACGGCGACAAACGAAAGCAAGAGAGCGAGAGCGTCAGAGACGTTATGCCCAGCCTCGGAGATGAGAGCCAGTGAGTGGGCCCTTACCCCGGCAAAGAAGGTAAGCAACACGTAGGCCAGGGTGGCGAGCAGTGAAATACGCAGGATTCGCTTGGTCTTCTCTGACCCCCCGCCATGGACATGCATGAATTTATTGTACTAGCGCAGGGAAGGAGCAGCCGCCCTGGGTCGGCCATGGAGCGGGACCGAGTTGGCCGTATCCCGCAATCCGCTCCAACTTTCAGCCACGATCAAAGAATTGCCCGGATTGTGCGGATCGTAGCGGACAGATGCAGGAAATCCCAGGCGGCAATCGTAGATGTTGACCAGGTGGCGCAACATGGTCACATCCTGGGAGCACTCGTACACCACCCCCGCCGCTTCATACTTGTAAAGAATCAATTGCATCCCGTTGGGTCTACCGCATTCTTCGGCAGTCAGGTCGGAAATATCGATTACCGTGGCGTCGATGATGCGTCCCTGCTGGACCAACAGATCCCGTCGTTGGCGCTCCAACTCATCGGGGCTTTCCCGGCGGCGAAGCAGCCCGTACACGGCCGCGCCTCCCAGACACACACCAACGGCCGCAAGCGTGCCAAAGATCTGGGATTCGCGCAAAGGCAAGCCGTTCATTGGGGCACCAGCCGGAGAAAGGGTTACATCTGCAGGATATCGCAGGGCAAGGCGTCCTGCGGAGTGGGTAGCGGGGCTGGACCCCATTCGGCAATAGCCCGCCCTGCGCTATACTTTGATGAGATGTCAATTCGTTCGTCTGTGGTCTCAGGCTCGACGGCGGCCGCCGCTTCGAGGTCCGCTTCTTCTATAAGTTCCCGTTCTGAACGCCAACGCATTCGCTCCACGACAGTTCTCTGTGTACGCAGAGATGCCAACGTGGTAATGGCGGCCGATGGCCAGGTCACTTTGGGCGAAAGTGTGATCAAGCATTCGGCGCGGAAGATACGCCGGCTGTATCAGGATAAGATTCTGGCCGGCTTTGCCGGCTCCACGGCGGATGCATTCTCGCTTTTTAGCCGCTTTGAGGCCAAGTTGGAACAGTACGCCGGTAATCTGGGCCGCTCGGCTGTTGAGTTGGCCAAGGACTGGCGTACGGACAAGATGCTGCGCAACCTGGAGGCTCTGCTGGTGGTTGCCGATCTGAAGCAGACTTTCTTAATCAGCGGATCCGGGGATGTGATTGAACCCGATGAGGGCATTGCAGCCATCGGAAGCGGGGGCAGCTTTGCTCTGGCAGCAGCCCGTGCCCTGGTCGAAAATTCCGATTTGCCGGCACGGGCCATCGCTGAGAAATCTCTCCGCATCGCCGGCCAGATCTGCATCTATACCAACGACCAAATCACTATTGAGGAATTGCACGGCTAACAAGCCCTAGAAAGGGGCAGGCAAATGGCAATCTTTTTACCCGGAACCGCGGAAGAGCTGGAGCTCTCTCTGGAAGACCTTACCCCGCGGGAAATCGTGGCCGAGCTGGACAAGCATGTAGTGGGTCAACGCGCCGCCAAGCGGGCGGTCGCTATTGCGCTCAGAAATCGTATGCGGCGTCAGAAGCTGCCACCGGATATCGCCGAAGAGATCATGCCCAAAAACATCATCATGATCGGTCCCACGGGCGTAGGCAAAACGGAAATCGCCCGCCGGCTGGCCAAGCTGACCAATTCACCCTTCATGAAGGTGGAAGCCTCTAAATTCACTGAGGTTGGCTATGTGGGCCGGGACGTGGAATCGATGATCCGCGACCTGGTTGAGATCGCCGTGGACATGGTGCGTGAAGAGAAATTAGAGGAAGTGGAAGACCGGGCGGAGTTGAACGCCGAGGAACGCTTGCTCGATCTGCTTTTGCCCCCATCGCCTGCGCCGGCAGCCTCCGGTACTCCCGGGCCGGTGGTGGTGGATGGCAACAGTTTCCCGCCGGCCAGCCAGGAAAGCCACAATCGTACCCGGGAAAAGCTGCGGCAACAGTTCCGCGAGAGCAAGCTGGACGACCGCACGGTAGAGATCGACGTGCGCGAGCGCAGCACTCCATCGTTCGAGATCATCTCCAACCAGGGCATCGAGGAGATGGATATCAACCTCAAGGACGTGCTGCCCAACCTCTTCGGGCAACGCACGAAGAAGCGCAAGATGAAGGTCGGGGAGGCGTTCGAGTACCTGGTGCAGGAGGAAGAAACCCGCCTGGTCGACATGGACCAGGTGACGCGGCTGGCGGTCGAGCGGGTGGAAAACTCCGGCATTATCTTTCTGGACGAAATCGACAAGATTGCCGGCCGGGAAGGCGGTCATGGTCCAGATGTGTCGCGGGAAGGGGTGCAGAGGGATATTCTGCCCATCGTAGAAGGGACCACGGTCAACACGCGGTATGGCATGGTACGAACCGACCATATCCTTTTCATCGCGGCGGGTGCGTTCCACGTCTCCAAGCCCAGCGACCTGATTCCTGAGTTGCAGGGCCGGTTCCCCATCCGGGTGGAGCTGCAATCGCTGACCGTAGAAGACTTTGTGCGCATTCTGACCGAGCCCAAATCATCCCTTACCAAGCAGTACACCGCGCTGCTCGAAACCGAAGGCCTGAAACTGAGGTTCACCAAGGAGGCGTTGGAAGAAATGGCGCGCTTCGCCTTTCGGGTCAATGAGAACACAGAGAACATCGGCGCCCGGCGGTTGCACACCATCATGGAGCGAGTGCTGGACGAGATCAGCTTTATGGCGCCGGACATGATGAAGGGCCATTCCACGGAAGGCGGGCTGGTGGAAATCGCAGCATCGGCGGCGGAGAATGGCGCTACCGTGCCGCTTCCGGTGAGCGAAGTGGATACGCCTGATGGACGGGAGCGGGTAGTCCTGATCGATCCGGAATATGTGCGCGCCATGGTGGCCTCGATCGTCAAGGATCAGGATCTGTCGCGCTACATTCTCTGAACCTTCCGGCCTAAACTAGGTGGCCCAGGTCTCGCTTTTGAGACCTGGGTTTTCCAGGCCAAAACCAAGTCTCCTCAGGAACAAGTCGGCTTTGTTGTGGGAGTTCAGGGCGAGCGCGTTGGAATCCCACATCTCGCGAAAAACGAGCGAGATACCCCGAATTTCCTGTACGCAGCTCTGGACAGGACCGCGTGTGCGCCTTTCTTTAAGGAAAGGCGCAGGAAGTTCAGGGAACCCACGAAACTACACAGGAAATCGGGGATATGGGGCACCCGGCCTTGGGTGCGGGGATAGAGCCCAAAAGCGCATCCCTAGCTACTCGGCTAACGAGCCTCGACTGGCTTGTTGTCGAAGCGAACATTGGGCAGATCCTCTACCGCGCGGCGTAACACCTGTTCCCATTGGGCGTGCATTCGAGCCAGTTCCGGATCATCGTCCTCGAATCGTCGATAGCGGTCGAAGTCCAGCTTATCGTTCTGATAGAGCAGCACCTCAAGCGGAGGTCCGACGGTCACGTTAGAACGCATCGCAGCGTCGAGCGAAAGCAAGGCGTAGGTCCCGGCGACGTCCAGACCCGTTGAACCGAACTCAATGCCGCGATCGAGGATCGGCCGCCCATACTTGACCTCGCCGATCTGCAGGTAGGGAGAACCCTCCGTCGCGGCCAATGGATTTCCCTGGGGATAGATGAGAAAAAGGTTAGGTTTCTCCCCTTTCACCTGGCCACCCAAAAGGAGATGGATGTTGAACTTGAAGTCATCCTTCTCGAGAGCGGCGCGGTCCAGATCGGAGACCCGGCGCACCATATCGCCCACGGCACGCGCAGCCGCATACATGGATTCCGCCTTTGCCAATCCCTCACCGGCTGCAAATTCATCCCGTAACAGCGTGATGACAGATTGCGTAAGGGACAGATTTCCGCTGGTAAGAATGACAAAAGCGCGTTCTCCCGGCTGAAGGAAGGTATGCATTTTGGGGCAGACATTCACCTGGTCAAAGCCGGCGTTGGCTCTGGAATCGGACGCCATGACCAGCCCCTGATGTGTCATGATGCCCAGACAATAGGTCATTATTGGTCTCCAAGCTGAATGCTAGAGCATTTTCCGTAGGAACCGGTCCGGATTGTCTGATAGTTTTTCAGCATCATAATTTTTGCGACAAGGACCTTGTCGTTCCTGTCGAACCTGCCCGGGCATACCCTGGGCAATTCGCTTCTCAGGGCTCGAACGAGGCATTTATGCATATTCGCTTAGGTTATGACATCGGTTTCAATATTCCGGCTCCAGTCACCATCGTTGCGATGCTGCATGTGCAT
The DNA here is from genome assembly GCA_964609355.1 of uncultured Acidobacteriaceae bacterium. Taxonomy (GTDB): domain Bacteria; phylum Acidobacteriota; class Terriglobia; order Terriglobales; family Acidobacteriaceae; genus PALSA-350. The sequence continues at coordinate 7,158 of CAZSUK010000085.1, read as the reverse complement.
CCGTCGCGGGAACCGGACTTGCTCGAGCCCGACGAACTGAAGCTGGATCCCGAAGTCCCCATCACCAGCTATATCGATATGTTCGGCAATCGCTGCACGAGATTTGTTGCTCCTGCCGGGCATATCCGACTGACCAATTCCACGCTGATCGAGGATTCCGGCCTGGAGGATCCGACGCCGATCGAGGCGACTGAGCATGCAGTGGCAGACTTGCCCAACGAGACCCTCGTTTATCTGCTCAACAGCCGTTATTGTGAGGTGGACCGGCTCTCAAATGTTGCCGTGGAGTTGTTTGGCGACGTAGCCCCAGGTTGGGGCCGAGTCCGAGAGATCTGTAGCTGGGTCCATTCGAGGGTCGCTTTCGGCTATCAACACGCCCGATCGACCAAGACCGCTCTGGATGTCTTTACCGAGCGGGTCGGCGTCTGCCGGGACTTTCAGCACCTGGCAGTCACGTTTTGCCGAGCCATGAACATACCCGCGCGCTACGTTACCGGGTATCTTGGCGATATTGGGATCCCGCCAACCTATACGCCCATGGACTTCAGCGCCTGGTTTGAGGTTTACCTGGGGAACCGCTGGTGGACGGTGGATGCCCGGCATAACCATCCCCGCATCGGGCGGGTGTTGATGGCGGTGGGCCGTGATGCTTCAGACGTGGCGATCACTACCTCGTTCGGGATCGCCAGCCTGACCCACTTCAACGTGGTCAGTGACGAGGTTGCGACCGAAGCCGCATCAGGATTCAGGAAGTAATGGAAACCGTCCAACCCAGCACGTTCGGCAATCCGCTTTTGAAGGACTATCTCCTCGACAGCACGTACGACGAGATGTTCACAGAGGACGGCCTGGTGCGGCCGCACTACGCTGAGGTTCTGGAGACCTTCCTGAACCTGCCGCCGGAGGAAATCGCCCGCCGCAAGCGCTCGGTGGACCTGTCTTTCCTGACCCAGGGCATCACCTTCAACGTGTACGGCCACGGGGAAGGGACAGAAAGAATATTTCCCTATGACCTGCTGCCGCGGCTCATCACTTCGGCGGAATGGCAGCACATCGAGAAAGGGCTGACCCAGCGAATTACGGCCCTCAACCTGTTTCTCCATGATGTTTACAACGAAGGTAAGATCCTCAATGACGGCCGGGTGCCGCGCGAGATCGTGTACAGCTGCCGCCAGTTCCGCAGAGAGATGCGCGGACTGCAAGTGCCGCGGAATGTGTATATCACCGTCACGGGGACAGATCTTCTTCGCCTCTCGAGCGGTGAATTTGTGGTCCTCGAAGATAATTTGAGGGTGCCGAGCGGCGTCTCTTATATGCTCACCAGCCGCCGCGTCATGAAGCGGACCTTTCCTCAGCTCTTCCGCGATTACGGGGTGCAGCCTATCGAGCACTACACCCAGTTGCTGCTCAGCACGCTCCGTTCGCTGGCCCCCGAGGGCCGCCATGATCCTTCTATTGTGCTGCTTACCCCAGGAGTCTACAACTCGGCATATTTCGAGCACACCTACCTGGCCCGGCAGATGGGCATTGAGTTGGTCGAAGGACGCGACCTGGTCATCCACGACAACGTGGTTTACATGCGCACCACTGCCGGTCTCAAGCGAGTGGATGTGATCTACCGCCGGGTGGACGATGATTTTATCGATCCGTTGGCGTTTCGTTCCGACTCGATTCTTGGCGTGGCGGGCTTGTTCAACGCCTACCGTGCCGGCAACGTGACCCTAGCCAACGCGTTCGGGACGGGTATTGCCGACGATAAGGCGGTCTACGCCTATGTGCCGGCGATTATCAAGTACTACCTGGACGAAGACCCCATTCTGAACAACGTGGAAACGTTTCTCATGACCGACCCCAAACAGCGCCAGCATTGCACCGAAAACCTCGACAAGCTGGTGGTGAAAGCGGTGGGTGAATCGGGCGGTTATGGGATGCTGATCGGGCCCCACAGCAGCGCCGAGCAGCGGGAAGAATTCAAGCGCGCCATCGAAGCCAACCCGCGTAACTACATTGCCCAGCCCACACTTGATTTCTCCCGCGCCGGTTGTTTAACCGAGAACGGGATTGAGCCCCGGCACGTCGATCTCCGGCCCTACATTTTGTATGGCGACAAAGTTCGCATCGTTCCCGGGGGACTGACCAGGGTCGCCCTGCGGCGCGGATCCCTGGTGGTGAACTCATCGCAGGGCGGCGGCAGCAAAGATACCTGGGTGTTGAATGACTAGCGCGGGCTTTTGAGATTGCGGAAAAGTCAGGGGCGAAGAGTCGTGGTATCCCACATCTCGCGAAAAACGAGCGAGATGTGGGGCACCCGGGGTCCTTTTTGGGGCGAATGAAAAAAGGTGCCTGAGATCCGCAGGGGTTTTAGCCATTGCGTGAGAAATTGGTTTTGTATCAGGGCACGACTTTAGTCGGGCCACCAAATGCTTCAATTATTCCCGGGCTTTAGCCCCTGAGGGCACATGCTTTCTCGCGTAGCAGACAGCCTTTATTGGATGAGCCGTTACCTGGAGCGCGCCGAGCACACGGTGCGCATGCTCGATGTGAACATGGGTTTGATGCTGGACAAATCCAGCACCAGCGCCGAGGGACGATGGAAGCGAGTACTGGCTGCGCTGGGGAATCCGCAGGAAGTCCGATGGGAAAATGACTATTACCAACTGGTGCACCAGCTCACCTTCAACCCGGATATTCCCGCGTCTGTGACCTCCTGCCTGATTGAGGCCCGGGAAAACGCCCGGCAGGTTCGCGACGAGATAAGCTCCGAACAGTGGCAGCAATTAAACCGGATGTACCACTGGGTTATTCAGCCTCATTCCGAGTTCGGATTAAATACCCGGTTGGCGGATTTTCTTCCCGCGGTCATCGACGGTGTCCATCTTTTCCAGGGCGTGACCGATACCACCATGAGCCACGGCGAGGAGTGGCAATTTATTCAAATGGGCCGCTACCTGGAGCGAGCCGCCGCGATCGCCAATTTGCTGGACCTTTACCAACCCGAAATTCTTCACACGCCAGAGGTCGCCGCCGAGGGGCAGCAATATCAGGAGTGGGTCGGCTTGCTGCGGTGCTGCACCGCATTTGAAGCCTACTGCAAGGTCTACACCGCGGATATCACCGCGGATCAGATTCTTGAATTCCTCCTGCTTAACCCGCAGTTCCCCCATTCACTCAGGTATTCCGTCGACTGTCTGCGCCAGGCGCTGGTCGCCGTCCAGCAGTCGAGCGGAAGACCGCCGGTGGATGAACTAACCAGGGTTTCCGGCAGACTGCAATCGTCACTGAGCTTCGTCGAAGTCTCCGACATTCTCGCCCACGACGCGGGCGCCTACTTGCACAACATCCTGCAACAGTGCAGGCAAACGCATGACCTGATTTACCGTTTCTATATTCAATACTCGGTCGAAGCCGCTCTGGCTATGTAACCAATGACTAGGATGTGCGATGGATTTTTATCTGATACGGCATCTGACCAAGTTTCTCTACGCGAACCAGGTAAGCGAAAGCCTGATGGAAGCGCGCATGCACCCGCGCAGCGACAACAACCAGCGCTGCCTTTCATTTTCTCTATCCGTGAGTCCCCGTTGCCGTGTTTTCTCCTATCGCGACCACCTGGGCAACAACGTCCATCACTTTGACATCCCGGGGGAGCACTCGCAACTGGTGATGGTGGCCGAGGCCCTGGTCGAACAGCAGCCGCTGCCGCAAGTTCCACAATCGTTGCGGCCTGGAGCCTGGAATGAGCTGGACTCGCTCGTCGCTTTAGGGGATTTCTCCGAAATGATGCTGCCGAGTGAGTTTGCTAAACCCTCGCCGGCTTTACTCGATCTGGCGAAACTGCTGGACGTGCGGCGGCGCGACGATCCTTTGGTGCTCTTGCGTCAGCTCAATGCTTCGCTTTATCACTGGTTCGACTATGCGCCCCGCAGTACTCACGTTAACTCGCCCGTTGACGAGGCGCTCGCATCGAGAAAGGGAGTTTGTCAGGATTTTGCCCACACCATGATTGCCCTGGTGCGCCATGTGGGCATCCCATGCCGCTATGTGAGCGGCTATCTCTATCATGGCGAGGAGCATACAGATCGTTCGACGGCAGACGCTACGCATGCCTGGGTCGAAGCTTTTCTGCCCCAGGTTGGCTGGGTGGGATTTGATCCGACCAACAACTTGTTGGCGCATAACAGGTATATCCGGACGGCATTGGGCAGGGATTACGCGGACGTGCCCCCGACGCGCGGGATCTACCGTGGCAGCAAGGACAGCGAACTTTACGTGGCGGTCAAGGTATCGAAATATACGGACATGCCCCCGCTCGATCGCGACATGCCTGTTCCGGAAGATTGGTCCATTCTGGTCGAGCGAGCCCAGGAGCCGCCGCCACCTCCGGTGCAACTACTGCATCTGCAGCAAATGCAACAGCAACAGCAGTAGATATCCATCGTCGGACGCTTAAAACCAATCGGGTGGTCCACCATTTGAGGTAGATGCTAATCTGCACTTGAGACATATATGGAACGGGGCCAGTGACCAAACGTAACCCCGGTGTTTTTTTCCTCCTTTTCAGCGCGAGCAAGATCGCGTAGCTTATCAGAGGTGACTTATGGAACCGCACCTGGGTTACTTTTGCCGTGCATACGTAGGGCAGGACGTTCAGGCTAACGTGATTGCCCGTACCCTCCGGGAAGCCGAGCAGGAAATTACCCGCATGATCCGTGGCGGCGCTATGACAGCGCACGCTGTGCAACACGGATGGCCCGACCACGAACCCGTCCTGGTAGCGAGCGCCTACGGCGGTACCGCGGATGGAGAGATGTGGCGTTATCTGCGCCAAAATAAGGGGCCGGAGTTCGATCGCTGGCAAGCCGCATACCACTCCAAAACCAAAATCCTGGATGATCGCTGGGTAGTGATCGAGCTTGCCCCGAGCGGAATCAAGGAGTACAGCGCCTTCGGCAAGGCTGTCCGAGCGATATGGGGAAGTGCGACCACAGTTGAGCCCGCTTCCGCGAGTGAGCACACCCCAAAGCCCGCCCTGCGAACACCCGTTCCCATTACTTCGCATTCCAAGGTCGGCTGACCTTTCGCACCCGGATTTCCTGCGTCGCGATCCGGCAACCACCACGTCTGTTGATCAACACCACAGAGCCCGACAGGAAAACGCAGGGCTTGACGCAGTGTGCCTGATTCTCCTAAGGTCAGGAGCGATGCCCAAAGCCACCGCACAGAATCCGGGAGACATGGTTTCCCTGGAGACGCTGAAAAAGCAAGTACTCGAGGCTAATCTGGAGCTTGTCCGCCAGGGATTGGTCCTGTTCACCTTCGGGAATGCCAGCGGAATCGACCGCCAACAGGGCCTGGTGGTGATCAAGCCCAGCGGGGTAGACTACGATGCCCTCACGCCCTCCGACATGGTGGTCACGGATCTGGAAGGAAAGATCGTGGAAGGCCGCCTGCGGCCGTCTTCTGATCTGGCGACGCATCTTCTGCTTTACAAAGAATTTCACGGCATCGGCGGCGTGGTGCACACCCATTCTGAATTCGCCACCGCCTGGGCCCAGGCGGGACGCGAAATCCCAGCCTACGGGACCACCCACGCGGACTATTTTTACGGCCCGGTACCTGTGACGGCCGAGCTTACCCCAGATGAAATCGGCGGAGAATACGTTTACAACACGGGAGTTGCCATTGCCCGGCGCTTCCAGGGGCTTGATCCGCTGGCCATTCCGGCCGTCCTGGTGGCCGGCCACGCGCCCTTCTGCTGGGGAAAAACACCGCACGATGCCGCCCACAACGCGGCTGTGCTCGAAACCGTTGCTCGCATGGCCTACTACACTGCTACCCTGCGCGAGAGTTGTTCCGGGGTCTCGCAGGCGCTGCTGGACCGGCATTACTTCCGCAAACATGGCGCCAACGCGACCTACGGACAGGAGAAAGAATGCACCTAACGGCCTTCGCAGTTTCCACGCAACTTGCGCGGTTGAACTGGATCGACATCCTGGTGATTGCGATTTATTTCGCTATCGTGGTCTTTATCGGCTTCTACCTGCGTGGTTCTTCCAACACCAGCGAAGAGTTTTTCATGGCCGGGCGCGAGATGACCGCCTGGATCGCCGGACTGAGCTTTGTTTCCGCCAACCTGGGCTCGCTCGAGCTCATGGGCTGGGCCGGTTCGGCCTATCAATACGGCATCCTGGCCATGCACTGGTATTGGATAGGCGCCATCCCCGCCATGCTCTTTCTCGGCATCATCATGATGCCGTTCTATTACATCTCGAAAACCCACTCCGTCCCCGGATACCTGAAACTGCGATATGGAGATGGGGCGCGCGCGCTTTCCGCCGTCAGCTTCGCGTTCATGACCATCCTCATGAGCGGAATCAATATGTATTCGATGGCCATTGTGATGAAGGTGGTGCTGGGATGGGACCTGAACTTCAGCATCTGGGTCTCTTCCATTACGGTCGCGGTGTATGTCGCCCTGGGCGGTCTCAAGTCGGCGATTTATAACGAAGTGTTACAGTTCATCCTGATCTGGACAGGCGCCCTGCTGGTGCCGATTCTGGGCCTGATCGAAGTGGGCGGCTGGAGCAACCTGCGGCAGCAGATCGCCACCAACCTTGGCCGTTCCGACTATGTGCACTTGTGGTCGACGCTGGGCCACTTCAGCGATAACCCGATGGGCGTGAACTGGTTCGGGATTGTGTTCGGTTTAGGCTTCGTGGTCAGTTTTGGCTATTGGACCACGGACTTCCTGGTGGTGCAGCGCGTCCTGTCGGCTGACAGCATACGGTCCGCCAGGATGGCTCCGATCATCGGCGCAGCGTTCAAGATGGCGGTTCCCTTCATCGTGATTCTGCCCGGCTTGCTCGCCCTTGCCGTTTTGCCCTTTCACCTGGTCGCGCAAGATGTAGCCGTCCAAACCGGCCAGCACAGCTTCAACGAGGTGTTGCCGCTGATGCTGGTGCGCTACTGCGGCCCTGGCCTGCTGGGCATGGGCGTAACCGCGCTCATTGCCGGCTTCATGTCTGGCATGGCGGGCAACGTAAGCGCCTTCTCCACCGTCTGGACTTATGACATCTACGGGGCCTTTCTTAATAAGAAGGCGACCGACCGGCACTACGTGGCCATGGGCCGCTGGAGCACACTGATCGGCGTGCTGAT
>CAZSUK010000084.1:0-5379 GCA_964609355.1 uncultured Acidobacteriaceae bacterium | reverse complement strand
GAATGCCGGGCATCTGCTGACGGCCCGAGTGGGCGCGCCATTCGTCGTATACCTTCGCAACCTCACCAGTGGCGTCGGCATCCTCGACGATTTCGATCTTGGTCTTAGAGTCTGGCACGCTCGAAGATTAGCATATCTGCTTGCGCTGGGGGCATGCTACGGACGGCCTGCGGCAATCTGCTGCAGCAGCGATGCAAGGTTTGCATCGAATTCCGGTTCGACGGTGCGCAGATCCAAGAGCACCTGATCTTCGTGAATGCGTCCCACCACGGGTGGCTCAAGCCGGCGAAGTGCCAAAAGCAGTGCCTGGGGCGGCAGTATCTGGTGATGAAGCGAAACAGCTGCGCTCTGAAGCCTTGCCGTGGGCGCCGTTCCGCCGCCGATCAGGCTCAGCACCGGTACAGCCTGTGCGGCAAGTTCAGCGCAGTTAACCTGACGGCTGATCGACTCACACCGGTTGAATATGTCGGTCGGAGAGGCATTCAACATCCTGTGCACTGGAATAGTTAAATCTTTTCCGCAAACATAGTCCGTGAGTGTTGCCTGGAGCGCCGCGTAAGTAAGTTTGTCGGCACGAAATGCCCGGTACACGGGATTCTTGCGGATTTTTTGTACCAGATCCGCCTTTCCTATCAGGAGTCCGCATTGTGGTCCACCGAGTAACTTGTCTCCACTGGCGGCGATCAAATCGCAGCCCAGGTGGAAGCTATCGAGCAGGGTCGGTTCGGAAGCAATGCCGAGCGTTTCCAGTGAAGTGATCAAGCCGGTTCCCTGGTCGTTGAATACAGGAACATTGCAGCGCTTGCCCAGAGAGATGAGGTCGCGAAGAGCGGGCCTTTCGGTGAATCCCTCCATGCTGAAGTTCGATTGGTGGACACGCAGAATGAGGCGCGTTCCGGCGGAGAGTGCATCTTCATAGTCGGCAAGCCTGGTGCGGTTGGTAGTTCCTACCTCGCGCAGAATCGCGCCGGACTTGGCGAGAATCTCGGGAATGCGGAAGCCTCCTCCGATCTCGACCAACTCCCCCCGAGAAACAACCACTTCTCCTCCCTCAGCCAGCGTATTCAGAGCCAGGAACGTAGCGGCTGCACAGTTGTTGACGACCAGCGCAGAGTAGGAAGGCGCTTCCGTGCTGTTGCCGCCCATGGCGCGCAGAAGAAGATTCTCAGCGTGAACGTCCCGCCGGCTTCGCTCCCCTGTTTCGAGATCGAGTTCGAGGTTGGAGTAGCCGCCGGCTGTCTCAAGAATGTGCTTGAGCGCGGAAGAGCTCAAGGGAGCTCGCCCCAGATTTGTATGGAGAACGACCCCGGTGGCATTGATGACGCGCCGCAGACTGAAGCGTGAGGCGCGGGCGATTTCTTCTGCAACCGTAACGTGAACAAATACAAATTCGGCCTCAAGGCTTGGCTGGGTGTGACGTCCTTCTGCTATTTCCTGCTGCATGCGCGATAACACTGTGCGAGCGGCATGCAGAACCGAGGTGCGCGGTTCTGTTTCGAGCAGCGCCGCGAAGCCAGGTGTCTGCAGCAAGTCATGCAAAGAAGGCAACAGCCGGTACAAATTGCTGTCGGTTCTATCGGTTGACTGAGGGCTGCGCTTCATGATTCGTAATGGCCTTCAAAAATTCCAGATTCCCGTCCTGGGGAAAGCACACAATCATCCTCGTCAATTAGCATAGGCTATCAGCAGGCCGTATGGCTGCCAGCGAAGGAAGTGCTTGGGTTCCGGTGATCCTCCCGGTCTTCAAAACCGGTGGTCGTTCTCAACGGGCGACGGTGTGTTCGACTCACACGCACTTCCGCCAAAATCGGCCCAGAACTCACGGCCGCTCGGGCCACGAGTGCCTTGGATAGCGGCGCATCAACTCGCGCCGGACCTGCGGATACAGCCGCTCCCAGAACCCCGCAAGATCCGAGGTCGTCTGTACGGCCCGTTGATTCGGCGCTAACAGGTGAACCACCACCGGCGTTTGCTCCCGCCCAACCCGCGGCGTTTCTCGCATGCCGAAAAAGTCCTGCAGGCGAGACGCGATCCAGGGCGGCTTGCCGGGCTCGTAATGGACCTTCGTCTGTCGTCCATTGGGCAGCCGGATACGTGCGGGGGCAAGCTCATCGAGCCGTTGTGTCGTCATGTTGCGCTCGAGCATAGGGATGAGGTTTGCCGCTGCGCTCTTGAGTTCAGTGAAGCTGCGCAGCCCGAGACACAATTCTTCGAGCGCCCGCGGAAGATCAGGCGGCTCGAAACCTGCGAACTCGATTCGGGCTACAAATTCGTTCAGAAGATCCTGGTCGAGGAAGCGGCCGATGCCTGCTTCCAGGGCCTTTTGCGCCAACAACCCGGCCGCGGCGCCTGGATCGGGCGCCGCGCCACGCGATTCCTGAATGACCAAATCGTCGTACAGCAGAGCACTGACCGCCTCCACGCGCTCGGCTGAGCGGTTCCACTCCACCGTGGCGCGCTCCTGCACATGATCGGGAAATAGCTCAATCAACCACTCCGGCTCGATGCGTGCAGTCATACGAACCAGCGGCAGTGGCTTATCCTTGCGGTCCTCGGCATCGACGGCGGCCATAAATTCGTATTCGACGGGTGGGCCCGCCACTTCCGCCGAGCCGCCGGCCGATAACAGCACCTGGTTGCCGGTCCGCCGCCGCGCCACGCGATCCGGAAATCCTGCCAACACCGACATGAGCAAAGCGTCGTCATTGTGCTGCGTCTGGCGCGCAGGCCGGGCGATTCTGCGCAGCTGATCTCTTTGCTGCAAGGTGCGGTAATCCTGCTGGGTGTCGATGGCGGCGAGCAGGTCGTTTTTCTCTGAGCGAGCACCCGATCCCAGCAGAGCTGCGGCCATGCAGCCGTCCTCACCCACTCCGCGCTCCATGGCCGCGGTCACAATACGCGACAGCCGCGGATGCAGTGGATACCGCGCCAACTGCTGGGCCTGCGCTGGTGTGGCGCCCAGGCGATCAAGCAGCGACTCGGCACTCTCGACTGCTGACTGAGGCGGTGCATCCAGCCACGCTATTTGTTCGATGTTGCCAATCCGCATGGCTCGCAGGGTGAGCACCAGCTGGGACAGATCATTGCGCCGGATTTCCGGGAGGTCGTGCTCCGGGCGGCGCAGATAGTCCTCCATGGCATAGAGGCGCAGTACGCGGCCGGGACCAGTGCGTCCCGCCCGTCCCGCTCTTTGTTTGGCCGATGCCTGGCTCACCCGGGCGACCTGGAGCGTGGGCAAACCGGTCCACTGGGAATAGGTCGCGATCCGCGCCAATCCGCTATCAATCACAGCGGTCACTCCGTCAACGGTGATCGAGCTTTCGGCAACGTTGGTAGCCAGGATGACCTTTCGTTGTGGCGCGGGTGCGATGGCCCGGTCCTGCTCTGCAGGCGAGAGGTCGCCGTAAAGCGGTAACACCAGTAGGCCGGCTCGGCGTGCGATGCCTTGGGTCTCGCGCATAGCGCGGCGTATCTCCGCAGCTCCGGGCAAGAAAGCCAACACGTCGCCTGCGGGCTCTTCCTGGATCAGCAGCTCAAGGGCTTCGCTCAGCTGTGTTTCCAGCGGCTTTGGCGAGTAGGGCAGATGGCGAATGGTGAGCTCGAATTGCCGCCCTTCTGAACGAAGGATGGGGCAGCCGTCAAGGTATTGCGCCACGTGTCCGGTGTCGAGGGTCGCCGACATGACCACGATGCGCAGCTCGGGCCGCATCCCCTGCAGGCGTTTGAGCAACGCCAGCGCCAGATCGCTTTCCAGGTGGCGCTCATGGAACTCGTCGAGCACTACCGCTGAAACACCTTTTAATGCCGGATCGGAAATCAGGCGCCGGGTCAGCACACCTTCGGTGACAAAGCGCAACCGGGTACGAGCGCTGATTGCTTCCTCAAATCGAACCTGGTACCCGACTGTCTCACCGGCTTGTTCGCCCATCTCCCAAGCCACGCGGCGCGCAGACAACCGAGCTGCAATGCGGCGCGGTTCCAGCACTACCACCTCGCCAGCGATACTTTTGAGCAAAGCCGGCGGCACGCGGGTCGTCTTGCCCGCGCCTGGGGGCGCTTCGATCACAAGGTTAGGAAAGCGTTTCAGAGAGTCGATGATCTCCGGCAGGATTGCGTCTACCGGAAGAAGGGGTTTGTTGTTCACCAACTTTTTATCGAAACACGGCACATGGCAGGCGTCAAAGATTTATCCAAAGTCGTCTCATAACAGTGTTGAGCCATTTCATCGTTTCACACAAGCAACCCACAATGACGCCGCTGCTTGCGACATCCACTCGTTAGTGACTAAACTCCTCCCCATGACGTTCACCATGCCTCGCACCCTGAAACTTGCCACCGTTGGACTGCTGCTTTCTCTTGTCGCCGCGCCGGTTTATGCGCAGGATTGGGCGAAAGCCCGCCTGGAAGCATCACCTCGCCACCACGAGTACGTGCCTCTTAAGCACGGCGATCGTACCGTGCAGGCCTTCGTGGTCTTTCCCGAGGTCAAAAGCAAAGCCCCCGTGATCGTCCTCATTCACGAGATCTTTGGTCTCAGTGACTGGGCAAAGGAGATGGCGGATGAGCTGGCAGCACAAGGCTACATCGTCATTGCCCCTGACCTGCTTTCTGGCTTTGGACCAAATGGTGGCGGGACCAGCGAATTTTCCGGCCAGGATGCAGTGGTGAAAGCTGTTTCCGGTCTCAACCCCGATGGGGTGATGGCCGATCTCGATGCCGCGGCCGATTACGGCAAGAAGCTTCCGGCGGCCAACGGCAAACTCGCCGACATTGGCTTTTGCTGGGGCGGAGGAAAGTCCTTCGCCTTCGCTGCCCATCGCAAAGATCTTTCCGCAGCGTTCGTGTTCTATGGACCCGGTCCCGAAGATGTAAGCACCATCGTCGCCCCGGTCTACGGGTTTTACGCCGGCAACGACGCACGTATCGGCGCGACCATTCCCGCCACCACCGCGGCCATGAAAGCTGCCGGAAAGACTTATGAGCCGGTGACCTACGAGGGCGCTGGACACGGCTTCATGCGCGCCGGCGAAGACCCCACCAACACTGTACCCGCCAACAAGACCGCACGCGACGAGGCATTCGCCCGCCTGGTCAAGCTGCTAAAAGGAATGTACTGGCCAGGATTGTTTCCGTAGAGGCGCGTACCGTCCACATTCCGCTGCGGCAGGCGACTGCGTTCGCGCGCCGCCAAGTAACCTCTCGTGATTATAGTTTGGTAAAGATCCGCACGGAGGACGACATCGAGGGCATCGGCCACTGCTATGCCGGACACTCCGGAGGCAATGTAGTAACCACGGCAGTGCGCGAGATGCTGGCGCCGATGCTGATCGGTGCAGACCCCAACGCGACGGAATTGCTGTGGAAGAACATGTATCAGGA
>CAZSUK010000083.1:0-2602 GCA_964609355.1 uncultured Acidobacteriaceae bacterium | reverse complement strand
GTGTTGACGAGGCGCTTGGTCTGGGCGATCGCCCATTTGTCGAACTTGGAGATCCGCGTAGCGAGCGCCTCGACGAACGCCTCTAGCTCTGCGTCGGGCAGGGAGCGATTAATGTAGCCATAGGCCTCGGCTTGCTCTGCTCTGATGTCTTCCGAACTCAAGAGCACTTCGAGAGCGCGGTTTCGGCCGATCAGTCTAGGAAGCCGAGCCATGGGGCCGCCGCCCGCAACCATCCCGACGCCCACCTCCCATTGCGAGATGATGGTCTTCTCGCGGCTGGCAAAACTCATGTCGCAGGCCAGCGTGATCTCGCTGCCGTTGCCGGTTGCGCGGCCGCGAATAAGGGCGATGGAGGCAACTGGCAAACGGGTCAGACGCACGAGAAAGTCCGGCCAGGGCGGCAGGCCCGTGGGACCCTCCGGCAGTGAGGTCAGGTCCTCAATCTTGGCCGTGAAATCGGAGTGATTCAGGAAGTAGTCGTCCACCGCGCTGTCGAAGACCACGACCCTGACCTGCTCGTCGGCCTCGAGAGCGTTCATGACTTCCTGAAACTGCTTGACCATTTCCGGCCCCATCACGTTAATCGGCGGATTGTCGATCGTGATACGCCAATACGCAGGCGACCGCCGGGCCACGTGAAGCTGTGCGGGTTTCGTAGGTGCGTTCATCGCTGTGACTTTAGTGGGTGCCTTCGTTGTTGCCATGGGATTTTTTCCTCCGTGTTTCAGCTGTAGCCATTCAGCCAGAACAAAATGGACCGCGCAATTGGACGATGGTATTGCCCATACTTTGGTATCGATTGCAATGTCTTCGGGCCCGAGGCATGCAGCTTTTTCCTTATCAGTCGCTTGACCTCTAAGCCTCAAGCATTCGATCGCGACTATACTGGCGCAGGAAATCCCGTACAACTACAACTGATGAGGAGCTGGAATTGCTTGCGATACCCAGATAAAACATTAAGCGGAGCTTTCCTATGAGGAATTCTGTTTATCGGCCACAGTGGGTAATCGTCATGAGCATGATCGTTCTAATGACGATTGTTCTAAGGATGATTGTTCTAAGGATGATTGTTCTAAGGATGATTGTTCTAAGGATGATCGTTCTAGCCAGCGTAGTCCTTGCCGGAATGTCTGTTGCGAGCGGCGAGACGCTCCCTCCGGTCTTCGCGGAGCAGCACCCTGCTCTCGCAGGTCAGACGTTGTCTGCCTCTGGTGTTCCGGCGCTCCACGGTATTGTCGATTCAGGTCGTAATGCCGATCTTCGTTGGCCCGACTTCACTCCCTACAAAACAGAGGTCGCCAAACTATACGAGACGAACGGATATTCTTTGCTTTGGGTTCAGAACGGTCGCGTCCGTCCCCAGGGCCTGGCCGTGATCGAGCTCTTGCAGAAAGCCAATGCTAAAGGACTCGACCCCGAAGATTACGACGGCTCGCGCTGGCAGGCCCGCCTCACCAAGCTGGAGCAAAAGCCGTCGGAGCAAGACCTCGCCTCGTTCGATACCGCGCTTACGGTCTCGGCGATGCGCTACATCCGTGCCATCCACTGTGGCCGCGTAAATCCCAAGGAATTCAAGTTTCAGCTCGATACGGAGGGGCTCCAGTTGCCCTTGTCGGAATTTCTTCAGACCCAGGTCGTGAATGCCAGCGATCCAGCCGCCGAAATCCAGAAGCTGGAACCGCCCTTCCTGGGCTACCGAAAGCTGCTCGCGCTCTTGCCGGTTTATGAAGGATACGCAAACCGAGTTGAAGGAGAGAAGCTGCCACCGGTCACGAAGACCGTTCGGCCCGGCCAACCCTACGCTGGCGTGGCCCGCCTGGGGCAGTTTCTGCAAGTCATCGGCGACATCCCTGCCGGCGCACAACTGGATCCGACTGCAACCATCTATGAGGGCGTGCTCGTCGATGGCGTGAAGCATTACCAGGACAGACATGGCGAAGCTCCCACTGGCCTCCTGGACACGCGCACGATCAATGAACTCAATACGCCTCCCGCCGCACGCATTCGCCAGATCAAGTTGACGCTCGAACGGTGGCGCTGGCTTCCGCATTCCTTCTCGCAACCGCCCGTGGTCGTGAATCTTCCTGAGTATCGCGCGCGCGCGATGAACCCGGATGGCACCGTCGCCTTCTACAAGAACGTCATCATTGGAAAAGCCTACGGCCACAAGTCTCCGATCTTTGAAAAAGAGATCCAGTACGTGGTCTTCCGCCCTTACTGGGACGTGACTCCCAGCATTCAGCGGGGCGAAGTTGTGCCCCACATCCAGAAGGACCCCAACTACATCGCCAAGAATCATTTTGAAGTGGTCACGCCCACAGGCGAGGTCGTAACCGACAATCAAGTGAGCCCCGAGGTTTTAGAAGGCATAAAGTCGCTTCACCTGATGGTGCGGCAAAAGCCCGGCGAAACGAATTCTCTGGGCCTGGTGAAGATCATCTTCCCCAATCCGGATAACGTCTACCTGCATGGCACGGACGCTCCGGAGCTGTTCTCGCCGGACGTCCGCGATTTCAGCCACGGATGCGTTCGGGTAGAGAAGCCTGCGGACTTGGTTGCCTGGGTGTTGCGAAACAATCCGGGCTGGGATTTGGAGCGGGTG
>CAZSUK010000082.1:0-2780 GCA_964609355.1 uncultured Acidobacteriaceae bacterium | reverse complement strand
GCGAGCCACTCGCGTTGCAGAGTATTCGAAAGAGCGCCTCACTTATGGCGGCGTCGACTACGTTGAACTTGCCGTCGATACCGAAACCGGGCGGATACATGTTGAAAAAGTCTTCGGCGCCCACGATTGCGGACGCCCTATCAACCCTACGGGCGTCATCAGTCAGATTAACGGGGGAATCCTGCAAGGGATCTCGTACGCACTGTTCGAGCAGCGCATCATGGACCAGAACGCGGGCTACATGCTCAACGCCAACCTTGAAAACTACAAGATCCTCGGAGCACGCGAAGTACCCGAGATCGAGATCGAGTTGGTGGAGAACTACATCGCGCAAAGCTCAACCGATGCTGCCGGTATTGGGGAGTCGGCAGGAATTATCACCCTGGCTGCTGCGATAGGCAATGCCTTCTATAACGCGACCGGGGTGCGCTTGCGAAAGTTACCCATGACGCCCGCCAACGTACTGGCTGCACTCGGTAAAACGCAGGAAGAGGTAGAGGCATGAACAAATTCGCGTTCGTCGATACCACGACAGTTGATCAAGCCTTAGGCCAGCTAACGGAAGGGGCCGTCGTCAAGGCAGGCGGCATCGATTTGCTCGACCTGATGAAGGAAGACATCGTTTCCCCACCAAAGCTGGTCAATATTCGCAACATCGACAGTCTGCGGGGCATCACTTCTGCCCCGGACGGCTTGCATCTCGGCCCCCTGTCGACTTTGAGCGAGATCGCGGCCCATCCGGAAATCCAGCAAAAGTATGGGGCGCTCTCGGACGCCGCCGGTCATGCAGCAACACCGCAAGTGCGCAACATGGCGACCCTGGGCGGAAACCTGCTGCAGCGGCCGCGCTGCTGGTACTTTCGCTCCAGCGATTTCGACTGCAAGAAAAAAGGGAGCACGAGCAACGCCTGTCACGCGCACAGCGGGGAGAACCAGTATCACGCGGTCATCAATAACGGTACTTGCGCGATGGTGCACCCCTCATCGACTGCTGTGCCCTTACTTGCCATGGGCGCACAGGTAGAACTCACCTCCAGGCGGGGCAAGCGCACGGTCGCGATGAGCGAATTCTACATACCCCCGGAAAAGAGCCTGATGAACGAAACGGTGGTGCAAGCGGGTGAGTTGATCACCGGCATCTTTGTTCCTGCACCGGAAGCCGGAACCCGCTCGGCGTATCAGAAGTACGGCGAGAAAGAGAGCTTCGACTGGCCTTTGGCGGATGCGGGCGTAGTGCTGGTAATGGACGGTGCACAATGCCGTAAGGCAGCGATTGTACTGGGTGTCGCTGCACCCACCCCCATGCGATCCGCGCCGGCGGAAGCGTTGCTCACCGGCAAAACCATAGACGAGACCACTGCCCGTGCGGCCGCCAAAGCGGCGATGCAATCCGCTACCCCGCTCTCGCAGAACGGCTACAAAACGCAACTCTTTCAAACCGCTATTTATCGGACGATATTGCTGGCGGCAGGACAGATGCAGCGCGATCCCAGTGCGATCGGATAAGGATATTCGAAATGACGACTCAGCTAGTGCAGATCCGTTGCAACGCACTCCGCAGCAAGTCCAGTTACGGAGCCTTTGGCGACTTTCATGAAGAACTGGTCGAACTCATGGGCTCGACAACCACCTATTGGTGCCTGAAAACCATGAGCAAGGCTGGCCCGGACGAGCACTATGTCCATCGTTCCATCTGTGTCGAAGGCCGCTCCTGCTGGGAAAGCTGCGAACAGGACGCCTAAGGAAAGTAGTCCGCTTCACCTGGGGTCAGCATGCAAGCACACCGGCCCTTCCCCGCGTTAGCTCTCGTCCTGCTAAGTGGGTCAAATCTGACCGCGGGCTCGCAGGCCCATCTATCTCCGGTTTCAAAAGCAAATCTCTGCGTGACGGAAGGCACGATTGACTCACTTCCTGGGCAACGACTGGCCGTTGACGTTGCCAAGATGCGGGCCTACGTCAATGCCTACACACCACCGGAAGCCCAGGCGCGCTTCACTTATCTCGGGTCGACGCCCAATGAAGCGCCGCTGGCATCCGGAGAAATGCGGCGTCAGTTTGGCCTCAAACTGCGCGCGCAGGATGCACGCAACCTGGTTTATGCGATGTGGCGCATTGAGCCTGAATCGAAACTTGTCGTGTCGGTGAAAAGCAACCCTGGAGAGCACAGCAGCGCCCAGTGCGGTAATCGCGGATACCAAAACATCAAGCCGCGCCGTACCTCACCTGTCCCTGCCCTGGAACCCGGCGCAACGCATACCCTGCGCGCTCAGATGACCGGAGCAGAGATGCAGGTCTTTGCTGATAATTCCCTGGTCTGGGAGGGCTCGGTCGGGCCGGACGCACTGCGCTTCGACGGACCAGTCGGAATCCGCTCCGACAACGCGCGTTTACAGATCGAACTAGCCGCGCCCATCGAACAGCGACCTGGTACTTCATCAGGTTGTAGGGCCGCAGAATCCGAGTAGTGACGGCCTACCACTAATGAGTGTTCAGCTTGTCGATGGCGCGCTTCAGTTGTTCCAATTTCTGCCCTGCTTCGCCAAGTTTTCCTTCCGCGGTCAAGTGCTGGTAGTCGGCAAGGTCCTTAGCCGCTTCAGCGATGGTTGGGCTCAGGTCCGTGTTGGGCTGCGAAACATTCGCTGCCGGCCGCTGCTCCGCAGCCGCAAGCGAAGAATTAGCTCCCCCAAAAAGGGACGTCAACGCGGCCTCGAAGGTCGATCCATACGCCAGCCGGTCTTGCAGAGCAAGCACGACCAATCGTAGTTCCGGCATGGGACTGC
>CAZSUK010000081.1:0-3710 GCA_964609355.1 uncultured Acidobacteriaceae bacterium | reverse complement strand
CATTCTCTCGAGCACCCTCGGTATTGTTTTTGCCTTTGCTGCTTATATCGTCATGGCGACGGTGGGCGTGGATTACGGAATTACCGGGCAGGTGGCTTGCCGCATGGTGTTCGGCATCCGCGGGGCCAAGTGGCTGCCGTCGGTGATGCGCACCATTGCCTCTGCCTACTGGTTCTCCGTGCAGACGATTGTCGGGGCTACAGTCATTGTTGCCATCGCTCACCAGTGGACGGGGCGCAATTATTCCGTGGTGCGGACGGGAATGGTGTTGGCGGCGCTGCAGGTTTTGATTGCGCTGGTTGGTTATGAGTGGCTGAAACTGATCTCTCGCTTCAGCCTGCCGGTCAAGGTATTGGGCATTGTGTATCTCTTCTGGGTGTTGGTGCAGAGTCCCGGGGCAAGCTATCGGGAGTATGCGGTGATGCATTTTCATACTCGACCTCATACGTATCTGGGCGGCGGCTACCTTCTGGGAGCGGTGTGGCTCAACAGTCTGACCGGGGCGTGGCTCACTATGATCACCGATGCTGCGGATTTCTGCCGTTACACGCGCAGCCGCGCCGATATGTGGTGGGGCACCATGCTGGCGGGGGTGCTGGCGACCGGGTTCTCGGTTTCGCTCGGGGCTTACGGAGCAGCGGCGTCGCTGGGCCGGCAGCCTAATCCGTTCTCGCTGGCTGCCGCTGTCGATCCGCAGTGGTTTACGCTGCTGGTGTTGTTGATCGTGATTGCGCTCGACGAAATCACCATCAACGTCATGAACCTTTACACGGGTGGGCTTTCGCTCTCCAACCTGTTGGAAGGCCCGGGGAGATTTTGGAACACGCTTTCTGTGGGCGTTATCAGCACCATCCTTTCCGCGTTCCCGATGCTGCTCGACCGGCTGATTCCGTTGACCACGGCGTTGGGCAACCTGTTCGCTCCGCTGGCAGGGGTGCTGCTCTCCCACTACCTTTTTGTCGCGCACATGCGGATCGATGTACCGGCGCTGTTCGATGCCAAGGGCATTTACCACTATTGGCATGGGGTAAATGTAACTGCCGTTGTCTGGAGTTTTTTGGGCGGTGGAATCTATTATCTGCTGCCGGTTGGCGCTCTTCCCGCGGTGATCGTACCCTTGATCACGGGCGCCGGGTATCTGCTCACCATGCGGTGGCAGGAGCGCCTTCACGGGCTGCGGAAAAAGTCGAATTGGGCAGAAAAGACGTACCTCAGGGGCTAAGGAGGGTGTGCGGAAAAGTCGCGAACCGCTGATAAGCAGCCACCAGGGCTAAAGCCCGAATTTATTTAGACCGTGATGTTCTCGCGGGTTTAAAAACCCGCTTCCCCGGACTAAAGTCCGGGGCTGGCACCGACCCAGCCGAGTGACGTCGGGCCCGAGACAAGATGGAGTTTTCCGCAGCATGTTCGGAGAGCGCAAGCTGAGGGCGCCAATCCGCTTTAGACTGAAAGAGTCGTATTCCTGGAGTGCTACCGATGAAATTGACGGTTGTCGTGACAGCGATCTCGCTTTCCATTCTGTCTTTCCTGCCTGCCGGCGCGCAGCAGACTCTGACCGGCCAAGCGGCCTTTACGGATTACACCCAGGAACATCCCGGTGTTCGCCGCAAGGTCACGGTGGCCGACCTGCCCCAGCCCTATGCCACCGAGTCAGCGAATAATTCTCCTGCCGTCTCGCCTCGACCGGACGGGGTGTGGCCGCAGGCTCCCGCCGGATTCAAGGTAGAGCAGTTTGCCACCGGCTTAGAGAATCCGCGCCTGATGCGGTTGGCTCCCAATGGCGACATCTTTCTGGCTGAGAGCTCCCCGGGAAACATCCTGGTGATCCGCGGCATCGGCGCGGACGGCAAGGCCGGCCAGACGGAAACCTTTGCCACCGGCCAGAAGGGCGCATTCGGTATCAACTTCTATCCCGCAGGCCCCAATCCGCAATGGGTCTATGTAGGCAACACCACTTCGGTGGTTCGTTTTCCTTATCAGAATGGGGACATGAAAGCCCGCGGTCCGGCGCAGACCCTGGCCGAGTTGCCCGGTCCTGGCGGCCATCGCACCCGGGACATCGTGTTTACCCCGGATGGAAAACATATGCTGGTTTCGGTTGGCTCGGGATCCAACGTTTCTGACCCCGACACCACTCCTGCAGAATTTCATCGGGCGGATGTGCTCGAGTTCACCCCTGAGGGGAAATTCGAGAAGGTGTATGCGTATGGCATCCGGAATTGTGTGGGAGAAGCCATTCAACCGGGTACGGGGGAGCTGTGGTGTTCTGTGAATGAACGCGACGCGCTGGGAAATAACCTGGTTCCCGATTACATCACGCATGTGCAGGAAGGCGGCTTCTACGGCTGGCCGTGGTTTTACATGGGTGGCCACCAGGACCCGCGGCTGATGGGCAAGCATCCCGAACTGCAGTCGAAAGTCATCACACCGGATGTTCTGGTCAATCCGCATATGGCTTCTCTGGAAATTCAGTTTTACGAGGGCGCGCAATTTCCCGCTCAGTACCATGGCTGGATCTTTGCCGCAGAGCATGGTTCCTGGAACCGGGAACCGCGCGGCGGGTATGAAGTGATCGCCGTGCCTGTGGAGCACAACAAGGCAACGGGAGAGTATGAAGATTTTCTCACTGGCTTCGTGCTTCCCGACGGCAAAGTGTGGGGCCGCCCGGTAGGGGTCGTTGTCGCTAAGGACGGGTCGCTGCTGGTGTCTGACGACGGTTCGAATTCTATTTGGCGGGTCACGTATACGGGCGGTAAGTCCGGGCCGGCAGGCCAGTAATACGGCGGGTGGCCGGGTCTCGCTTTGAAATCTGGGCCACGCACGGTACGGATCGGTGGAATCCGTTAAAGGCTTGAGGGACAGGCCTTCGGTATCCCACATCTCGCGAAAAACGAGCGAGATGTGGGGCACCCGGCGATTGGAGCGGGGATAGAGTCCAAAAGCGCATTCATTCCACACTTAACTTGCTGCCGGCTAGTCGCTTGCTCAAGAATGCTGCTGCGGTGCGGTTTGTTCTGGTTGTCACATAGATTTTCTCGCCGCTGAAGTTTAATGATTCCAGGATGCGCACTTCAGAGTGGATTCAGATCGGGTTTGCCGTCATCCTGGCGGTGGCGGCGTGGGTGCAGGCACTTTCCCGTCACCCGCTGCCAGTGCGGCGACGATGGAATATCACCCTGCTGGCTATCGTCCCCCTCTTTGCCGTCGAGCTGGCCCGTTCGACCGCGATGTTCTTTCCCCCGCTCTACGTCTCCGTCCTTCGCGACTGGCTGACGGTTGGCCTCTTCCTGGTGCCTTATTGGCAGACGGGACAATTTTTTCAGGGTCCGAACCACCGCATCGAGGAACGCCTTCTGGCCTTCGACCACTGGTTGATGCCCCGGGCGGCAGGAACCTCGGGTACCGCGCGCACCGGCTTTGGCTTAATTCTGGAACTCTCCTACCTGTTCTGCTACCCGTTGGTGCCGCTCGGGCTCCTCGCGCTCTACGTTGCCGGCCAACGTGATCATGTCTCGAGCTTCTGGCTAGTCGTTCTGGTGGCAACCTATCTCTGTTATGCGATTACCCCGTTTGTCCCCGCATACCCGCCTCGCGACCTGGCCGGAAGTGAACCAGCCCGGGCACAAACGGGCAAGTTGCGCATCTTCAATCGCTGGATTCTCAAGCATGGAAGCATCCATGCCATCTCGTTCCCCAGCGCCCACGTGGCG
>CAZSUK010000080.1:0-9380 GCA_964609355.1 uncultured Acidobacteriaceae bacterium | reverse complement strand
CAAATTACAGCGAGATCCGGTTTGTTCCCATCGAGGCGGGCCGCTTTGTGCGCGCAGACGACCTGGAGCAGCGCCGCCGCGTAGCCGTGTTGGGCAAGAAGGCCGCGACCTTGCTCTTTCCCGGCCGGCCTTCCCTGGGCGAATGGATCCTCCTCAATGGCACCCGCTTTCAGGTGATCGGGGTGGCAGGCAGCATAGCCCGCGGTAACAACGAAGGTGACAATCAGCGCGTCTATGTCCCTCTGACGACCATGCTCGAGCTGTTTCCCTTGACCGGAGAAAACATACCCCGGGATGCAGTGACCTCCTTGCAATATCAGCCCGTGGTGAAAGACGACAGCGTGCCGGCCGTCGAGCAAGTGCACGCCATCGTGGCCAAGGAGCATGGGTTTGATCCCCATGCGCCGGACGCCTTCGAGGAGTGGGACTCGGTCAATTCCGAGCGAATGGTAGGCAAGATTTTCGACGCCATGGACTTATTCCTGGGCGGGGTGGGTATCGTCACCCTGGCCCTGGGCGCGCTGGGAGTCGTGAACATCATGCTGGTCTCCGTAGCCGAACGGACACGGGAGATCGGACTGCGTAAAGCTTTGGGGGCGACCCGCCGCAACATCATGACCCAGTTTTTGCTGGAAGGCATGTTTTTGACAGGTATCAGCGGCGGAGTGGGCATCGCCGCAGCCGGCTTCCTGATGTACGCCTTGAATCGCGTCGTGGGCACCAGTATGGAGGGATTCGATGCGCCCCGCCTGGTGCCTTGGTCCGCCGCCTTGGCTTTCGGCGCACTCTGCCTCAGCGGCATCGTGGCTGGAGTTTACCCCGCTGGGCAGGCAGCCAAGCTCGATCCGGTGGAAGCGCTGCGCCGGGAATAGGAGCAAATTCATGTTGCGCGACTTGTTCACCCAGGCGTACGAGGCCATGCTTTACAACCGCCGGCGCACGCTCATCACCATGATCGGCATGGCGTGGGGTATCGCCACGGTGGTCCTGCTGATGGCCTATGGGGCCGGCTTTGGCCGGGCGATTGAGGCCATCTTCTCCCAGTTCGGAACTAACCTGATGGGTACCTTTCCCGGGACCACCAGCGAGCAAGCCGGTGGCAAGAAGGCCGGAGTCCAGGTGAAATTCCAGCTGGCCGACATCGACCTTCTTCAGAACACCGTTCCCGGCATCCTGCATATTGTGCCCGAGGTGACTAAGGACGTTACGGTACAAAACGATGCCCACAGCTATACCTGGACGGTGGCTGGATCGTATCCAGCGGATGCTGACGTGCAAAAACTGGATCTTGATTACGGCCGCTTTTACACCGACAAAGACCTCGAGCAACGGAACCACGTAGCGGTCATTGGTTCTGAAGCCAAGACCAAGTTGTATTCAGGCCTGTATCCCCTCGGCCAGAGAATCCGGATCAAGGGCGTGAGCTTCACGGTCATCGGCGTGTTGCGGGCAAAGATGCAGGAAGGGGATGACAACATCAATCGCGTTGTCTACATACCGTTCACCACCATGAGCGATGTGAAAGACACGAAGTATCTGGATGCCATCTGGTTCAATTATCGAGGCAATTATCAAACGACAGAGTCAGCGTTACGAGGAGCGTTGGGCTCTGCTCATGGATTCCCAGCTTCGGATCACAACGCGATTTATGTGGCGAATCTATTAGAGCAACTGTCGCAGTTCCGGATTATCGAGACCGGGTTGCAGATCTTGATGGCGTTCATCGGAACGCTGACGCTGGGAATTGCGGGCATCGGCTTGATGAACATCATGTTGGTGGCGGTGCAGCAGCGCACTCGTGAAATTGGAATAGAGAAGGCCCTGGGTGCCTCGCGCAGGCACATCCTGATCCAATTCCTGAGTGAAGCGCTGGTGATTACCGGGGTAGGCGGAATCTGTGGAATCGCGCTCGCCTATCTTGTTTCCGTAGCCGTGGGGAGAATCACTTTGTACAGTGCAATTGCGGCGAACGGAGAAGCTGCAGATATTCAACTGTTGATTTCGCCCAACACTGTCATAGTCGCGACGGTAATCCTGGCGGTGGTAGGCCTGGTCAGCGGCATGTTGCCCGCCTTGCGGGCCGCCAGCCTCGATCCGGTAGAAGCTCTCCGCTACGAATAGCAAAGCGCAGCGCTTTTGGCCTCTATCCCTGCCACTAACCGACGGGTGCCCCATCCTTCGCGTTCTTTGCGAAGGGTGGGATAACTAGATCTTACCCTTCTATTTTCCGCACAGCGAACAAAGAAAAACATTTCCAAGGAGGAGCAACCGCAGATCTCTCCACTGCGCTTCGCTCCGGTCGAGATGACAAAGGGTAGGGCTGTTATGGCCCGGAGCGGAGGTCAAGGGAACAGCAACCGCAGGTCCCCCCACTTCCTCGCCTAGTCGGTGTCCGGCCGCTTGTAAGGTTGCTGCAAGTACTTACGCGCTTCGTTAACCGCTCCCTGAGTATTGTCATTCGTCTGCACAGCCTGGCGATACTCATTCACCGCCCTATCGCGTTGACCGGTAACATCAAAAATCTTCCCCAGCGCAATATGACTCCAGACCTCAGTCCATTTCGGCTCATCATCTCCACGCAGCGCATCTCGATAAGCATTAGCAGCCGCTTGATAATTGCGCTGATTAAACAAAACCTCCCCGATGCGATAACTAGCAAGCGAGCTGTTAGGGTTAGCCGTGAGTGCCTTTTGATACTCCGCCAGCGCCCCCGGAGTGTCACCCTCGGCGACCAATTGCTGGCCACGCAAAATCGCGATCCGCACCTGCATATCCGGAGTATTCTTAAGCACCCAATTATCGGGATCGATAGAAATATGACGTGGACGGCCAAACGTGTCGACCACATATTGTGAACTCGTTCCCACCACATCCACGCGCTTCATTTCGGTCTTGCCTTCGGTCTCAACCCGCAGCTCAACCGGCATATTAAAAAGATCCAGATCCTGCCCAATCTCCCCGATGGTACGGAAGCCTTTGTTGTTCCCTAACCGGTAAACCGTGTACTTATCAAGAAACTGCGGCGCACCGGTTCCATCCAGCCATTGGGCAAAGAACGCTGTGAGCTGTTGCTGCGACTCTTGTTCAGCGATCCTTTCTACGTCCCGGGTGCGGATGGGCTTCTCGCCGTATTGGGTCACAATCGCGCGCAGCGTCTTGTTGAAGTTGTCGTCGCCGATCTCCCAGCGCAGCATATGGAAGACCATGCCGCCCTTGTCCAAAGTCATCGATTGGAACTGCGGGCTGAAGGGATCTAGGCGCCCGGTCGAAGTGAGCGGAGCGGTGTCGTAGGCCAGGGCGCTGGCCGAGATGTCGATCACGGCCGCCTGCAGGCCTGCCTGCCCGGACATCTTCTCCACATACATCAGCTCCCCGTATCTGGACATGCCATTAGTGATCCAGGCGTCATTCAGTGTCGCCGGGGACACCATAACGCCCCACCACTGTCGCGCCATGGTGTTGGCCAGCAAGCGGTAGTTGTTACGGTCGCCAATACGGGCGCCGGCGATCGCAGCGATCTCAGGAGCCCAGTAGGCGGGCAAGGTGTCATCTGGGAGCTCCACCACATTCAGCAGGTGGGATGGGCCTTCGCCAAAGCTCTCGTCAAAGAAATCGAATTCCTTATTGGCTGTTTGTGCGTAATCGGGGCCACTCTGCTTGTGCGCAGCTGTGAGGTAGACCTTCACATTGGGCGACCCCGCGACCACCATGGGGTCTTCAAATTTACCGGCGATGATTGTCCCGGGGAAGCTGGGCTTGGTCCAGTTGAAACTGTATTGCTCGCCACCGGAAACAGAGCGTGGACTACCGGTAAGGCCGCTGCCGATCACCCGGTAGCCAGAAGGAATAGTGACACGGATCTCCGCCGTGAACCGGTCGGTCAGATACCCGACCATGGGGAACCAACGGCCGGCATACAACAAATAAGTGATGGGATCGCCGATCGCCGCAACCTTGAGCCCTTCTACGGGGCTCTCTTCCGTGCCGCTGAGTGTTCCGCTATAAGCGAACGTCAATGTGGCCGCCGCCCCTTTGCTCAGAGGGGACGGCAGGGCGACGCTGATGGTGGCGTTGGGGCCACGCTCCCCGCTCAGCTGATGACGCTGCTCATCGACCACGCTATCGATTTTGAGCGCGTTGTGCAGTTCAAAGATAGCCGTGCTTACCGTGTCGGTGGCGGTGAAGGTCACCTTTGCGGTCGCTTTGAGCGTGTGTTCCGCGGGATCGAGCTGAGCGTCGATCACGTAGCCGGTGATGTTGAAGTTGGACCGCTCGGCGGCATACAGATGCGGGGCGCTGAAGCCCAGCAAAGCGGTCAGCAGGATCACAACCCGGGTGGGAGTGCTGGTTCTGAGCGTCATCGAAGTCATTCAACAGGCCATGATGGAATCAAAGCAGATTGCAACCGCGGCGACTCCGCAGCGGGGATCAATGCAAGCGCGATACGAGCTGCATGTTCAATGGCGCCTTCCCGGCACACCTTCAGTGCAGCCGCCACGCTGCGCAAGTCTGACTGCATTGTTGCACGAGCCTCCTGGTTTTCGAGCAGCGGGCGCAGTTGCTCCACGACCTTGGATGCGGTGAAATCTTGCTGGATGAGCTCAGGCACAATACGGCGCCCGGCGATCAGGTTGACCATACCCACGTGGGCCACCCTGACCACCCGCTTGGCCACGGCGTAGGTAATCCGTGAAACCCGGTAGACCACTACGAAGGGATTGCCGATCAGCGCCGCCTCGACGGTGGCGGTGCCGCTGGCCACCACACTGGCGCGGGCGTGCTGCAACACTGCGCGGGCATCATGAACCACTTTAGCCGGTCCGGCGAGCGCTTTCACTTGCGCGTCCTTCAGCGTGGGGGCCACGGGTAAGAGGAATTCGTATCCCGGACCCAATAGTCGTGCGGCTTCTAGCATTGGCGGCAAGTTGGCTTTCAGCTCCCTGAAGCGGCTTCCCGGCAGCAAGCCAACCCAGAATTTTGACGCGTCCAGATCGTTTTCGCGAGCAAACGCCTCCCGCGTCACGGTGGGCGGATCAAGGTCCGCCAGGGGATGACCGACAAAGTCGGCGGCGATCCCGTGAGAGCGGTAGAAATCCTCCTCAAAGGGGAAAATCACCAGCATGCGGGTGACATTACGCTTGACTCCTCGTACCCGCCACTTTTTCCAGGCCCACAACTGCGGACTTACGAAGTAGACCACCGGTATGTTCAGACGGCGCAGCTCGGCAGCCAGACTCAGGTTTACGTCGGGGAAGTCGATCAGGATGGCAAGGTCGGGACGTTCCGCGCGCAGACTGGCTTTCAGCCTT
This sequence comes from uncultured Acidobacteriaceae bacterium, assembly GCA_964609355.1. Lineage (GTDB taxonomy): Bacteria > Acidobacteriota > Terriglobia > Terriglobales > Acidobacteriaceae > PALSA-350. The sequence goes on along the minus strand of CAZSUK010000080.1, from coordinate 4,071 downwards.
CTGTACTCGCGGTAGACATGGGGCATGTGCAGGATCACTTCCGTTATGCCCATGACGGCAACATCCTCGGCGCGAACTACACGGCGCAATCCGGCGGCCGCCATGCGCGTGCCGCCGAGACCGAAAAAGTCAGCCCGCGGGGCCACGCGCGAAATCTCCGCCATCAGCAGTGCGCCGTAATGCTCGCCGCTGGCCTCGCCGGCAGAAAGAAAAATTTTCGGGCTCGCCACGCTTACACTCTCTCGAAAAACAGCCGCACCTCCAGACTCTGGAACTCCCTTTTTGACTCAAGCCCCTCAACCCATCGACGGGTGCCCCATCCTTCGCGTTCTTTGCGAAGGGTGGGATACTCAAATCTCGCGCTTAAACCTTCCACCGTAAAGCAGATGTTCCTTAGGAGACCTGGGCCTTCCGGAGGCCCATAATTCCCCCCTCGAAAATCAATCTGTGCCGACGGCCAGGCTGGCGTCCAAAAGGCCGCCGGCAGCCTGCGCGAGTTGCACTTCCTGATCCTTGTATTGCAGCTGGTAGAGCCTCCAGTAGATGCCGCGTTGCGCAAGAAGTTCCTGGTGGGTGCCGATCTCGCGCAACACGCCCTTGTGCATCACCAGGATCCTGTCTGCCTGCTGCACGGTTGAGAGCCGATGCGCAATGATGACGGAAGTTCGGCCTCTCACCATGCGCTCCAGCGCCGAGCGAACCCGCATTTCCGTGTCCGTATCCACGCTCGAGGTGGCCTCATCGAGTATCAGGATGCGCGGATCATGTGCTAGGGCGCGGGCAAAATTGATGAGCTGCTTTTGGCCCGTCGAAAGGCTGTTGCCGCGCTCACGCAGCGGCTCATCGAACCCTTGCGGAAGGTCGCGGATAAAGTCGCCCACGTTCACCTCGTCCGCGGCAGCTTTCATGCGCTCGTCGGTGATCCAGGCTGAGCCCAGACGAATGTTCTCGGCGATGGTCCCGGTAAATAGGAAGGGATCCTGCAGCACGACCCCAAAATTACGCCGCAGTTTGGTGACATCCTGCTCCCGAACATCCACCGCGTTGATCAGAACGCTGCCGCGTTGAATTTCGTAGAAGCGCATCATCAGGCCGATGATGGTGGTCTAGCCGGCGCCGGTGTGGCCCACGATGGCCGCCGTCTGGTCAGGCTCGATCAGAAAGGACACGTCTTTGAGAATCCACTCCACCTCGGGTGTGGCCGCGAGAATCGCCTCTGTTCCTTCAGCTTGTTCGATGGCCGCTAATTTCCGGGCATCGAGTTTTTGATATGTGAACCAGACATGGCGGAACTCGATGCGGCCGGTCCCGTCGCAGGCGCGAGGGTCTGCCGGGCTCTGCAGCTCGGGTGGGGTATCGAGCAGCTTGAAGACGCGTTCACTCGCCGCCATGGCGGCCTGGAGGATGTTGTATTTCTCGCTCAGGTCCTGAATGGGGCGGAAGAAGCGTTGCGAATACTGGATAAAGGCGACCAATACCCCGATCGAGACCGCGTTGCGCAGCACCCCATTTCCGCCCAGCCAGATGACCAGGGCGATGGCCACCGAGCTCAGCAACTCGATGGCCGGATAGTAGAGCGCGTAGGCCAGAATGGCGTCTTTGAACGCCACCATGTGCTGCCGGTTGACGTCTTCGAACTCCTCGTATGATCGCTGCTCGCGGTTGAAGAGTTGCACCACGCTCATGCCGCTTACATGCTCCTGGGTGGAGGCGTTGATGCGGGCGATGGCGGAGCGGATGCGGCGGTAGGAGTCGCGCACATGCTTACGAAAGATCTTGGTGATCCCGAGGATCGGAGGCAGCACCCCAAACGCGATCAGGGCCAGCCACCAGTTCATACGCAGCATGATGACAACGATCAGGACCAGAACGAACACGTCCTCGAAGATCGCGAACACCCCGGAAGTGAACATTTCGTTCAGCGCGTCCACATCGCTGGTCAGGCGCGTGACCAGGCGCCCGACCGGATTGCGGTCGAAAAAGCTCACGTGCATGCGCTGGATGTGGCGGAAGATCTGCCTGCGCATGTCGAACATGACTTTCTGCCCGGTCCACTGCATCAGGTAGGTCTGTACGAACTCCAGCAGATAACTGCATAGCAGAGCGCCCAGGTAGATGCCGGCGATTTGGGTGACCCCGGTCAAGGGTTTGGAACTCAGCCAGCGCGTCCAGGCCGGCGGGTGCAGCGCCGGCCGCGCGGTCATGTAGCGATCCACGGCAACTTTGGTGAGATAAGGGCCGAGCACGTCTGCCCCGGCCTTGAGCAGGATCGCCACCAGCGAAATAGACGCCTGCAATTTGTAGGGCCGAAGGTAAGTCAGCAGCCGGCGCATCAGCCTGCTGTCATAAGCTTTGCCGACAACGTCATCGTCCGGTTGCTGGGGTTTTTCAGCCATGACTGCCCAAACTCCTATTTTACGTTCCAGTGCGATGGGACAATAGGAACTGGATGAATTCTCTTGGTATTTACGTTTCGGTTCCTTTTTGCCGCGCCAAATGCAGTTACTGTAACTTCGCCTCGGGAGTTTCGACGGTAAGCGCACATGAACAATATGTCGCCCGGCTTTGCGGGGAAGTGCGCAGCATAAGGCGGCGGCTGGGTGATGCAGCCATTCCGGAGCAGGTGGACAGCATCTACCTGGGCGGAGGCACCCCCAGCGTGCTTTCCCCGGCTCTGCTGGGTCAATTTGCCCAAACCCTGCGGCAGGAATTCACCATCTTGCCCGGGGCGGAAATTACGGTCGAGTGTGCTCCGGGGCAGCTGGACGACCCCGCTCTTGAGGCCATGTTGGCATTGGGTGTGAACCGGATCAGCTTCGGTGTCCAGTCATTGGTAGACCGGGAGGCTGCGGCAACCGGGCGCTACCACACCCGCGCCGTGGTGCTGGGGGATCTGGAAAGGGTGCGTGCCGCCGGAGTGCGCAATCTAAGTATCGATCTCATCGCCGGCATGCCCCATCAGACGGCGGCTAGTTGGCTGGAGTCGCTCGAGGTGCTGGCCGCGACGGGCGTGGAACATGCCAGCGTTTATATGTTGGAGATAGACGAGGACTCTCGCCTGGGGCGGGAATTGCTGGCAGGGGGCTTTCGATATCACGCGCCAGCCGTGCCCAGCGAGGACGTGACTGCCGACCTCTACGAGACGGCCATTGCGTATCTCGGAGATCGGGGGCTGCGGCAATACGAGATCTCAAACTTCGCCCGCGGCGGGAGCGGCTCGCGCCATAACCTGAAGTACTGGCGGCGGCAGCCTTATCTTGGTTTTGGGCTGGATGCACACTCCATGGTCCGCACTCCGGCGGGTTCCGCTCTGCGTTTCAATTCAACCGCGGTGCTGGCCGAATACCTGGGCGGATCCTCACCGCCAAGTTTCTCTCTTGACGACGTACGCCGGCTGAACTCACGTGAAGAGCTGGAGGAAGCATGGTTTTTGGGGCTGCGACTGCGTGCGGGGGTGGCGTGGCAGGACTTGGCGACAGAGTTCGGGCGCGACCGGGTGGAACTGTTTGAGCCCGTGGTCCGGGAGCTATGCGGACTCGCACTGTTGACCGACGAAAATGGCGTGGTGAGTCTTACCCGTCGGGGTGCTCTGCTTTCGAACGATGTCTTTGCCCGCTTTCTCGGGGTAGAGGAGCTGAATTGTTGCCTGTGATTGACCTGCGCAGCGATACCGTCACCCGTCCTACGCCCGCCATGCGGAATGCTATGGCTGCGGCCGATGTAGGCGATGACGTTTACGGGGAAGATCCCACCGTCAATCGCCTGGAAGCCCGGGCAGCGGAGATTTTTGGCCACGAGGCCGGGTTGTTTGTACCCACCGGCACCATGGGAAACCAGATTGCGATTCGCATGCACACCCAGCACGGGGAGGAGGTCATTTGCGAATCCCGCGGCCACCTGGTGGATTGGGAGATGGCCATGGTTTCGGCGTTCTCTGGGTGCCAGTTGAGCACGGTGTATGCCGATCGAGGAATCCTCACCTGGCCGCTCATTCGGAAAGTAATTTTCGATGGCAGCCATTTCGGTGCCAGGACCGGCCTGATTTCGCTCGAGAATACCCACAATCTTGCT
>CAZSUK010000079.1:0-3180 GCA_964609355.1 uncultured Acidobacteriaceae bacterium | reverse complement strand
CGAAAAACAGCATGCCATTGATGGCGCTCCAAAGACGCCATCAATGGCATGCTGTTTTTCGCGTTGATGGTGGTGGTGCTTTTCAGCCTGGCCTTTGATCCCACGGCTGCCATCTCTCGCCAGATCGCGGGCGGCATCCTTTGCGTGGCCACTCTGTTCGCATCCGTAACCGCGCTCAATCAGGCCTGGACCCGGGAACTGCGGCACCAGGTTTTGGACGCGCAGCGCATGGCGCCCGCCCCGCCGGCTGCGCTGTTCCTGGCCAAGGTCATCGCCAACTTCATCTTCGTAACCGTGGTTCAGGTGGTCCTGGCGCCCCTGTTTGCCATTTTTTACAATCTGCACCCGCTCGGGCAGAAATGGCTGCTGCTGCTGGTCCTGCCCCTGGGCACCTGGGCCCTAGTAGTGAATGGAACCTTCTTTGCGGCGCTCTCGGTCCGTACCCGAAACCGGGAACTGCTGCTTCCCCTGCTTCTTTTTCCCATATTCATCCCAGCGTTGCTGGGCTTGGTTGAGGCGACGACGGCCATCCTGCTGGGCGATTCCGAACCCGCGCTCTGGATTAAACTTCTCGCCGGCTACGATGTGATCTTCACCACCGTGAGCCTGCTGCTGTTTTCAACGATCCTGAACGCCGAGTAATCACCGGTGATGAAGCACGATCCGCCCTACCGCCATCGCCATCAGCAACAGCCCCACAAGAAATAGCGATAGCCTGGTAAGCACCCGCCAAATGCGCGTTTTTGGGGGCAGAACCCCCCGCTTCGTCTTAAGGCTGTAAACCTGCCCCAGGACCCCGGACATCAGCAGGAAAAAACCCACCGCAAGCATGAACCAGGTCATCGATATTCCTCCGTCAAAACCATCCTCTTGGTATCTGCGCGACCTTGCCAGAATGATCTAAACTGATCATGTTCAGGAGTTGTGTGATGAAGATCTTTCGCTGGATCTGGCTTGCCTTCACTGTTGGCCTGCTTGGCTACGCTTTTTACCAGGGCATGTATGTCGCGCCAACCGAGGCTACCATGGGCGACATCCAGCGCATCTTCTACTACCATTTTCCCTCGGCGATGATGACGTTTCTCTTCTTCTTTATCAGTTTCGTCGCGTCGATCGTTTACCTCGCCTCTCGCCGCAACCATCCCCAGCGCGCCCTCAATGCCGACGCCGCCGCGCTTGCTGCAGCCGAGATGGGAATGGTTTTTTGCACGCTGGTGCTGATCCAGGGCCCGTTGTGGGCGCGTCCAGTGTGGGGTATCTGGTGGACCTGGGATGCGCGTTTGACATCAACCCTGGTGCTCTGGCTGATCTATGCCAGCTACCTGCTGCTACGTAAGTTTGCCGATGGTCCACAGATGCAGACGGTGGCCGCGGTCCTGGCTGTTTTCGGCTACGTCGATGTTCCCATCGTCTACTTCTCGACCCGTTGGTGGCGGACCCAGCATCCGGCGCCAGTGATCGGGGGGGACAGCAACTCCGGACTCGATCCGTCGATGTGGGTTGCGGTTTTATGGAACCTGGCAGCATGGCTTGCGTGGGGACTTTTGATAGCCGGCTGGCGATACAACATCGAGCGCCGGAGACAAGTCGCCGAGCAGCATGCTGCCCTGCACGCCCTGGAAGCCAGCCTTGAAGTGACACTTTAAGAAGCACGGGTTAAGTATTGGAGAATTTTGCACCGGTTGCGGCTTCGGCCGCTGAGGAAGTAAAGCGATGGAACATCGGCATCTGGTTCTCGCGTACGTCATCACGATCCTGGGCCAACTGGCGTATGCCGGCTGGGTGGGTTTGAAATACCGCGCAACACGCAAGCTTGAACGCGAGTTCCCCCCATACCCAGCCCAACCAAAATAACGGCTCACACGTGAGGGGGGACTTCCCTCACTTCTTCGCCCATTAACTCACCTGGGTGACTGCCCAGCAACTCTTCCTCTGGCTCGATGTGCACCAGGACCTCCGCGATCTTGTCCACTTGATCGCGGACCTGGTCGGCGACGGCATGGGCAATCAGGTGCCCCTGACGGACGGTAAGGTCACCCCGCACTACCACATGCAAATCCACGTAGTAGCGAAAGCCCACCTTGCGCACAAAGCACTTTTCCACACCAAACACGTCCGGCACGGTTGCAGCCACGCGGCGTACATGTTCCTCGATCTCTGGCGCCGGAGCCGTGTCCAGCAGCTCGGATACCGGCCTGCGCAGTTGCTGCCAGCCTCCGAGAAGGATCACAGGGGCGGCGCACAAGGCCGCCCAGTCATCCGCGGTAGGATCGCCGGTCCAAAGAGCAGCTGAGATACCAATAAAGGCAAACGCGGAGATGATCGCATCGCTCAGATGATGCCAGGCGTCCCCCCTGAGGGCTGAGCTTTCAATTTTTTGGCTGACTCCGGAGACGTACCTGGACAGCAAAGCCTTGATTGGCACTACGCAGATCAAAACCAAAAGCGTGTATGCGTGGGGAAGTTTATGGGGAGTACGAATCAGGTTGATGCTTTCCGCGGCGATCCCAATTGCGGCAGCGATCATGGCGAAGCCGACTACCAGCGCCGCGATCGGATCAGCTTTGCCATGGCCGTAGGGATGATCCTTGTCCGGCGGCTTAATCGCCAGCCGCAGCCCGTAATAGACTACCGACGAACTGATCACATCCAGGAAAGACTCAACTCCATCGGCCAACAAGGCAAACGAATGCCCGATGAGCCCAGCCGCGCATTTGACCAGCGCCAGACTCAGGTTGATGACGATGCCAAGCAGGGACGAGCGCAGTCCGCCTTCTACCATCTGTTCGGTTGTGGGCGCGCCCGTCATTCCAGAATTGTCTCGTATTCCCGCCGGCCCCGGCGGGTAACGCACCCGAAGGTTTTCTTTTTTTTGAATCCGCCTTGCCCCATGCCGATGATCCTTACTAAACTTGTCTTGGAATAAGCATTTTCACGATTGTGGGTGCCCGATGCGACCTCATCTAACTGGGGTCTTTGCCGGCGGAACGCCTCGCGCGGGGCATTCTCATCGGCTACACCTACCGTGAAATGCTTCCGGCCTTGGAGGCGTCCGTTGCTGCGCTTTTTGAAGCTCGCTCTTATTTTCGAACTGTCCACCATACTCGGGCTCTCGGTGCTGACGGGTCAGTTCTTTTACCGCGCATACAACAACTCAAGCCGCGAGCATCTGCCGGTTAG
>CAZSUK010000078.1:0-17681 GCA_964609355.1 uncultured Acidobacteriaceae bacterium | reverse complement strand
CCCGCGCGCCGATCGATTTCGCCAGTCTCCCCGCCGCCACGCCCGCGCCGATCGCTGAGTTGTTGAAGCGCTGCTTGGACCGGGACGCCAAAACCCGACTGCGTGACATCGGTGAGGCTCGGGTGACGATCCGGAAATGTCTGGCAGACCCGAAGGGCGCGATTCAAAATCCGCCGACTGAATCCCGCGCTCCATCGCGATGGGCGTGGGCAGTAGCCGGGGCGCTGGCGATCACGACAGCCGTCGCGCTATGGATGCCCTGGAGAGCGGCCCCGGAACTGCCGAGGCCAGTGCGCTTCCAGATCGCGCCGCCTCCGGGCGTCATACCCGCCGGCGTCTTCTCGATATCGCCCGACGGAACCAAGCTGGCCTATGTTGGTTTCGGTTCGGACGGGGTGTCGCGCCTGTGGGTGCGGACGATGGACACTCTCGAATCCCACGCGCTGGCTGGCGTTGAAATGCTGAACGTGCCCCTATTCTGGTCGCCGGACAGCCGGTTCATTGCGTTTGACACGGGAGGGAAACTCAAGAAGGTGGATCTGGCTGGCGGCCCTCTCCAGACTCTCTGCGACGTGCCCGCGACGGTTGTAGGCGGCTCCTGGAATCGCGATGGCGTCATCGTATTCGGACTTAACAATGGCGCAGGCATTCAGCGGGTTTCTTCTGCCGGTGGCGCGCCTTCGCCGGTGACCGCTATGAATGCAGCGCGCAACGACAGGCTTCACCTGTTTCCAGTTTTCCTTCCGGACGGGCGGCATTTCCTATACCTGGTCCGATCGGCAGCCTCAGAGAACAGTGGCGTGTACCTCGGGGCTCTCGATTCCAAGCCCGATCAACAAGAGCCCAAGCGGCTCATGGCTACCGGGTTTAGCCCTGGCTTCGTTCCTTTCCCGGACGGCACGGGAGGCGCGATCCTTTTCCAGAGTGGCGGAACACTGCTGGCGCAGCCTTTCGATCTTCACCGCCTGGAGACCACCGGTGAAGCCGTACCGCTGGCCGAGCAGTTGGGCAGCTACATTGGGTTTGGATACTTTGCCGCCTCGGATAATGGAATCCTCGCCTATCGAGATGGCGCGAGCGGCGGAACCACTCAGATCGGCTGGTTCGATCGGCAGGGCAAAGGTCTAGGCGCGGTGGGCACCGCCCACAACTACAGAGGGCCGGCATCACTGGCGCTTTCGCCGGACGGGACGCGGGTCGCCGCGGCGCGAACTGATGGGAACAACTTTGACATCTGGCTGACAGCATTTTCCCGAGCGAGCGATACGCGCTTCACCTTCGATCCGGCCTCAGACCTGAACCCCGTCTGGTCTCCGGACGGCAATCGCATTGCCTTTTCATCGGATCGTGTCGGACAGTTCGACCTGTACCAAAATGCGTCGAACGGCGCGGGTCAGGACCAGTTGCTGTTCAAGTCGGATCGCGTCAAGTTCGCAGAGGACTGGTCCCGCGACGGACGCTTCCTGCTGTATTACGATGTCGATCCAAAGACCAAAAGCGACTTGTGGGTGCTGCCGATGGACGGGGCGTCATCGGGCGAAAAGCCGGGCGGTCGCAAGCCGGTTCCCTTTCTGCGCACCGTTTTCGACGAGAAAAATGCAAAATTCTCTCCCGATGGCTACTGGGTCGCGTATCAATCGGACGAGTCGGGAAGAAACGAGATCTACGTGCGGCCATTCCCGGCGACCAACGGCGGCGGAAAATGGACGGTCTCGCAAGGCGGCGGAACTCAGCCTCGTTGGCGTGGTGACAGCAAGGAGTTGGTCTACCTCGCTCCGGACGGCAGCGTGATGGCGGTGCCAGTGTCCACGAGCGTTGATGGATTCCAGCCCGGGACGCCCGCGGCATTGTTCAAAGGCCCGCCGAACGCGGACGGCTGGGACGTCTCCGCTGACGGCAAAAGGTTTCTGTTCCCGGTCCCGGCACGCGAGTCCGCACAAGCCCCGTTCACAATCGTCCAGAACTGGATATCGCTGTTGAAGAAGTAGCCTAAGCGCGCAAGACACAACGTCCCGGATCAACCGCTCGAAACGCTTGAACAGCCTGATTTGAAGTGAGTTCTTTGGAATTATTCCCATGTCGTCGCCCACCCGTCAGTCACTGGTTGTGTAATAGCCCGCCAATGTCTGTGAAGCCGACAGCGCCGCGTTCCTTAGAGGTTCCGATCGTGGAGCTAGCACGCAATTCAACTCCGTGATCCTGACTGATCCACTCGTCGATTGTTTGCACTACAGTTTGGCTGTGCAAGCCAGCTCGCCTTCCAGAACCGAGCGGCTCCCTTGCAGACGGGCAGCCTAATCCCAATTGGTACGAGGCATATTACCGAGCCGTTACGAAGGAAAGTCAAGCGAATGTCAATGATCTGGTCCTTCAAGTTCTCGCGTATCAGAGTGGAGGAGTGGTTTTGGTAAGAAACAATCAGATTGCACAACAGATTTCACTATGCATTAATGACGCACGTTCCTCTTACGAACTGTCCTTTGAGCCTTCAACCGTCCGAGACGGAGCCTACCACGACGTAGAATTAAGAATCAAAAAGAGGAATGCCGCTGCTCGATTGCGTCGCGGCTACTATGCAAGGTGATAAGGGGACATGAAGGAGTGGACCCCTTATCTCACCCGAGTTATGGTAGGCCGTAGTCCTCACACAACCGATCGCTCAAATCAAGCGAACGTTATGCTCGATACTCTTGATCACCGAGTCCATATGGCCCGAGAGCACTTGCTTCGCAAAACTCAAGGTATAGCCCTGGGCGGTGTGGAGTGGCACGTGCGACGGCAATGAGAGTGCAAACCGATCGACGACGGCGTCCACCACTACCGGTCCATCTTTGTAGGCCAGTGCTTCAGAGAGAGCGTCTTTCACGTCGCCGGGCTCCTCTAGGCGTATTCCCTTGGCGCCCATGGCTTCTGCTACTCGGGCAAAATTCGGGTTCTTAAAGTTCACGCCAAACGGTACCATGCCGGCTTCTTGCTGCTCGATGTTGACGAAGTTGAGGGATTCGTTATTGAAGACGATCTGGATGACTTGCGTCCTGCGCTCAACCTGCGTGAGGAGATCGCCGAGCGCCAGCATCGTAAATCCTCCGTCGCCGCATAGAGCGATCGTTTGCCGTCCCGGAAAGGCCAACTGCGCGCCGAAAGCATTGGGCGCGGCATTGGCCATGGATGCCCAGGTGAATGACCCGAAGAGCCTGCGGTTGGCCGAGCCTTTGATGTGCCGCGCCAGCCACATGCACGGTGTGCCCGTATCGGCGAAAAACATGGCATCGTCCGCAGCCAGTTGGCAGAGCGTGGCAGCCAGAAACTCGGGTCGAATGGGCTTGAGACCGGGCCCCTTCTCAACATAGTGATTCATCAGTTCGTAGAAGTCACGCGTCTCGGCGAGGCGCTTCTCGAGAAAACTCGCATCGCTTCTTTCCCTGACCTTCGGCAATACTGCAGTCAGCGTCGATTTAATATCGCCAACGAGCCCCAGATCAACATGCGTGCGCCGGCCTATGTGGCTCGGTTCGCGATCGATCTGCACCTTCTTTACCTCATCCCCAGGTAGAAACTCCGAGAAAGGAAAATCGGTCCCCAACATCAGCAGAAGTTCCGCATCATGGATGGCGCTGTAGGCCCCTCCATATCCCAGAAGACCGGTCATGCCGACAGCCTGGGGATTGTCGTGCTCCAGCCACTGCTTGCCGCGAAACGAATACCCTACGGGCGCCTTCAGTTTGCTGGCCAACGCCAGAACCTCGTCACGGGCGGTCCGGCAGCCATCGCCACCAAAGATCGCTACGCTACCCGCGGCCTCAATCATCTGCGCCAATCTCTCGATGTCCTCATCCGCAGGGCGAAGCACGGGCGTAACAGGTGCGGCAACCGCATAAGCGCCTGACGGCGCATCGGTCGCGGCGACATCTCCCGGCAAGGAGATCACCGTCGAACCCTTCTTGAGCATGGCAGTCATGATGGCTGTCGCAATGACTGGTCGGGCCTGATTGGGGTCGACAATGCGCCCGACGTAAAGGCTGGCCGTGTCGAAGAACTTGTAAGGGTTTAGCTCTTCGAGGGCATCCGTATCGATCAGTGACCGTTCCACATCGCCCGCAATCGCAATGACAGGCGCGCCTTCCCTCGTGGCATCGATGAGCCCGTTGAACAGATGCGTCACTCCCGGGCCCGCGGTGCCGCACACCGCCACTGGTCTGCCCGTGAAATAGGCGTCAGCCACCGCCGCGAAGACGCCGTATTCTTCATGCCGCACATGCACGAAATCGACATTTCCATTGCGGTGAAGTGCATCGATCACAGGATTCAGCGCATCGCCAACAATTCCGTAACAGCGTTGCACACCGGCTTTCTCGAGCATCTCCCACAGCAGGTCGGCGACGGTTTGCGCCATGTCACACCTCCAATGTGACTTCGATTAGTCTCATTCCTTTCTGCTCTAGTTTTCAGCATCAAGGCGCGTAATGAGTAAAGACATAGTCGGTCGCTTTGGCCTTCTGGTGGCAGGGGAAGCAGCTTTTCATAAACGCCGCGTCGCCATGTTTGCCGTCTGCGAAGTGACCGAACCCCCAGCCGCCGGTTGCAGCGTACTTTTTTGAGTCCTTGATCATAAATTGAATGTTCGTGGGGGCCCCGGGAACGAAAGATTGAGCTTGGCCAAAGACTTTGTTATTTTCGTCTGATGGCACATAACGGTAGTGCAAAGCAGCAACCATCGTGCCGTCGGGGAACGGAAGCTTCCCATCCCGGTAGGCCTTGATGGCTACATCGTTGCCCAGGAGGGCACCGATACTATTGAGGTTGCCTGCTTCATGGGCCGAGGAGACCCATTTCCAGTCGCGGTACCCGTGAGGGATTTCGGTAACGAAGGCCGGGGCGGATTCCCCACTCGCTTGTCCTGGAGCAGGGGCAATGAGGGCGACAAGCCCGGCCATTGTTGCAACTGCAACCAGGAAGAATGTGAAGTGTTTCATAAGGGCTCCTCCATCCAATATGCTTATATGCCTGGATGAACTGAAATCAGCAGTCCTAACTATTTCGCCTCAAAGCTGATGTCGATGCCTTTTCGATCGCCCGTAGCCTAGGGCGTCGCCAACACATTCGACCTTACAGTTGAAGAGTTGCTGCAGGAAATCAAGCGTCGTAAAGGGCCCGGCTTCGGCTCCCACGGCTACTATCGGGAACACCCTTCAGAAGACGAATAAGGCTCTGGTATAGTTGCATCGATCGAAGCTCGACATTGAGGAAAACACCTTTCTCCCTGGTCGTGTTCAACCAAGGGGTGGAACGGGATTACACCCTGGAGTCTGATCCGTCGAAGAACTGCAGTCGCTTCAACCCAGCCACCCCTTCCACTTCGCCCGTCCAGGTGCGATTCGCTGACGGCACAACTGATGAACTAACTCGGAAGTCACCTTTCGCGTACCTCCGGATACGGCCTCTGTTGCGAATTGCCGCCAGGCCATCGAAAATTCATCATTGCCGCGTTCCCTGGACATTCACTTACGGGAAAGACGCCCAGGTTCCGCCCACAACGGCAATCACTTCTTTGCACCATGGTGCAAAACGCGCCTGCCATGGTTACCAAAGAAATCCTCTTACCCTCTTGATGCCGGCCAAAAACCGTACTACTGTGGAATTAAGATCCAGACGCCGGAGCCGTCTTGCCACGACGGCTCTGCTTGGCCTTGCACCGGTGCGCTCTGCCCGTGCCTTGCCGCCAACCACCGAGGAAACATCAGCGCTTGCCAGCCTGATGACTTGGGTGAAGCAAACAATAAAGTGACATCAAAGTGACGGATTACGCTTGTCCACATCGTGGGTACGCCCCGCGAGGGCGCCGCATGCGGAGAGCAGAATTCACCGCGTAGCCAGATATATCGTCCCGTTTGTCACCGCAGAAGTGGGTTCCAGGCGTAAGGCAATGGAGCAGCCCCTTAATGAGGATAAAAGCATGCTCAGACCCCCTTATCGCGCTTATCGCGCTTTTCGCGCGTATTTTCTGGACGACTGAATCGCCGATCGCAGGCTCAGCTCCCTTCCCAGACTTAGTTCGCTTAGTTCGCACATTTCTACAGGAGGACCGACACGGGGAGAGGACAGTCGTTGCCGGCTGGCACCACCTGAACCAGTAGCCGTAAAGGCGCACTGTTTACCCGGAAGGCGGGGGACATGACCGAGCAGCACAAGGAAAGCGATGAAGATGACACGCCGAAACGGCTGGTCGGATGACCCGCCTCGCCCTTCGCTTCTGTTCCCGACACCACGGTCCCCTTCTCACTAGAAAAAAACCTATGCCCGGCACCGCTGAGCTACGCACCGGCTGTTCACGATCCAAAAGGCCCAAAAGCATCAAATTTTATCGAATTTTACAAAAACCAGAGGCGCGTCACTGCAGATCCCTCCACGTCGGTCGGGATGACAAGGGGGAGAGGCTCCTCAGGTTGGAGTGGTTGCGGGATGGGAAAGACTAAAATCGTGCCCTGATCAAAACCAAGTTGCCACGCAGACTTTCCTGGTCCCCTGCATGAACAGAAGGCTTACGACAAAATTCGTCCTGCTCTTTGCGATGCTTCTGTTGCCGTTTGTCGTGCAGGCGGAAACGATCCTACAGGTGGTCCTGTCTTCTGCGCTCCGCGCTACTCCTGCCGTTGGCGTGGTTGTGGATCTAAAGACCGGACGGCTTCTGGCGACAGTGAAAGATGCTAATCAATCAGCCGCTCCGGGGTCCATCCTCAAGCCTTTATTCCTGGCCGCTGCCTTAGAGCAACGCGAAGTGCTGCCGCAGACCACGGTCTTTTGCCGGCGCAATCTGCACATCGTGGATGGAATGCACGAATATAAACTTCCCTGCACCCATCCACAGAGTGACGTCGCCTTCGCTGCCCAGGAAGCGCTCGCCTACTCCTGCAACCAATATTTCGCCGCACTAGCGGACCGTATCCCCGCTCCGCAGTTGGCCGCGATTCTGCAACATTATGGCTTACCCCGGCCTCCCAGCGCGCTGACCAGGGAGCAAAAACAACTCCTGGTGTTGGGCATTGAGGGGATTGCCGTCTCTCCTGCCCAAATGGCCGCTGCTTACCGCAAATTGTTCCTCGATCTCGACAAAATTCCGGGAAGCGCCGTCGGTCAGGGCCTCAAAGATTCAGTGCGCTTCGGTATGGCCCACAATGCTGCCGTACCCGGCCTCGAAGTCGCGGGGAAAACAGGAACCACTACCCGCGGTGGATGGTTTGCCGGGACCGCTCCCCTCGGCCACGAACACGTAGTCATCGTGATCTATCTCCCGCGCGGCAACGGAGCCGATGCCGCCCGCCTGGTGCAACATTTCTTTGTCAGCGCAAAAGGTCCGGTGCCGCAGAGCGCTCGCGACCTCACGGTCGAACTCTTCTCCGCAAGACCAGTAACCCACCTTACCGCAACATCGCTCAATGACCCGAAAACACCCTTGCAGGTAGATGAGGGACTCAAAAAACCATTAACCCTAAGCGGAAGGTTTCGCATGCAAGTCACAGGTGAGGAACCGGTTGTTGCTGCCGGCAAATGGATCATCACTTCTCAGCATGACGGCCTGCGAGTTCTGCTGACGCTGCCCAGCGAAGCCTACGTGTTAGCCGCACTCAACGGAGAGGCCGCCCCCGATGAACCACTGGCCTCGCTCAAGGCGATGGCTATCAGCATGCGCACCTTCGCCCTCGAAAATGCAAACCGCCACCATACGGAGGGTTTCGGTCTGTGTGACAGCACCCATTGCCAGGCCCTTCGCCTGGGCAAACCGCGGCCCGAGGTAGAACGCGCTGTGCGGGAAACAGCCGGCGAAACTCTGTGGTCCGGAAACCAACGGGCGCACATCTACTACACCCAGCACTGCGGCGGCAGAAGTGAGTCCGCAGCTGCCGTCTGGCCGGATGAGCAGGCCAGTTACCTGGCTGGGAATCGCGCCGATCCCTACTGTCTCCGCCGGTCTCCTGCTGAATGGCACGCCGCGATCCCCTTGGCGCAACTCGACGACATTTTTCACGCCCAGGGATGGCACACTCCTTCTCCGATCGCGGACATCCGCGTGCTCCGGCGCAGCGCTGAGGGCCGGGCCGAACTGCTTGAAGTTACCGGCCGCGGTGCACCGGCACAACTCTCAGCCAGCAGCTTTCGCTTCGCGGTAGACCGCCAATTGGGATGGAACCAGGTGCGCAGCGATTGGTATACGGCCACCGTTTCGGGCGTGGTAGTAGAAATTCGAGGTAAAGGATACGGCCACGGAGCCGGTCTATGCCAGGCAGGCGCTTATGAAATGGCGATGGAGGGCAAGAGCGAGACCGAAATCCTCAATTTCTACTTTCCCGGAACCATCGCCGGCATCGCGCCGGGAGATAACGGATGGCAGAAGATCCCCGCTTCAGGGTGGACCCTGCTGACCACAGAGCCGTCTGGAGCCCTTCTGGCTGACGGCAATGCCGCCTGGTCGAAAGCTCAGTCTCTGTTCCCTGGCCTGCCAGGCGGGAAAGGCCCAACTGTGCAGGAGCTGCCCACTGTTGAGCTGTTTCGGCAGACCACGGGAGAACCGGGCTGGACACTCGCCGCAACCCGTGGCTATACAGTTTTTTTGCAGCCGGCAGGGGTGCGCCAAAACAACGGAGGAACCGGGCCAGTGCTGTTACATGAGTTTCTGCACGTATTGGTAGAACAGCAAGCAGGAGGAAATGCGCCGTTATGGTTGCGCGAAGGGCTGGTAGAAATCCTGGCCGACCCGCAAAAGGAAGATGCCAACGTGATGGATTTGCCGGTGAGTGAAGTGGATACTGCCTTGGCCCACCCGTCTGACGCCGCCGTTTCGCGGCACGCGCACCAGGTGGCAGCCCATATGACCGCCCTTCTCTGTGCACGCTACGGTATGCCCGCGGTGCGAAACTTCTTACACTACGGCGTGCCCTCTGAAGCCATGAGGATTCTGGGATCCTGAACCGGCCTGCTTCCATGTCCCAACAGCTGCCAACGGAGGTTTTGGTTCTTGATCAGCAGCTCGGCGATAATCACCCGCAAAGAGCCGTTCTCCTGCGCAAGTTGTTGCCACTCTGGTGGCAGGCTCATTTGCTCCATACCGTTCAGCTGGACATATGCATTCCCCAACATGGTCGGCCTCCTTTTTGCTGCTCTCACTCTAGTAGCACCATAGATCTCTCCTGGAAAACCCGAAAGCCCAATTCGTGCCGTCTGCAGGGGGCTCTTTCGGAGCGTTCCGGAGGACCAAAATGGGTATCCGGCGAATCTGAACAACAGGGAACAGATTTCCCTTCCCGGATGTGGATCCAATTGACTTGAGAGACAATCCATTTAAGGTCGCTTGAAATCATGAAGATTAACAGCAAAGACTTCCGTGTGCCGAGCGGAAAAAAGGTAAACCTGTCCGAGTGGCCCACGCTCGTAAAGCCGCTTTTCAAATCCAAAGAGGAGTATCAGGAGCTCCTCGATAAGCACAAGGAACAGCTGAGCAAGCTGCAGAGGCTTCACTATGCCAGCAGCCGCTATGCCTTGCTGCTGATATTCCAGGGTATGGATACGGCGGGCAAAGACGGAGCGATTGCCCACGTCATGTCCGGCGTCGATCCAGCGGGATGCGAAGTTTCGAGCTTCAAGCAGCCCAGCCAGGACGAGCTGAAACATGACTTCCTCTGGCGCACCAACATACGCCTCCCCGAGCGGGGACGGATCGGCATCTTCAATCGCTCCTATTACGAAGAAGTTCTGGTGGTTCGCGTGCATCCCGAAATCCTCCGCAACCAGGGACTTGCCCCCGAGTTGCTCCACGAAAAAACCATCTGGGACGAGCGCTATCGCTCCATCGTGGATTTAGAGCAGCACCTGCATCGCAACGGGACCAGGGTAGTCAAAATCTTCCTCCACCTCTCGAAAGAGGAGCAGCGCAAGCGATTCCTGGAGCGTATCGATGATCCTCGCAAGAACTGGAAGCTCTCCCCTGCCGACATTCGCGAGAGGCAATACTGGAAGGATTACAAGAAGGCCTACGAGCACTGCCTGGCGGGTACCAGCACCAATGACGCCCATTGGTACGTCGTGCCCGCCGACGACAAGCAAAATGCGCGCCTGATCGTTTCTTGCATCGTGCTCGACGCGCTTGAAGATCTGAAGTTGCAATCGCCAAGAGTCGACCCAAAACAGCGCGCGGAACTTCTGAAAATCCGGGAACAACTAGCCAAGGAGCAAGGTTAAGGTGACCAAGTGACGATCCGAAACACATTCCCCAACTGGCCAGACGTTGAAGGCATGGATCAGCTGATTGAGCAGGCCCTCAACCTTCGCTGGTGCTGGAATCACTCGTCTGACTGGATCTGGAAGAGCCTCGATGCGGAACTCTGGGAAAAAACCGAGAATCCCTGGATCATTCTGCTCACGGTTTCCAGAGACAAGATTGCATCCATGCTGGCGAATCCCGGCTTTCGAAACGTTCTGCAGGATTGCCTGGCCACCAACCAGAAATCATTTGCGGAAGAAGCCTGGTTCCAGAAAAACCACTCCAACGCCGGCCTCTCCCTGGTGGCCTACTTCAGCATGGAATTTATGTTGACCGAGGCTTTGCCCATCTATTCGGGCGGCCTGGGCAATGTGGCCGGCGACCAGTTGAAAGCAGCAGGCGACCTGGGTGTGCCCATTGTCGCTGTCGGTTTGCTTTATGGACAGGGCTACTTCCGTCAGGATTTCGATGCCAACGGGAATCAACAAGCGTTGTATCCGGTGAACGATCCAAGTCAATTGCCGATGCGGCCGCTGCGTGAGCCAAGCGGCGAATGGCTAAGAATCCAGATTCAACTCGCCGAATCGAAGATCTGGCTTCGCTGTTGGGAAGTCAGCGTGGGGCGGAACAAACTCTATCTTCTGGACTCAAACGATTTCTCCAACAACGCCGCGCAGCGCTGCATTACCAGCGAGCTCTATGGCGGCAACGCAGAAATGCGACTCAAGCAGGAGATCGTCCTGGGTATCGGCGGTTGGCGATTGCTGCGGGCTATCGGCCTCGAGCCCGAGGTGTGCCACTTGAACGAGGGCCATGCCGCATTCGCAATTCTCGAACGTGCACGCAGCTACATGCAGGATCACAAAGTGCCCTTCGAGCTTGCGCTGACCGTCACCCGCCCAGGAAATCTGTTCACCACCCACACCGCCGTCGCCGCGGGCTTCGACCGCTTCGATGCCCAACTCATGCACAAATATCTCCATCAGTACGCCGAGGAGGAACTCGGCATCCCGTTCCAAAACTTGCTGGAGATGGGAACCGAAAGCTCCAGCGATCCCTTTGGCGATCCTTTTAACATGGCCTATCTCGCTGTTCGCGGCAGCGGCCGGATCAATGGCGTGAGCAAACTTCACGGCCAGGTAAGCCGCCACATCTTCCAACCGCTCTTTCCCAGGCTGCCTGAAGACGAGGTGCCCATCGGTTCAGTAACCAACGGCATTCACGTACCAACCTGGGACTCAGAAGAAGCCGATGCACTCTGGACTGCGGCTTGCGGAAAGAAACGCTGGATGGGAGATGGCCCCCATGCCGAGGACATCCGCCGGCTGACCGACGAGCAGTTATGGCAGATGCGCAGTCTTGGCAGTAAGAAGCTGATCGAACGTGTGCGCAAACGCTCCCGCCGCCCCGGCGTTCTGGATGAAAATGTGCTCACGGTCGGATTCGCGCGCCGATTTGCGACCTACAAGCGGCCTGATTTCCTCTTGCGTGATCCTGATCGGTTCATTCGGCTGCTTAACAATGCGCAGCGCCCGATGCAACTAGTCCTCGCGGGTAAAGCGCATCCCCAGGACTTGCCCGGACAGGCATTGGTCAAAGAATGGAATGACTTCATCAAGCGTCCGGAGGTCCATGACCGTGTCGTCTTTCTGAGTGACTACGACATGCTGATGGCGCAGGAACTGGTGCAAGGCGCCGACCTTTGGATCAACACCCCACGCCGTCCCTGGGAAGCATGCGGAACCAGCGGGATGAAAGTCCTGGTCAATGGTGGGTTGAATTTCTCTGAACTCGATGGCTGGTGGGCGGAGGCCTATTCTCCCCAGGTCGGTTGGGCGATCGGTGACGGCAAGGACCACGGCGACGATCCCTCCGTGGACGCCGCCGAAGCCGAAGCCATGTATGCCTTGCTGGAGCAGGAAGTTATCCCTGAATTCTACGACCGGACCAGCGATGGCCTGCCGGCCAAATGGCTCGCGCGCATGCGCGAGAGTATGGCTCAGCTAACGCCGGAGTTCTCTGCGAGCCGGGCCATCCAGGACTACACCGATGACCACTACTTGCCCGGTGCGACCGGCTATCACCAACGCGCCGCGAGGGACGGTGCTCTTGGGGTTGAAATCCTGCAATGGCTGCAAAAACTGGCCGAACAGTGGCACACGGTGCGCTTTGGTCCGTTGCGGGTGGAAACCCACGACGGCCACCATTGCTTCACGGTGCAGGTATCACCGGGTAATCTGCTCATCAACGACATAAAGGTAGAGCTTTACGCGATGCCTTCCGTCACCGAGCCGATGACCCCAGTCGGAACGTCTGCGGACTCGAGCGGAACCATCACTTACCGCGCCCAGGTAGCTGCCACCCGTCGAGCGACCGACTACACGCCGCGCATCATCCCTAATCATCCAGCCGTCGCCGTTCCCTTGGAAGCAAACCAGATCCTATGGCATTGAGTGACACGGGCGTGATATTAGGCTCTATCCCCGCCACCCATCGACGGGTGCCCCATCCTTCGCGTTCTTTGCGAAGGGTGGGATAGTCAGATCTCACCCCTCAACCTTCCAGGGCAAAGCGGACTTGTTCCTCAAAAAAATCTGCGTGTTCCGGTCTGGAATAGTTTTCCTAGCCCTATACCTGGGCGCGGGCGAGAGCCAGATCCATCAGAGTTTTGTGCGTTCCATTCGCTTCCGGACCAATTGCATCCGGAGTGGCGCGCAGTTGGACGTACTTTCCGTCCGGTTCGAGCACCCAGGCTTCCCGTTGATCGCGCAGGCAAATATCCAGGATCTCCCACAACCGCTGCTTCAAACCGTCCGCTCGTACCGGTGTGACCACCTCAATGCGCTTGGAAAGATTGCGGAACATCCAGTCCGCCGATCCGATAAAGAAATCCCCCTCGACAGGGTCCTGCTTTCCATTGGCAAAGTAAAAAATGCGGGAATGCTCCAGAAATCTGCCAATGATCGAACGGATACGAATGTTCTCGGAGTGGGCCGGCACCCCAGGCCGAAGGCAGCAGAATCCGCGAATAACCAGATCGATAGGTACACCGGCATTGGATGCTTCGCAGAGGGCTTCAATCATGTCCGGGTCTTCCAGTTGGTTCATTTTGGCGACAATGCGCGCATGGTGTCCTGCGCGTTTATTTTGTATCTCTCGGTGTATCAGATCGAGCAGCCGCGGCCGCATGGTCACCGGAGCGACGAGCAGGGAGTCAAAGTCGGGTTGCTCAGCGTGGCCGGTGAGGTAGTGGAACAGGTTCACCACATCTTCGGTAATCCGCGGATCGCAGGTGAACAGCCCCACATCGGCATAAAGCCGGGCGGTCTTGACGTGATAATTGCCGGTGCCGATATGCACATAGCAGCGCAGACCGCCTGCTTCCTTGCGTACCACCAGCGCAGTCTTTCCGTGGGTCTTTAGCCCGCTGACACCGAACGTAACGTGAGCGCCGGCGCGTTCCAGCTCCGCCGCCCAGTGCAGATTCCGTTCCTCGTCGAAGCGCGCCTTGATCTCCATCACGCAGGCTACCTGCTTGCCCCGCTCTGCCGCCCGGATCAGCGATTTGACGAAGGGGGTGTCGTCGCCGATGCGGTACGCCGTCATCTTGATGGAGACGGTCTGCGGATCATCGGCCGCCTGGCTGATGAAGTGTTCGACGGAAGCGTCGAAGCTTTCGTACGGGTGATGCACCAGCACGTCGCCTGCTTGGATCGCGGTAAAAATCGCACCCGTTCCCTCCGGCAGCGAAGCCGGCCAAAGCGGCTTCCACTCCGGGTCTCGCAACCCCGGGAAAGGAAGACCAAGGAGCTCGAACAGCGCTGTGTAGTCCACTTCCTCCTGCATTTCGTAGAGGTCCAGCGGGGAGAGAGCAAACCGTGCGCGAAGCATTTCCGTGATGGCCGGATCGGCTCCCGGGCCAAACTCCAACCGCACCACCGGTTCGTATCGGCGAAGGCGAATTTGTTCTTTCACCACGGTGCGAAAGTCGGCCGCAGAATCATCCTCACCTTCCACCTCGGCATCACGCGTCAGCCGCACGATGGTCACGTTGCTGATTTCCATTCCGCTATACAGGCTATGCAGATTTCCGCAAATGACCTCGTGCAGCGGGACCAGCAGCTTTTGTCCTGGCTGCAGATCCGTCTCCAGCGGAACCCACTGCTTGATGACCCCAGGCACCTTCACCCGGGCAAACATCGATTCGTGCCGGGCCACATCGTGCAGCCGGAATACGAGCGAGGTAGAAAGGTTGGAGAGAAACGGGAAGGGATGGACAGGGTCGATGACTAACGGCGTGAGCGCAGGCGACAACTCGTGCTTGAAAAACCTGGCTCCCTCTTCTTGTTGGCCCGGGGTGAGCTCCTTCCAGGACCGCAGAAAGACTCCATGCTCGGCAAGACCGGGGATGATGGTTAGCCGATAGCACTCCGCTTGACGCCGCAGCGAGCCGAGTAGCTTTTCGCGAACCTGCAGCAGGAGTGCGTGTTGAGCATCGGTCGTCCCAAGGCGAAGGACGGCTTCCCGCTTCATGAAGAATTCGTCCAGGTTGGAAGTAAAGATGGCCAGGAATTTTGCTCTCTCCAACAACGGAGTACGCTCATCGAGAGCCTCCGCGAGCACCCGCTCGTTAAAGTCCAGCCAACTTAGATCCCGGTCGAGCCACACCCCCTGCAGGCCAGTGGGGAGGGAGGCATTCAAAGCACCATGATCGCCGATGGAGGCCAGAACAGCAGTAGCCATAAATTTTTCCTCGTATGCCGTTCAGATTCTACGGGCCTACCGCCCTGGAAAGTATGAACAGGAGGTTTCATCAGCGGCATTTCCGGCAGCCCGGACCAACCAGTAATATGGTGTGCGAGATGTGCAGGTGAGAAAGATCGTCCACATCGATATGGACGCGTTTTACGCTTCCGTCGAACAGCGGGACGACCCCAACCTGCGCGGCAAGCCTGTGATTGTCGCCTGGAAGGGTAACCGCTCTGTCGTCTGTGCCGCCTCTTACGAAGCACGCCGCTTCGGTGTGCGCTCCGCGATGCCGGCGGTCCGCGCCGAGCGTCTGTGCCCGGAAGGGATCTTCATCCCGCCGGATTTCACCCGCTATCGCGCCGTCAGCCAAAGTACCCGCGAGATCTTCAAACGCCACACCGATCTGATCGAGCCGTTGTCTCTGGATGAGGCCTACCTCGATGTAACTGAGAACAAAACGGGTCTGTCCACAGCAACCCGGGTGGCTCGCGCCATTCGCGAGCAAATCCGCGAGGAGTTGCACCTCACTGCTTCTGCGGGCGTAGCCCCTAACAAATTCCTGGCCAAGATCGCTTCTGACTGGCGCAAGCCCGATGGACTCTTTGTCATCCAGCCCGAAGACCTTGACACCTTTTTGCCGCCACTCCCCATTGGGCGCATTCCCGGTGTAGGGAAAGTGACCGAAAAGCGGCTTGCCGAGCTAGGGATTAAGACAGTCGGCGACTTGCGGCGCCTGGAATTGCTGATCCTCGAGGACCACTTCGGAAGCTATGGCCAGAGGCTTTATCAACTAGCTCGTGGCATTGACGACAACGAAGTTGTTCCTGACCGGCCGACAAAATCCATCTCCGCGGAAGATACTTTTTCCGCCGATGTGCCCTTGGCCGAAACCGAAGCCATCATCCTGCGCCTGGCGGAGCGGGTCTGGGCGGCATCGCGCAAAGAATCGCGAATCCCGAGGACTGTTGTGCTCAAACTGAAGACCAGTGAATTCGCGATCCTGACCCGCAGTCACACCCCACCGTCTCCTCCCGCGACCTGCGAAGAATTGACCAGCATCGCCCTCACCCTGCGCCAGCGGGTGAATCTCGACCCGCAGCAACGCTTTCGCTTGGTCGGCGTAGGCCTGAGTAACTTCCGTGAACCCGAAGAAGCGCCAGCGCAGGCTACTCTTTTCGAGTAGGCAGGAGTTCCCTGCTTGACCGGAGCGACGCGTAGTCCGCAGCAACTGCAGATCCCTCCCTTAGCCTCTGCTCCGGGACATGACTACCCTACCCTTTGTCATCCCGACCGAAGCGTAGCGCAGTGGAGGGATCTCTGTGTGGATGCTCTTTCTTGGAAATGTTTTTCTTGCAAAGCTACAATCACTGCGATGAAAACAATACACGGGATCTGCGCCGGTCTTCTGGGACTGCTTGCCTCAACCACCACCCTCCACGCCGCCGACTGCGATTCACTCAAGCAACTCAGCCTGCCAGACACCACTATCACCCTCGCCGAACAAGTAACGTCCGGCGACCTGAGTGGACCCGGCATCGACAAGCCCCTGCATGACCTGCCGCCGTTCTGCCGGGTCACCGGGATCCTGCACCCTACAGCAGATTCTGAAATCCGGTTCGAAGTCTGGCTGCCGGAAAAAGATTGGAACCAGCGCCTTCTGGGCGTAGGCAATGGTGGCTTTGCCGGCTCCATCTGGTACCCGCAGCTTGCGGGCAATTTGAAACGCGGCTTTGCCACCGCGGGCTCCGATGCAGGTCACCAGGCCGAGGGAGAAGATGCCAGCTGGGCCTTCGGGCATCCGGAAAAAATAAAAGACTTCGGCTGGCGTGCCGTCCACCTGACTGCGGAGCGGGCCAAGGATGTGATCAAAGCCTATTACGGCAAGACCGCCTCCAAAGCCTACTTCGATTCCTGTTCGGATGGAGGCCGTGAAGCGCTGATGGAAGCGCAGCGCTTTCCCGAGGATTACGACGGAATCCTGGCGGGTGCACCAGCCAATGCCTGGAGCCACATGCTGACTTCCGGCGTAGGCCTTGCCCAATCCACCATCGGCGACCCGCGAGGGTACATCTCAAGCTACAAGCTGCCGGCGATTCAAAAGGCTGCGCTCGCCGCCTGCGACGCTTCCGATGGGGTCAAAGACGGCTTCCTCAATGATCCCGAGAAATGTCACTTCGATCCCGCGGTCCTGCTCTGCAAAGGCGCGGATTCTCTGGATTGCCTGACTCAGCCGCAGGTTAGTTCCCTGAAAGCCTACTATGCCGGCACTTCCCTCTTTCCGGGATTTGCCATGGGCGATGAGGATTCCTGGGGCTCCTGGGTCGTTGGACAGGGTCCGGGTTCCGGCTCCGGCCTTCAATATGTACAAAACTACTTTCGCTACATGGTGACCGAAGATCCCAAATGGAATACCCTGACGGCGGATGTATCTGCGTCTCTCGAGCAGGCAACGCAAAAAACCGCCGCCGCCCTGGATTCAACCAATCCTGATCTAAGCCGCTTCCGCGCACGCGGAGGCAAGCTGATCATGTATCACGGCTGGAACGATCCTGCGATTTCACCCTGGAACAGCATTGCTTATTACAAGCAAGTACAGAAAACGGTGGGCGAGAAGGAAACCTCAGGCTTTATGCAGCTCTACATGGTGCCGGGCATGGAACACTGCGCCGGCGGCCCCGGT
>CAZSUK010000077.1:0-19967 GCA_964609355.1 uncultured Acidobacteriaceae bacterium | reverse complement strand
CGATCGACTTGGGCGGTAAGAGTTTTGGGAGAGCAGTGGAACCGATCATGGCTTGGCCGAGGTTTCTTCCCTCGCGGAATAGACGAACTGGCGGACTTCATCCTTCTGCTTATCCAGTTCAGCCATGTGCGCGGCTCGCTGGCGTTGATAGACATCGAATTCCGATTGGGCGCGATCTTTCTGCCCCGTGTGAACATAATCCTGCCCGAGGCGGTAATGGGCGTCGGGCAGATTGGGATTCAACTCGAGAGCTCGCTCATACTCTGGTATGGACTTTGCATATTCATGCTGGTCGGCGTAGAGGTTGCCCAACTGCACGTGGGGCTCGGGAAGCGTCTGGTCCAGTGCGATTGATTTTTGCAGCAATGATTCGACTTGCTTGAGATCGAAGCCTGGATCTTCGGCCCGTTTGCCTTTCCATAAACTCATGGCGTAATAGTATTGCGCCTGCGCATTGCGCGGCTGGAGCTCAGAGAAGCGGCGAAACCTTTGGATCACTTCGTCCGCCTGGTTGGGAGAGCTGTCATAAGCTTTGGAAAGAAAAAGATAACAACGCGGATCAGCCGGATTTAAATCGGCAGCTGCGAGCAGCGCCTTGACGGCGTCGTCGTATTTGCCTCGCAAATAATACGCCATGCCCAGACCGATCAGTAAACGAGGAGAGTTGGGATATCTCTGCGAGGCTGTCTCGAACACTTGAATGGCCGGCTCGTAGGTCCGATGAACAAGTAACTCGCTCCCCCAGTCAAAGAGATTGCCATCACTCGGATCCATGTGCGCGGCAGCTTCATATTCGGTCACCGCCGGCACAAAGTCTCCCCTCTTTTCATCGATTTGAGCCAGCAGGTTATGCAATTCTGCGGTATTTTTCGTCTGTTCAAGATTTTGAACGAGTTGCGTGGCTTGACCAAGCTTTCCAGTTTCGAAATACGCCAGCGCGAGATCATACCCATTGTCGTAAGAAGGACGAATCTCCTGCGCTTTTTCGAGCAGCGGCACCGCGTCCGCAATTCTTCTGGACTGGATGTAGAGTTCACCTAGATTGTGGTTCGCATCGTAGTTGCGAGGTTCCAGTTCCAGAGCCTTACGAAACTGCGCCTCCGCCAACTCCGATTTGCCTGAGTGAAATAGACTGGCTGCCAGATTTGTTCGGGCAGCTGCCGAATCCGGCTTCAATCGAACCGCGATTTCGAGTTGCTCTACGGCCTTAGCGTCCTGTGACTCTCCAGCATAGACCAGGCCCAAGAGCTCATGAACCTCAAAGGTCCTTGGCGCATAGGGCAACAGGGCTTCCAGCTGCACCGCAGCCTCGGCAAACTTTCCTGCATTATATTGAGAGACCGCGGATTGAAACTGACGATTCAACTCTTGGGTTTGGGGCGCCTGGGTCTGGCGCGCTTGGGTCTGGTTTTGATGGTCCTGGCCCGTGGCAAGCGTCGCGCAAAACACAAGAGAATTAAGAACCATCCCCCGGGACCAGTACATTTTGCTCACAGCCCACCTTTGTCGATACCGCGTGAGCGAAGCGCTACGCAGAAACACCCCGAAAGGCCGCAAAAGCGGCCTTTACGGGGTGTTTTCATCTTAGCCTAGTAATACAACTTCAAAGCAAATTGTATTTGCCTGGGAGCGTTGGGAGCATCGCGGGTAGATCCGATGGCGCCGAAGTTAGTGTTGTTGAAGTTGGTTGAGTTCGCGATGGAGACAACGCCGTTGCCGCCGAATCCCGGAGCATTGAAATTCGGATGGTTGACGATGTTGAAGAACTCAGCCCGGAACTCCATGCTGAAGCGTTCATTGATCGGAATGTTTTTGAATGTTGAGAAGTCGAACCGGTGGTAGCTTGGCCCGGTCGTCGTCCCCGGACGGTCGCCCAGAACACCAAAACCAGTCTCAGGTACGCATCCGGCTGGTGTCGGTGTTGGGTTGCCCAGCTCGCAAGGCTGTTGGAAGGCTGCCGGGTTATTCAGCCAATACGGAGTTATTTTGCCGCTGGCATCTGGCCGCTCCTTTATTCCGAGCTTCGGGCTCTGCCCGGGAACGGTCACATCGTTGCAGCTTGTGCCGGCGGTCGTTCCAGTCGGGCAACCGAGGGAGAGAGGCTGGCCACCTTGAAGGGTAGTAATCCAGTTTATGCTCCACCCTCCGACGAATCCATTCCCCAGCTTGCCCGTGTTGCTCAGATAACGCTTATCTTTGCCGAAGGGCAGTTGGTACCCGCCGCTGAAATGGAATACGTTGGTGACGTTGAAAGAGGCCAGGGACCAATCTCCGCGGACACCAAAGCCTGGCACGTCTGGCGCGCGAGCGCCATTCAGACTTCCGCCATTCAACAAGTCGCCGGCGTCCGTAAAGGTTCTTGAAAACGTGTACGTGAGCAGGTAACTCAGTCCGCTCGAAAACTGCTGTTCGAGCTTGGTTTGTAAGCCGTTGTAAACGCTGGCTCCAATCATTCGCCCAGTCGAACCACCTGCGAAATCCGGAAACGGCTGCAGACCGGTGGGTCCACCACCGACCGGACCCGTGGTACTGGCGTTGTAGGGCAGGAGTGCGGTCACGTTATTCGCGCCAAGGTTCATCTGAAGATTGTCGGCCTTGGTCAGTACATAAGCGACCTGCGCCGACATCGAGTGAGTGATCGCATACTGGAAAGAGAGGTTAGCGGCCAGGGTTTTGGGATCTACGAAATTGAACTGAAGTCCCTGCAGTCCGATTTGGGACGCGTTCACGTCAAGAGGGGTGAATGAATGGCAGGAGAAGCCGGACTCAAAGGTTGCTGTTTGACCCGGACCTGCTGTCGCGCAGCTAGAGTACGGCGTGCTGTAACTAACAGGTGCGACCGAAGATAAGCCGCTAGGGGAGCCGTTAGGAACTATGGGGACGTAGTTGAAGTTGTATACGAAGGGATAATTCTCACCAATATTCGGTCCGTAACCCTGATTCTCGAAGGCGTTCCAAAAGAGACCCACACCACCGCGCGCCACCAGCTTCGGGGATACCTCATAGGCAAAGCCGAAGCGGGGTGCAAAATTATTGTATTGTGGCTTGAGCAATCCCTTGCCGTACTTGTCAGTCGACAAAAGCGCAATTCCATCCTTGGCCAGCAGATCGATAAAGCCGTTGCCGGCCAGGGACGGATTATTGGCCGTCGAAGACAATTCCCTATTGTCCTTCCCGGTCGCCGGGATGATGAACGTCGGAGTCCCATTGTAATTGGGAACGAAGTTGGCTTGGCCGCCATTTGTCTCGTTAATGGGGCCAAAGTATTCCCAACGCAAGCCGAGATTGAGAGTCAGCTTGGGACTGACCTTCCAGTCGTCCTGGAAGTAAGTCGCGAAATAGGCTCTTTCGTCGTAGGTTTTGTTGATGTTGGAGGAGCGGACATCGTCAGAGCCTCCGGAGAAATTGACTCCATTCGGAACTGTCGCAGCTGTCGGCGGAAGAACAAATTGCGCGATACCCGTGGTGCTGCCGTTATTGTTCGGAATATCTGTGAAGGTACCGTCATAGTCGAATTGGCCGTGCGACCAGGCGGGCTGGAGGGTGTTGAACACTACGTGCTGGTATTCAACGCCCATTTTGAAACCGTGAGCGCCGTAAACCTTGGAAAAGTCGTCGACTACCTGAGTGGTCTGGGTGGTTTCGTCCGAAGGCAGGAAGGAATTGCCGCCCAGAGTCTGCAGCCCACCAAATGAGAAGGCGGGCAAACCGCCGTTGTTATCCACCTGTGGAATATCCGGGATTCCGTACTGCGCTGGAATGCCGTATGTGGAACCTTCCGGGCCGAAGCGTGAGGTGTGCAGGTGGTCCCATCCGACCCTCGCCACATTGACCGTAGTCGGCGTGAACAGATGGGTATACGCCGCCACACCCTGGAAAGACTTTGCCGTCTGCACGCCCTGCTGGAAGCCGCCGCCGTCCGCTATACCTGTAAAGGGCCCAGGAATAAATTGAGGGTTGTCCCAATAACTGACGCGCGCAAATACCTGGTTTTTGTCAGACACATCGAAGTCGGCCCGGACGTCAAACTGGTTGTTGTGCTGGTAGAGGTTGGGACTGACTGCATAGTTTGAACTGACTCCACTGGCGGTGGGTAGTGGGAAAAGATTCAAGAGCTTGACGGCATTGGGATCGATACGGCCGGCAGGAAGTTGGTTCAACCCGCAGCCAGCGAGCGTGAAATTGGTGGTAGAAGCCGGACAAGTTCCGAAAGGATCGCGAACGTACACAACGCTGTTGGAAGTGTTGGTGATTCCGGAAACAGGATCCAGCGCACCCGCGGCGACGGAGCGGGTGGTTGCGGGGTCGAGGACGGTGCCGACCGGTATCAATCGTCCCAGGGCATCGGCTCGCGCCGCGCTCGAAGCATTCGCGGAGACCAACTCGGAGAGGTTGGAGTAGCCGCTATTGCGTTGCAACACGGTGGGCACTCCGATCCCCGATTGGGTGTTGCCCTGTACGTGCCGGAAACCTTGATAATCACCAAAATAGAAGATCTTGTTCTTTATGACGGGGCCGCCGATGGAAGCTCCGAACTGGTTCCAGCGGAGTTCTCCTTTTTTTAATCCGTTGTTATCTTCAAACCAGTCCGCTGCGTCGAGCACATCGTTGCGGAAAAATTCCCAGGCCGCGCCGTGGATACTGTTCGTGCCGGACTTGACCGTAGCGTTGAGGACGGCGCCTGCCGCACGTCCCAGTTCGGCACTGAAGTCCGAAGTCTGGACCTTGAATTCCGCGATCGCGTCGGGCGGAGGAAGAACAACAAAATTTGTTCCGTTCAGGAAGTCCACGTTGTCGGAATTGTTGTCAATGCCGTCCAGCAGGTAGTTGTTCTGCGCAGGGCGCAGACCATTGGCGGCGAAGGCTCCGTTCGCGGCATTTCCGCGAGTGTCCGCCTGCGGAGTGTTCACGCCTGCAGCCAGTTGAGCCAGGAAAGTAAAGTTGCGCCCATTCAACGGCAGGTTATTCACGCTCTGCTCGTTGACCACCTGCCCGACCGACGCATCCTCGGTCTGCATCTGAGGCGGCGCGGTGGTCACCTCAACGGTTTGCGACTCCGCACCGGGCTTAAGTTCAATATTGACACGTAGATTCTGACTCACGGCCACATTGATATGCTCCTGGGTGGTCACAGAGAAGCCGGGAGCAGTGGCGGATACGGTGTAGTTCCCGATTCTGACGGGCGAGAAGGTGTATACGCCGGAGCTGTCTGTATTTGTCGTCTGGGTCAAACCTTGATCCGTGTTCAGGAGGGTCACTTTTGCGTTGGGAACTACCGCGCCGGTAGCGTCCTGAACCACTCCAGTAACTGACCCTTCGTCGACCTGACCGAATGCAGGCGGCGCCAGAAGCATGCACAAGGATGTGAGGGTTATGCAGACAAGTGATTTAAACCAGCGAGAGAGATTGCGATCATAGCCCATCCGAAATCCTCCAAAGTCTTTCAAAACACGGTCATTTGCGCTTTTGAGCGCTGACTCGACTGAGTAACCGTTTTCAAGAATGGCCCGAAAGCCTTCTCAGAAGTAGCCAGTAACCGGTTACATTTGATTGCCGAATGAAAGTAGACCAGACCAATAACAGTTGTCAACCAAAAGGTTGAGATGGTTTCCGCCGAAAGGTGGAAATCGTGAAGTGAGAAGGCCGAGATCGTCCCTTTTTCGGGCAATGGCGACTCATCAAGTGGGGGTGGGGATGCCACTGTTCATTACCCGCGGCCCTTCCCCCGCATATTCGTCATTTCCCACCCTTCGCAAAGAGCGCGAAGGATGGGGCACCCGGTCAGTGGTTGTCGCGCGACGTGGGTGGCCCCGTTTCGTCCCGCCGTGGGTCGGCGAAGCCAGTGGTCAACTTTACTGTTAGTGTGGTGGAGGGACCGGCGACGTGCGGTGGGCGTGTCGGGGACCCCGAGTTTCGACGGAATAGCTGTGTTCAATCCAGTTTTTCGTATACCAACCGTAAAAATGCTCCAACGGACCCCTTAAGGATGCCGCGTCACAAGAACGAGAACCAGTTCCCTTCCCGGCGGGCAGTCCTTAAGTGCATGGGGTTGGCGCCCCTGCTCCTCCGTCCCGCTCCCTTCCATGGATACTCATTTTTGTTCGGTTCCCCGAAGAGCGTCCCCAATCGGAACGCCGGTTTCCCTTTCTCCGATGTTCGTCTGACGCCGCACTATCCGGTCGCCTCCCCTTTGGAAGATGTCCTCCGCCTTGTCGCTCCGGGTTCCGATGAGTACGTTACGGAAAAATATGCGTGGGAAATTGAGTCGCTTCTCCAACAGTGGGGCCAGGCCCTTAAGGCATCGGTCCGCGACCTTGCAGTCCTGGCAAAGTCACTGGATCCGTCGATAGAAGCCTCCCCACTCGTCCCGGCCAACGAAATCACGCTGCGGGCTGGGAACGGGATCACGATCACGAGACGAGTGTTCAACGGCAAGGTTGTTTCCGGGCGGGAGCGGTTTCTCGAGCAAATCCGAGCCTGGCTGGGTCAGGTCTCAGGGGTGGAGACTGCGGAATTCCAAATTACCGGTATCGAGGAGATCGCCAGCGCCCCGCCGACGGTTCGCGTGGATCTCCGCTATGACATAGTCGCCAACCGGAACGAGGAGCGTCGTGAAGAGCGGGTTGGATCATGGCGCACCGAGTGGTCGCGCGATGAATCAGGAGGGTGGAAAGCCCGCAGGTGGGAGGCCCGCGAAGAAACACTCAGCGTTACGCAAGGACCGATGTTTATTGACATAACCTCGCAAACACTCGGCCGAGCGGAATCGTACACAAAGCAGATGCTTCATGGCTCCGACTATTGGCGGACCGTGCTGGACGGTGCATGCGGCATAGACGTTTACGGCAACAATGGTGTGGCGGCGGGTGACTTCGACAATGACGGTTTCGACGATCTCTATGTTTGCCAGCCGTCGGGCCTGCCAAACCGGCTTTACCGCAACCGGGGTGACGGGACACTGGAAGACGTAACCGAAAAAGCCGGGGTCGGAGTGCTCGACAATACTGCGTGCGCCCTGTTCGCCGACTTTGAAAACAAGGGACGGCAGGATCTTCTTGTCGTTTGCGGTAGCGGTCCCCTGCTTTTTCTGAATCAAGGGGATGGGACGTTCAAGATCAAGCGCGACGCCTTCAAGTTTGCGCGCCCTCCGGAGGGAACGTTTACCCATGCGGCGATAGCGGACTACGATCGTGACGGACGTCTCGATGTTTACTTCTGCCTCTATAGCTACTACCTGGGGCTGGACCAGTATCACTATCCGGTACCCTATTTCGATGCCCGGAATGGTCCACCCAATTTCCTGCTGCACAACGAAGGAAACGGAACCTTTGTAGACAGGACCGAGGCGGCAGGATTGAATGCCGAGAACGACCGCTATAGTTTCGCTTGCGCCTGGGGCGTCTCCGCTGCCAGCGGCTTGCCCGATCTTTATGTGGCCAACGATTTCGGGCGCAGCAACCTGTACCGCAACAATGGTGATGGCACATTCGCGGCTGTCTCAGGCGAAGCCGGCATCGACGTTCCGGGGGCCGGAATGAGCGCGTGCTGGTCTGATTTCGATAACGACGGCAAGCAGGATGTCTACGTTGCCGACATGTGGTCGTCCGCGGGACAAAGGGTTTCGGGGCAAAAGCGCTT
Source organism: uncultured Acidobacteriaceae bacterium (assembly GCA_964609355.1). Taxonomy (GTDB): domain Bacteria; phylum Acidobacteriota; class Terriglobia; order Terriglobales; family Acidobacteriaceae; genus PALSA-350. The sequence continues at coordinate 12,329 of CAZSUK010000077.1, read as the reverse complement.
TCATGAAAACGCGCCGGAAGAAATCCGCGCGCTCTACCGGCGGCACGCTCGAGGCAATGCGCTCTATCGAAACCTGGGAAACGGAAAGTTTCAAGACATCAGCCAGCAAGCCGGAGCGGAGATGGGCCGTTGGTCCTGGTGTTCGGATTTCTGGGATTTCGATCACGATGGCTACCCTGACCTTTACGTCGCCAATGGGTACATCTCCGCGCCGGAACGGAACGACCTGGCAAGTTTTTTCTGGCGGCAGGTGGTCGCGAAATCGCCTGAGGATGCTACACCTTCATTGGCTTACGAGCATGGATGGAATGCCATCAATGAATTGATTCGGTCAGACCGCTCCTGGAGCGGGTACGAACGAAATGTCATGTTCGCGAACAACCATGATGGCACGTTCACCGAGGTTTCAGGCGCAGTGGGATTGGACTTTCCTGAGGACAGCCGCTCCTTTGTTCTCGCTGATATAGACCATGACGGGCGGTTGGAGGTCATCCTCAAAAACCGTAATGCCCCGCAATTGCGGATCCTGCACAACGTGATGAAAGAACCTGGTCAATCGATCGCGTTCCGTCTAAAAGGTCAGACGAGCAACCGCGATGCCATCGGAACCTCGATCACACTCGAAGTGGGCACCCTCCGTCAGACGAAGTATTTGCAGGCAGGATCGGGGTTTATTGCTCAGCACTCTAAGGAAATATTCTTTGGCGTTGGAAAACCGGAAGGCACAATTAAAGCCACGGTCCGCTGGCCAAGTGGGCTTTCTCAGGAATTCACGAGTATCCCGATCAACCATCGGATCGCGATTGAGGAGGGTTCCGCGGAATTTGTAGCCCAGCCATTCGCCGCACCACCTCAGGCCTACGCGCAAGCCGGACCACCGCTAAAGTTAGAACCGCTGCCCTCGCAGATAGACACGTGGCTGATTGAACCGTTGAAAACACCGGAGCTTTCGCTGCCGGACCTCGCGGGCAACATGCGAGAACTGCGAAGTGCGCAGGGTGGCTGCGTGCTTCTCAATTTCTGGGCGACGAAGGCGCCGCTCTGCGCCGAGCAGCTGAGGCTATTTAATAAGAACCAGCCGGCGCTGGCCAAAAACAAGCTGGAGATTTTTGCCGTAAACGTTGATGACGCCGGCGACATAGGAACAGCACGATCGTTTGCGGCGCTCGAGAGGTTCCCCTTTCCTGTTCTTTTTGCCACGGAAGATGTGGCGGGCGTTTATAACATCATCTACCGCTACCTGTTCGACCGCCGCAGGGATCTCGCCATTCCAACCGCTTTCCTGCTGGATGCCGAGGGCATGATCGTCAAGGTGTATCAAGGACCGATCGATCTTCAGCGATTGCTGGAGGATGTCAAGGCTATCCCAACCACCACCGCCGACCGCATGCGAAAAGCACTTCCGTTTGGCGGCGTGCCCTATCGTGATGCGTTCCAGCGCAATGACTTCACCTACGGAGTGGCGCTCTTCCAACATGGCTATCTCGACGCGGCGGCGGCCGCCTTCGAGCAGGTCATCGCTCGGAAACCGGACAATCCGGAAGCCTTTTACAACCTTGGCACGCTCCACCTAAGACAAAATAATCTGCAGCAGGCGCGCCAATATATTGAACAAACATTGAAGTTGCGACCGAATTATCCAGAGGCGTGGAACAATCTTGGCATGATCGCGGCCCAACAGGGGCAGCCGGATGAAGCAGTGCGGGACTTCCAGGAGTCACTCAGCCAGAGGCCGAACTACGCGATCGCCTTGCTCAACCTGGGAAATCTTTATCGCCGGCAGGGCGCGTTCGATAAGGCACAAACGCTCTTGAGTCGCGCGCTCGAGATTCAACCCGATGATCCTGAGACTAACTATAGCCTGGGGATGTTTTACGCTCAGCAAGGGCAAACGCAATCGGCGGCTGATTATCTGCAAAAGGCAATCGATCTCCGTCCGGGTTATCCCGAGGCGCTGAACAACCTCGGCGTTCTCTTTGTTCGAGTCAATAATTATGCAAGTGCGGAAGCGCAATTCAAGACGTGCATACGAGCCGCTCCAAACTTCGATCAGTCGTATCTCAACCTTGCCCGTCTCTACGTGATGCAGAACGATAAGGAGAAGGCAAGAGAAGCGCTGCAGGAACTGCTGCGGGTGCAGCCTGAACATCGAGGGGCGCAACAGGCTCTCGAAATGCTAAAATCGCAGCCTTGATGGGCCACTCGGCGACGTTTGGATGGTGAGTCGCATATTAATGCAGCAAACAAACAGAGTCGCGATCGCATGGTCCACCGCGTCGAGTGCATGCCGAGCCGGAAGTCTCTTTTTGCTTCTTCTTAGCGGCCTGACGCTCGCTGCCCAGCAGCCTCGTCATTCCGCTACCGTCAGCGAAGCAGAACCATCTTCTAAACTCTCCGCAAATCTTCAGCAGGCTGAGGCGCTACGCCGGCAGGGCCTATTCGATCAGGCGACGGGTAAGGTGCAAGAGGAACTCGAGCATAATCCTGCTAGCATAGAAGCCTACAACATGCTTGGCTTTATCTACATCGACGAAAAGGATTACGGCAAAGCTGCCGAAGCACTCCGGCATGCATTGAAAATAGCTCCCGGCTCAGCAAAGACTCGCAACAACCTGGGAAACGTCTATTTGTCTGAGCAGAAGCCTGATTTGGCCGAGAATGAATTTCGAACCGTTTTGCGGAGTGATCCCGGCAACCGCGATGCGAACTACAACCTTGGTCTCTTGCTGATGAGCAAGGGATCGCCCGCTGAAGCCATTCCACACTTTGAACGCGTGCGTCCCGCGACCGTCTCAACCCAGTTCAATTTGATTCATGCCTATCTGGCAAGCAACCGCACCGCGGAGGGCTTGCGGCTGGCAAACGAACTTTCAGCCCAGAACAGAAATGATATCCAGGTTCATTTCACACTTGGAACCATGTTGGCCGCGGAAAAACAATACAAGCCTGCTGAGTCGGAACTGGAAAAGGCCGATGCACTGCGGCCGGGCACCTTCGAGATCCTTTACAACCTGGGGCAAACCTACCTTCGCGCCGGAGAAAACTCCAAAGCGGAATTCGTACTCAACCGGGCACTCAAGTTGAAACCCGACTCGCCTGACACGCTCCACCTGCTGGCGCAGGTCTATTCGAATGAGTCGCGCCCGCTCGACGCACTGGAACTGCTGGTTCGCGCTCACAAAATTGCGCCGGAGAATACAGACGTCATCTTTCTGATGGCGCGAGTCAGCATGTCTCAGAATTACTACGAAGATGCTATACCGCTTCTGGAATCGGGCGTTGCGATCGCCCCACAGCGCGCCGACCTGCTGGCCGCGCTGGGCGAAAGCTATTTCATGGCCGGCAAGGTGGACAAGGCCATCGAAACATTTCAGAAACTGATCGCCCTCGATCCATCCGCACCGTCATACGTGTTCCTTGGTATCTCTTACCGGCATCTCGGCCGATTCGACGAGGCAAAACGATATTTTCAGGAAGGTCTCAAGCTCGATCCTCATAACACCGCATGCCTGTTTAATCTTGGCTTTATCGCAGAGCGGCAGGGAGATTCAGCACAAGCCGAAACGATGTTTCAGCAAGCCCTGCACTCCAGTCCGGACTTTGCCCCTGCACTGTTGGAGTTGGCCAACCTGCGCATCGTGAGCAAGAAATATTCAGAAGCCGCCGACTTGCTGAGGAAATACGTAGGGGTCAGCCATAACCCGGCGACCGGATATTACAAGCTATCGATGGTAGAGCGAAATCTGCACCAGACCGAAGCCGCCGATCGCGATCTAAAGGTATTTCAAACAGTCTCCAAAGACGCTCCAACCGGTCCATATCCCTATGAGCACCTTTTCGACTATCTGGATAATCGCTCGAAGCTCGCTCCCCAGGCCCAGAATCAATTAGATATTACGCAACTCCACGACGAGATCAGCAAGCATCCAGATCAGCCGGAGGATCTCTACCTGCTGGCCGAGGCTTATCTCAAATCCGGAAAGACGGCGGAAGCGAAAGACACCATCGCTCAGCTCGACAAGTTAAGCGCAGGTGACTTTCGCACACAAAACGGAATTGGCGTCCTGCTCGCCCGTTATCGCCTGTATGACGATGCCATCCAACACTTCCGCGATGCCCTGCAGGCGAACGCAGGCTCGGACGAAGTAATATTCAACCTCGCCGATGCTTACTTCCGAAAAGGTCAGTACGCCGAAGCACTCAACGCGGCCGGGCAGGTTTCAGAGCAGGGCCGCAAAGACGATCCCTATCTGGCTCTGCTGGGAGATATCTACGCGCACCTGGGTGACGCGGCCCGCGCTGAAGAAATCTACCGCGATGCCATCACCCGTAATCCTGACAACGATCAGGACTATCTGTCGCTCGCGCTGCTGCAGTTGCGGGAGCATAACACCGCCGCCGCAAAGCAGACACTGCTGCAAGGACAGGCCCGCGTTCCGGGCTCGGGAAAGATTCTCTGGGGCCTGGGTCTGGTTTCGGCCCTGGAAGGAAACACCGCAGAAGCCGGCCAGCATCTCGAGCGGGCGGTGGATTTGCTTCCGGAATGGCCCGGCAGCTATTCAACCCTGGGTGTTTTCTACTTTCAAACCGGACAGATCGATAAAGCCAAAGAAGTCCTGAACCGCTTCAAGAATAGCAACGAACGCGGCGCCCTGGACATCAACCGGATTGAACAGGTTCTGGCAACGGCGCCGGCGACCTCTCCGGCTGGCAATGAGCCCATGACTATGGCCAGCCGGCAGCAACTGCTTCAACTCGCGCTGTCGCTTGCCGATAGGACGCTCTGAGACGTGGCCCACCGATTCTGCCTTTGCATTCTGATGACCCTGGTCGGAGCATCCGGCCCCGCCGCGTCTCCGCAAGCCGGCAAAGCACCAGACGCTGCGATCACCGTTCGATACACCGACGTGCGCAAAGCGGCTGGAATCACCTTTGTTCAGGACTCCACTCAGTCGGATGAAAAGTATTACCTCGAAACCATGGGCACCGGTGTTGGATGGATCGACTACGACCAGGACGGATTGATGGACCTTTACTTCGTCCAGTCCGCAGCTACCGACATCTACAAGCCGCCGCATCCGTTACGCTCAGCGCTTTATCACAACAACGGCGACGGAACCTTTACAGACGTCACTGCCAAGGCCGGCGTCGGGGGGGAAGGACATTACGGCCAGGGCGTTGCCGTAGGAGACTTTGACAATGACGGCTGGCCCGATCTCTACGTAACCGGCTATGGGCGTGCCATTCTCTACCACAATAACCACAACGGAACCTTCACCGAAGTCACTGCCAAGGCTGGGGTCGCCGACGAAGGGGGATGGTCAACGAGTGCGGGATGGTTTGACTACGATAAAGACGGGTGGCTTGACCTGGTGGTCACCAATTACATTGACTGGTCTCCGAAGAACAATCTCTGGTGCGGAGAACGCGCTGCTGGTTATCGCTCTTACTGCAATCCAGGCAACTACAAAGGCCAGAGAACCAAGCTTTATCATAACAATCACGATGGCACTTTTGCTGACGTGAGCGACAAGTCCGGGGTCGGGCTGCCCGAATCGAAAGGGATGGGACTGGTGCTGGCCGACTTCGACAACGATGGCTGGCCAGACATCGCCATCGCCAACGACACTTGGCCGAATTTCCTGTTTTTGAATAATCACGACGGTACGTTCAAGGATGTCTCCCTGATATCCGGGCTGGCTGCCAGCGAAGATGGGAAATACGAAGCGGGGATGGGCATCGACGCTGCCGATGTAAACGGCGACGGCTTGCTGGACGTGTACATTACCCATCTTGATTTGGAATTAAACCGGCTGTACCTCAACAACGGCGACTCGACCTTTACCGACGACACGTATGCCTCTGGAATCGGCGCCAACGCGAGGCTGCTTAGCGGGGTAGCAACCAAGTTCCTCGACTACGACAACGATGGCTGGGTGGACATCGTGCAACTGAACGGCGCCATGTTGGACAATGTAACTCTTTACCACAGCGAGATCTCCTACAAAGAACCACTGCTCATGTTCCGCAACCTGGGCGTGGGCCGTTTCGAAATGACGTCCTCTCAACTCGGTCCTGATTTTCTTCGTCCGGTTGCAGGGCGTGGTCTGGCTACAGCAGATTTCGACAATGATGGCGACATCGACATTGCCATCAACAACCGCGGCGACTATCCCGAGCTCCTGCGCAACAGCGGGGGCAATGCCAATCACTGGCTCGAGGTTTTACTGATCGGTACAAAATCGAACCGGGACGGCATCGGCGCCCAACTGAAATTGACCTCGGAAGGATTCGTGCAGGTAAAGCAGGCAGAGGGTGGAGCGAGCTATATGTCGGTCAGCGATCCGCGGATTCATTTTGGACTGGGCAAGCGAGCCAAAGTCGAATCGTTGGTGATCACGTGGCCCAGCGGGCAGGTTGACAAGTTGGCGAACCTGCCCATCGATACCATCATCGCGGTCAAAGAAGGCACGGGCATTGTCCCTCATCCGTTCCCCAAAGTGCCAGCCCAATGAGTCTCTATAATCGTCGCAACCTATGATTTTTCCACGAAGGCGCTTTCTCGGCTCATCTCTCTTCATGCTCGGCAGCCCGCTGATAGAGGCTCTTGCAACCCCCCTGTGGAACTGGAGAAACCCTGATCTGGTGGAAGCCGCAGTCTCGACTCCCACGGCAACATCTCCGGTGCAGTTTGTGGATGTGGCTCAGCAAGCCGGGCTGACCATCCCAAACGTGTGGGGAGGCATAGATCATAAGAGATCCATCATCGAGGCCAAGGGAAGCGGACTGGCCTTCTTCGACTATGACAATGACGGATGGCTGGACATCTATCTCACCAATGGAGATCGGCTGGACGCGCATTGGCCTTCGGGACAAGCACCGACCTCTCTGCTGTACAAGAACAACCGTGATGGCACGTTTACCAACGTCACGGAAAAATCAGGATTGGGGCGCACCGGTTGGCAGACAGGCGTCTGCGTGGGCGATTACAACAACGATGGCTGGGATGACTTATTTTGTTGTTTCTGGGGACACAACATTCTTTTCCGCAACAACGGAGACGGCACGTTTACCGATGTCACTCACAAAGCCGGCCTTGACCAGGAGAAGGTGCGCTGGGGCGCAGGTTGTACTTTTCTCGACTATGACCGGGACAGTCACCTCGATCTTTTTGTCTGCAACTACATAAAATTGGATCCGTCAACCATCCCTCCCGCCAACGACACCACTTACTGCCAGTGGAAGGGCGTACCTATCATGTGCGGTCCGCGGGGACTTCCGGGCGATACGAACATCCTTTATCACAACAATGGAGACGGCACGTTTAGCGATGTTTCAGATAAGTCGGGAATTCTGAAACCGGGCCCACGATACTCGATCACCGCGGTCTCCTACGACTTCGATAACGATGGCTGGCCGGACATCTATGTGGCAGTCGATTCTGAGCCCAGCATTCTTTTCAAGAACAACCACGACGGGACGTTTACCGATGTCGCGGTCATGGCAGGTTGCGCCTACAGTGACAACGGACACGAGCAGGCGGGGATGGGCGTTGCCGTGGCCGATTATGACTGTGACGGATGGTTCGATATTTTCAAGACCAACTTCGCAGACGATACCAGCAACCTGTACCACAACAATGGCGATGGAACCTTCAGCGACGTCAGCTTTGCCTCCGGTGTTGGGGTCAACAACCGGTATGTCGCCTGGGGCTGCGGCTTTGTCGATTACGACAACGACGGATGGCAGGACATCATCCAGATCAACGGACACGTGTATCCGGAGATTGATAAGTACAATTTCGGGCAGACCTTCAAAAATCCGCGACTGGTGTACAAGAACCTGGGGAATGGCCGATTTAAAGATGTGTCAGCAGAAATGGGGCCCGGCATCAGCGAACAATATTCCAGCCGCGGCGCAGCGTTCGGCGACTATAACAACAACGGCAACATGGATGTCCTGATCCTGAACCTGAACGATCCGCCATCACTGCTTCGCAATCAAGGGGGCAACCAGCAGAACTGGATCAAGATCAAGTTGATTGGGACCAGGTGCAACCGCACAGCTATCGGCGCTCGGGTGCGGGTGACTACGGGAAAACATATTCAGATGGATGAAGTGCACAGCGGCGCGAGTGTTATGTCGCAAAGTGATTTGCGATTGCATTTCGGTCTGGGCAAGATTGATAGCGTGGACGTGATTGAGGTGCAATGGCCGACTACGCAGAAGATGGAACGCTTCACCCAGGTGAAGGCAAATCAGATCATCACCATTCGCGAGGGGACTGGGATCGTTAAACCGCATCCCTGATTCCCCAAAGCTCGCTCAGGTTCCGGTTTCCAATACCCATTTCTCATTGGAGGCAGGGCGCAGCGGAGTAGAGAGGCCGGCGACTTCTCCCGCGCAGACGGCGGCGGTCGATTGCCGAATGACCAGTTCCGCACGAATGGTGTGAGTGAGACCTTTGCTTTCTCCGCGCTGGCTGGCTGTATAAAGCGCATTAAAGGCAAACGCTGCAATCTCTGCTCGCGAGAGGCGGATCGTGGTCAGCGGCGGCGACATAAAGCTGCTTAACGCAATGTCATCAAACCCTACGACCGAGATGTCATTGGGAACCCGCAGCCCTGCGGCATAGATCGCACCCATAATTCCGATGGCGGTCAGATCGTTCGAAGCCAATACGGCGGTCGGAAGCACGGGCAGCTTTAAAATTTCTGACATCGCGGCGTAGCCGCCATCGAAGCGATGGTTGGCCGCACGAATGAATGCTTCACTGCATTTTAGTTTCTTGCGCTTCAACGATGCTAAAAATGCTTCGTAACGAGTTCTCGCCGAGGCGAGGTTTGCCGGGCCGCTGACAAACGCAATCCTGCGGTGCCCGAGCGAGGTCAGGTGGTCCATAGCCTGATCTACGCCGCTGTCATAGTCGAGAGAAATGTTGCTAATCCCCGGGCCGACGGCGCCGGTGTCGAGAAAAACGATGGGGATGCCCCGGCCGCTCAGCATCTGGATCAGCTCCGGGTCCATTTCCGAGGTCATGATCGCGACCCCGTCCACCTTGCGCTCCAGCATCCGCCGGACACAAACCTCCATACGTTCCGGCTGGTAATCGGTATTGGCGATCAGGACTTCGTAACTATGCTCGACTGCCAGGCGCTCGAAGCACTTCACCAGTTCGGGGAAGAATGGATTTTCAATGTCGGAGATGATCAGGCCATAGATGTGGCTTTTGCCGGTGCCCAGGGTGCGCGCGTGGGTGTTTGGGTAATATCCGGTGCGTTGGATGGCCGCCCGGACACGTTTCTCCGTTTGTGCGTCCACAGGCGCGGTCCCGTTCACCACGCGTGAAACCGTGGCTGTGGAAACTCCGGCTCTCTTCGCTACTTCCCTGATGTTCATGCGTTCGCTAGCGGGACTGGCGGCTCACGAAGGTTTGATGCCGAATTTTTCATGCTGCTTTCTACCAACGCAGCAATTTGTGTTGTTATGATACACCGCACAATCCAATCGAAAACAATCCGCTTACGGTACCTCGGGACGTTACTCCCAACCAAACGAACAATTTGCCTCTCATTTAGCTAAGAGCGCGTCCAGCCCTGCTTGAGCAATTTGTTCGTCAATTTCGGACTTTGCACCGCTGGCTGCGATCCCGCCGATGAGCTGGCCATCAACCCGGATCGGCAGCCCTCCCTGGTTGGGAAAGAATTCCGGAAAAGCAAGGGCTTCCACGTTGCCTTTCTTTACCGACTCCGCTGCTTCTCGTGAAGGGCTGCCGTAGGCGGCGGCATCCCGTGCTTTCCTTTGCGCAAATTGTAAGGTGTTGAGCGAGGCGCCGTCTCCCTTCTCGAGAAAGAGCAGGTTCCCGCTTTCGTCAACGATACAAATGGTCACTCCCACGTTCAGTTCTTTGGCTTTGCTTTCGGAGGCAGCGACCATCGTCTTGATAGCAGCCAAATTTAGATACTTTTTGCTCGGCAGTTCGGCGGCATACGCCGTCATGAACGGAACCAGGAGTAACGCTACATACTTATGCATGCGAGGCCTCGTTGGACTACTTAGAAACCGGATGATAACCCGGCTGCCCCTCGAGTACTACCAGGAATTGCTTCACTTCTCGCCGCTGGCGTTCGACGGTTGCCGCCTGCTGCTTTTCGATCTCGTCGTGAAGTTGAAATTCCTGCCTGGCCTTTTCCGGCGTTCCGAGCCTGTCATAGGCTACGCCAAGGCGGTAATGGGCCTCACCCAGCTGAGGCTGGGCCTCGATCGCCTTGGTGTAATAGCCAATCGCCTTCTCAGTCTGGTGTTGGGAGAAAGAGAGAATCCCAAGTTGCAGGTAAGCGTCGGCGCATTTGGGATCGATGGTTACCGCTCGGGTTAGAAGTGTTTCCGCTTGTTGTCGCGCCTCACGGGCTGTCTGGTCTGAGGTTTGCTGAAGGCCCTTCAAAATGGCCATGGCGTAAAGATAGTTGGCAAGCGAGTTTTGCGGCTGTTCCTTGACCCAGCGTGCCAGTCTTGGCGCGACGCATCCAAGCGGCGTGGGAGCTGCCATCTCGATCCGCCCCAGGAAGAGGTAAGGCTGGGGGTCCGCCGGGTTCAGGTCTGCAGCGGCACACAGGCTCGCGGCCGCATCCTCGTAGAGAGCGCCGGCAAACTGAGCTGTGCCCAGCGCCGTCAACATCCTGGCCGATTTCGGATACGCTTTCGTTCCCTGCCTGAAAACCTCCGCCGCTTGCCAGACCGCCCGGTGGAGCAATAGCTCTGAGCCCCAGGCAAAATAATTCTGTTCGCTGGGTTCGAGGCGGACCGCCTGCTCATCTTCATGGACCGCGGCCAGTGGGTCGCCCACCTTCTCATCGAGTTCTCCCAACAGACGATGCAGGTCGGCATTGTCCTGGTGGGCGAGCAGTTTTTGGGCGTGCTCCCGCGCCCGCGAAAAATCTCCGGCTCCCATCAAGGCTGCGGCGAGGTCGTACTCGTTGCCGGCGTTCGACGGATCCGCCTGATAGGCGGCTTGCAGCAGGGGAATTGATTCTCGATTCCGGCCAGCATGCAAATAGAACGCGCCCAACTCATGGTTGGCTGCAAAATTCCCTGGAGCGCCGGCAAGGGCCGCGCGCAACCTTGTTTCGGATTCGTACGCCTGTTTCGCTTCGCCCGGCGGTTTCAGGGCAAGAGTTTCGCGCGCCAGGTCTTCACTGGTCCGCAAGGTGGAATCTGATCCGTGACCGCCCACGGCGGTCCAATCGGTGACGCCTGCGATGGTGAAATCTGGCTTATCGGCGAATTCCATGGCCTGGCTGGGATCGGTTTGCGCCCCTTGAGCCGCGGTTTGCGAAAAAGTATGGTGGGCTATTCCCGCCAGGAGCGCAATGGGGATGACCGGCAAAACAAATCTGCGAAGTGAACCGTCCAAGGAGACCCGACTTTCTCTTGTCGGAATTTTACTAGGTGCCCAACTCGGCGCAGTACAAGTTACTGATTTTCACCGCCTTACTCAGCCTCGCGTGCAGAAACGCTGCGCTTACGAACCGTTTTCCCCCCAGCTATCATCTATAGTGGAGATCAACCAGGGGCCAGCTGGACTATGCCGTTAGCGATCGACTTTTTCCTGCATTTCGCCTACTTCATCCTTTTTCTCTGGGTGATGGCGGAGCAGCTGGGAGTACCCATCCCCAGCCTGCCCCTGCTGCTGGCCGCGGGAACTTTGACCGCCACGCACAAGCTATCCCTTCCCTTTGTCCTGCTCGCCGCAGTTGCCGGCTGTTTTGTGAGCGATTCGCTCTGGTATCTGCTGGGCAAGCGTTTTGGCAGCGCCATGGTGAAGCTGGTGTGCCGGCTCTCCTTTGAGAGGACCACTTGCGTTCGCAAGACTGAGGACTATTTCACCAAGTATGGCGAGCAGGCGCTGCTGGTGGCCAAGTTTGTGCCTGGTTTGGGAACTGTAGCGGCTCCGATCGCCGGTCAGACGGGAATGAGATACCGGGTATTCCTGGCTTACGACCTGGCGGGAGCATTGTTCTGGGCGGCCACGGTTACCCTGGTTGGCCGCTTTTTCGGTGATGTTCTGCGCGTCCATCCTGGGGCGCTCTCGTGGATGGGCCATTTCGCAGGCGCTCTGTTCATCCTCGCCGTTGCCGGCCTGCTGGGCTACCGCATCTTTAAGCAACAAGCCTTCCTGAAGCAGGTTCGGACTTCACGCCTGGATCCGGTAGAGCTTAAGCGCATGTTGGACGGCGGCCAAAGCCCCTACATCGTGGACTTGCGTCACCCGCTGGACTACCTGCCTGACCCCAGGGTGCTGCCGGGAGCGATCCGGCTGTCTCCGGAGA
>CAZSUK010000076.1:0-6356 GCA_964609355.1 uncultured Acidobacteriaceae bacterium | reverse complement strand
TGACGATGGGTATGGTTCTGGACGAAAGGCTGTGGTGGGCTTCGCCCATCGTTTTTCGGCCCAGGTACGCTTTGGCGAACCTGGGGCACCCCTGTGGAGTTGTGGGAACCGATAAAGGCTTGAGGGGAGGGCCTGCGGTATCCCACATCTCGCGAAAAACGAGCGAGATGTGGGGCACCCGGTCATTGTGGCGGGATAGAGCCCAAATACGCGCTCATTCCAGCGCACTACTCTGACCGTAGGGCCTTGACTGGGTCCAGTGAGGCCGCGCGCGCGGCTGGCACTAGAGTGGCTAGCAGACCACTCAGAAGCAGGACGCAGATGGCCAATAGCAAGGTCCAGGGATCGGTCTCTCTCACTCCGTAAAGGAGAGTTCTTGCTGTGCGTCCTACTATCTCTGTCATCACGATGCCCGGAATGATGCCGGCGATCAGAATGATCAGGGTCTGGCGCAGGAATAACCGATGCACTTGTGCACGGGTTGCACCCAGGGCCATTCGGACCCCGATTTCTCCGGTGCGGCGGGTCACGTGGAAAGAAAGCAATCCATAGAAACCTATCGCCGCAATGGTTAGGGTCAGCCCGGCAAAGATCGCGGTCAGGCGCGCCATTAGTTTTTCGGCGGAGAGCCCATCCTCAAACTCGGTGTTGAGCGGGACAATTTCCGCAATGGGAAGAGCAGGATCGACGGAATGCAGGGTGCGGCGGATGTCCGCCGCGATGTTGGCCGGAGATCCGGCCGCGCGTACTTCAATTGTTCCCGCAGGATTTCCAGCTTGCTCGAGAGAGAAATACGCAACCGGAGGAGCGGGCTGACGCAGACCGTCTACACGCGCATCCTCCACTTCGCCCACGATTAAGTAACCATGGTCGCCTGGTGCGGGCTTGTACCCGATGTAGTGACCCAAAGGGCTTTCATCGCCGAAAAGCTGCCGGGCAAAGGCGCGATTAAGGATGGCCACTGGCTGCGACTGCTTCTGATCGCTCCCCAGGAATGTTCTTCCCTGCAGTAGCGGAATACCGAGCGTGTGGAAGAATCCGACGCTGACATGGTTCTCTTCTCCGTGAATTTGTGCTTCGGACAGTTCCGGATGACCTGAGACGTGGATGGCGGTGTTCCATACGCAGTCCGGAATACGACACATCTGCAGAGAGGCATCGCGAACAAAGGGCAGCGCCTTTAACGCAGTAAGAATTCGTGTGTTCAAGCCAGTGAGGTCCTGATCGTCGAGACCGCCACTACGAAGGTCAAGATGGACCGAGAGAACATGCTCGCGGTCGAGCCCGGCATCGAGTTGAGTGAGATTGAGCAGGGTACGAGCAAACAAAGTGGCCATGCTCAATAACAGAAGGGACAGGCTGACTTGCCCGGCAAGCAACCAACTCGACCCTCGCCTTCCCTTGTCGCCCAGCACCGCCCTGCTGGTCTGCATAGCAGGGCCTAAACCGCCGCGTGTGACTCGCCAGGCCGGCAATAGAGTAAACCCAAGCGAGGCAATCGCCAGAAGGGATAGAGCGAGCAAAAATCCCTCTGGCCCAAAACTAAGATCGACCGGCATTACGTGTTCTCTTGCGGAAGACCAGCGAAGGAGAATGGAACTCAGGGGGCCGCACACGGCTATCGATAAAGCTCCTCCGACGGCTAAGGGTAAGGAATCTTCTACCAACAATTGACGTAACACCCTCCCCCGGCTCGCGCCCAAGGCCATGCGAAGAGCAACCTCGCGCTGCCGGCCAGCCAGCCGGGCAAGCTGCAAATTGGCGAGGTTTATACAGCCGATCAGGAAGACCAGCGCTGCCATCCCCATGAGCAGGAGCAGCGGCCGGCCGTAAGTGGTTGTGAGTGAGCCTTCTCCCCCTGCGGCTGAAATGAGCTGAACGCGGGCTGCGCGCACCTGCTCACGTTCGCGGCTATCCCTGGTCGCCTCCGCGATCAGGTGCAGATCAGGCTGGAGAGCTTGCGTGAAGAGATTCGCCGCCCCAGCCTTTTGATTGTCGGGAACGCGCGCGAGCACCCACAGCCAGAAGATGGCGTCCTGATTTCTATACGGCGCGTCGAGGTTTAACTGGTACCCGGGTCCCAGGGAATCAAACCAGCTCCCGAAGCGGCCGGACGATTGGGCGGCAAGGGGTAGCCACAGATCGGGAGCGGATCCTTGCACCACGCCGAAGAAATTTCTCGGGGCTACACCGACGACCATGATTGGTATTCGATTGAGAACTGCTTTCATGCCGATGATCGATCGATCGGAGCCGAAGTGTTCTTTGGCAAATCCATACGCCAGAACAACCGGCAACTCCGATTGTCCGGGGGTGTCGTCACTCTCGCGGAAAAATCTACCGGCGGAGGGAGAAATGCCGAGAACGGAAAAAAAGTTATCGGATACGAGTTGAAACCTGGCTTGCTGAGAGAAGCCGTTGGGGACTTGAAGAACGGCATCACTGATGCTGGAGCGTGCGATCACTGACTCGGGCATCTGTTGCCGCAGGCGCTGATACGCGGGATAGGAAAAAAACCACTGTGCGTCGAATGGGGATTTTACTGCATGGAGAGAATAGAGCTGTGACGGCTGGTTGATAGGCAACCGAGCAAAGAGAACGCCGTGTAACACGCGGAACACAGCGAGATTGGCCCCGATGGCGATGGCCAATGTACATATCACGGTCAGAGCAAAGCCCGGAGCCTTGTGAAGCTGCCGAATGGCGTGGCGCAAATCGTGCCGGAGATTGAGCGGCTTGTTAGGCAATCGACCCACCTGGTGTGGCAGGTCTAGTTTACCGAGACTTTCGTTTCGGCCACTTTACTTTCCTGTGCAGGGTGGAAGAAGGTTCGTGGTTCGTTACTCAAGGGAAGACGGATCTCTGCTCCGCAGCCGGGGCCAGCGGCACGGTTGGCAACCTGAAGAACTCCGCCGTGGGCTTCGCATATCTGCCGCGCGAGAGCGAGTCCGATACCGCTTCCACCAGGCTTGGTGGTGTAGAAGGGGACAAACAGGTTCGACGGGTTGGTGAGACCGATCCCATTATCCTCAATCAGAATGATCACCGCCTGGGCAGTGGCTTGCCAGGTGATGGTCACTTGCGCTTTTGAAGCCGCGTCGGGGAAGCGGGCCAACGCCGCTTCCGCAGCATTGCGGAGGAGGTTGATGATCAGCTGTTCGATCTGGTCGGGATCGACTTCGAGGTCGATGTCAGGGCCTGGCTTGAGCTGGACCGATACCCTGGTCTCGAGTGCGACGGCACGTTCTATCAAGGCATGCAGCGGTACAGGCTGTAGTGCCGGGGGCGGTAGTTGGGCAAGCTGCCGGTAGGCCTGGATGAAGCGATTGAGCGATTGAGCGCGGTTCTCAATGATATTCAGACCACGGTCCAGGCCGAACATATCTTCATCGACGGTCTCTCCATCCATGGTTTGCACCTTGACGGGGTGGATATGGATCCACGAACGAAGGCTGCCCGCAATGGACTTGATGGGGGTGAGCGAATTATTGATTTCGTGACCAATGACCCGAATGAGACGCTGCCACGCGTCGCGCTCCTGCTCGCGCAAGGCAATGCTGACGTCGGAAAGCACGAGCAGAGTGTGCGGGATGCCGCGCTGGCGGAAGCTTGACCTTCTTACCATCCAATGCACGGGATAACCTTTGCTGGGTAGCACCATGATTCCGCGATCGGGCTCATTCAGCAGGGCGGCAAGCCGGAGATCATCGGCGCTGCTTCCCAGGGCCTTCTGCTCATTGAGATGGAAGATGCGCTCGGCGGCGGCGTTGATGAGCCGCAGGCGATGTTCCGGATCAAAAGCGAGGACAGGGGCGTCCATAGAAGAAATGACACAGCGCAATAACGCGGTGGCCTCAAGCTCCTCAAGGCGATGGCTTTGCAGCAGGTCGGCGAATGCGTTGATCTCGAGGGCCAGTTCTCCCAGCGCATCGTTTTGCCGGCCGCCACGGGCGCGGAAGGAGTAATCCGATTCGCGCAGGGAGGAGACCACGTTGGCAAGGGTCTGCAGGGGGCGGATGATTTCCTCCATGAGCACGCCTGCGGCAATCAGAGAAAGCAGAGCGACCAGTCCCAGGATAGTAATGGTCATGGTTTGGGAAACATCGGCGCGCCATAACAGGATTGCGGCGAGGACGAAGGCAGGGGCAGCGATCAGCAGGCAGAGGAAGCGGATGCGGCGTTCGAATGGGGTTGTGGGGCCGGCATGTTTGTGAGGGCGTAGCTGTGGGTAGGAGGCTGAATCACTTCTATTGGGCGAAGTGGGATCAGATTCCATACTTTTCCATCCGGCGATAGAGCGCGCCGCGGCTCAAGCCCAAAGCTTCTGCGGCGTGGCTGACGTTGCCTCCAGCGCGGGTCAGCGCCTTGCGAATGAGAATGCTTTCCACGGCCTCGAGGCTTAGGTCGTCGAGGCTTTGAGCTGAGGAGCGAACCTGGCTCAAGCCCAAATCGCCGTTTTGTATGCGCTCACCGCGTGCCATGAGCACGGCACGCTCAATGGCGTGATCGAGTTCCCGCACATTGCCAGGCCAACTGTGCTGCAGCATGGCTTCGACTGCGTTGGGCTCGAAGCCGGTCACCGCTTTGCGGTAACGGGAGGTGTAGCGGGCAAGGAAGTGGCCAGCAAGCAACGGGATATCTTCGCGGCGGTCTCGCAGCGGGGGAAGATGAATTTCGACGGTGTTGAGACGGAAGAGCAGATCTTCGCGAAAGCGTCCCTGCGCGCATTCTTCCTGTAGGTCGGCATTGGTAGCCGAGAGCAGACGCACGTTCACGCGGCGGGTTTGCGAGGAGCCGACCCGTTCGAGATCACCGGTCTCGAGAACGCGCAGCAGCTTGGCCTGCTGGCGCATGGGGACGTTGGCAATTTCATCCAGGAAGAGGGTTCCGCGATCGGCCAGTTCAAAGCGGCCGATGCGGTCGGTGCGGGCGTCGGTAAAGGCTCCTTTGACGTGGCCGAAGAGCTCGCTCTCAAAAGTTCCCTCGGCCAGGGCACCGGTATTTACCGCGACCAGCGATCGGGACGCACGTGAGGAGAGTGCGTGTAGGGTCTGGGCAACAATTTCTTTGCCCGTTCCATGCTCACCGGTGATCAGCACGTTGGCGTCGGAGGGTCCGATGCGGGCTAATAACTCGAGCACGGGCTGCATGGAAGAGGCCTTGGCGATGAGCTCAGGGCGGCCTTCGGCACGGAGCAAGCGGTTTTCCGCTTCCAGAATTTCCGCCTGCTGCATGGCCCGGCGCAATTGAATCTGGGTGCGCACAATGGAAATGAGGCGTGCGTTTTCCCACGGTTTTTGGATGAAGTCACAGGCGCCGCGGCGCATGGACTCGACCGCGAGGTCGAGATTGGCCCAGGCAGTCATGACGATGATGCGCAGACGGCTGTCATGCGCGCTGAGTTGGGCCAGTAACTCCAGACCTTCTGCGCCGGAGGTGGTGTCGCGGGTGTAGTTAAGGTCAATGAGCAAGGCATCGAAGGATTCGCTGGCCACCCGGTCGCGTACTTCGCGCGGAGATTGAGCCCGGGCGATGCGGTAGCCTTCCGGGCGGAATAACAGCTCGATCGCGTCCAGGATGTGCGGTTGATCATCCGCAGCAAGGATTCTGGGCGCATCCTTGATGCGGGCGGCCATCGGTTCTTTCGCGGCTTGTGGGTAGGTTGCTGTCATTGCTCAAAAACTAATCATTGATGAGTATAGTGCCCGTGATTTCCCTGTGACTAAGGCCTGCTCTGAGCGACGACGCCATTTTTTGCGTCGTCGATCGAGACGCCCGTGCGGTCCAACGTCGTTCCAGTAGCGCGGTCAATATCCGCCTTTGCCTTTTCATAAGCAGTCTGAGCGGTAAAAAACGCGGATTCAGCGAGAGCGAGGGCTTCTTCTGCAATCAGGGTGTCATACCTGGACATCGCTCCTATGTCTTGCTCCTTCTTGGCGATATCAAAGGTCTTCTGCGCGAGATCGCGTGCTTTTTGCGCGGCCGCCACGCGGGCTTGCGCCTGAACGAGAGCGAACTGCGAGTCGCGGATGTCGAAGCGCAGGGTCTTCTGCTGCTGCTCCTGGGCGATCTGGCTCTGGCGGTACGCGAGCACGGCGCGGAACTGGTCGGCTTTGACGACACGGTTGCGGAGGTTGATGGTGAGATTGACGCCAACCTCGTACTGGGGCGCCGAGTAGTTGAAGGTGTTCACGAACATGCTGGCGAAGTCGGTGGGCAGGCTGGTGGCGCACTCCTCCGTGCCGAGACTGCAATTCGGGTTTTTGGGGCCGGCGGCGCCCGTGCCTCCGTAGTAGCCGTACAAATTGAGTTGAGGCAGCAGCTCGCTGTTGATGTCCTTGAGGCTCTGGCGCTGG
>CAZSUK010000075.1:0-27365 GCA_964609355.1 uncultured Acidobacteriaceae bacterium | reverse complement strand
GTGGCCAGCGGTCCGGTTTCGGATTCGCCATCGCCCACCGCGACGGTCACGATCAGGTCGGGATTGTCGAAGGCTGCCCCAAAGCCATGGGAGAGGCTGTAACCGAGTTCACCGCCTTCATGAATCGATCCCGGGGTCTCGGGCGTGCAATGGCTGCCAATTCCTCCGGGAAAGGAAAACTGCTTGAAGAATTTCTGCAGGCCAACCACATCTTGACCCTTGTCGGGATAGACCTCCGAGTAGACCCCTTCGAGATAGCAGTTGGAGAGGGTCGCTGGCGCTCCATGGCCTGGACCGGAGAGATAAATGGTGTTGAGGTCGTACTTCTTGATCAGCCGGTTCATGTGAACCCAGATAAAGCTTTGACCCGGGTCGGACCCCCAGTGCCCAAGCAGACGATTTTTGATGTGCTCCGGCTTGAGCGGCTCCCGCAAAAGAGGGTTTGAGCAGAGGTACAACATACCCGCGGAAAGATAATTGCAGGCACGCCAGTAGGCATTCATCTTTCTGATCTCGTCAGCGGTTAAAGGTTCGAAGCCAGAAGCCGCCTGGGGAAGGGTCTCGACGTTGCTCATTGTTCCTCCGTTTACTGTTGTGCTACTTCCATCTGGCCCACGTGTACCGCAATCATTCTGTCTTCCTGCGCGGTGACCACCCAAACGGCCACCTTGGAATCCGGGCTGCTCACTCGACGGAGATTGTCGCCGTCGGCTTGATTTGCCTCTGTGTCGAGGATCACACCGCAGTTTTCCAGGCCGCGTAAGATTTCTGCCCGGGACTGCACATCGTGCTCCCCGATCCCGCCAGTGAAGACCACGGCATCCAGGCCGCCCATCAACCACGCAAAGGCCCCGATGGCCTTGCGCACACTGCGTGTGAAGACGTCGAGGGCTAACCGGGCGTCGCCGCTCCCTTCCTTCGCCGCCTTGCGAGTTGCGCGCATATCGTTCGGTTGGCCTGAGAGGGCGACCATTCCGGCCTGGTGATTGAGCACGGTTTCGACCGAGTTCATGGCAGATACCCGGTCCCCTTCGGCTTGGCGCAGTAAATAAAGAACCAGCCCGGGGTCGAGATCCCCCGGCCGGGTGCCCATGACGACCCCACCTGTCGGAGTTAATCCCATCGTGTTGTCGACCGAGCGCCCGTCCACCAAGGCGGTCACGCTGCAGCCGCTGCCCAGATGGGCGATGATCATGTGATGCGGAAAGGGGCCGTCCGCGGCAGCTCGGATATCGTCGACCACCGCCTCGCAGGAAAGCCCATGAAAGCCATATCGGCGTACTCCCTGGCGGCGATAGGCGACGGGTATGGCGTAGGTGGAAGCCTCTGCCGGCATGGTCTGATGGAAAATAGTGTCGAAACAGGCATAGTGCCGGGCTTGAGGAAACCTATTCATCATGTCGCGAATGAGGGTGATCGCCTCGGGATCGTGCAGTGGAGCAAACACCACAGCTTGCTCCAGATCTTTGAGCACCTGGTCGGTGATCCTCTGGTGCCGGTCGAGGAGCGCTCCTGGGTGCACCACACGATAGCCGACCGCGTCGATTGGCGGCATTCCGGGCCGGCTGATGGCATCCTGCAACAGCTTCATCGGATCGGCTTTCTGCGGATCTGCGCTGCTCAACTCCTGGCCATTCGCGTCCCGTAACGTATAGCCAAGGTGGGGTCCACCCATACCGGTGATCTCGCCGGTAAACAGTGGGCGCGGCCAGCTCGTTGGCTTCTGGGCGCCCTCAAAGATGGAAAACTTGATGGATGAAGAGCCGCTATTGATTACGAGTATGTGCACCACCTTCCAAACTACACCCCTGCATATATGAAGCAGATGAATTCCACATCCGTTCTGGATGGAGTCGATGAAAGAGGGAAAGTCTTGCTTGGCGATTGGATCTTGTGGGAGCAATTCAAACATTTGTGAGCTTTAAAGGCTGCGTTCGTCTAGAAAAGCGTTCGTAAGGGCTTCGCCCATCGTTTTCGGCCCACGTATCCCGGATTTCCTGTCGAGGTGGGTGGCGTTGAGCGGTCGTAGCTCGTGCTGCGTAGTAGGAAATCCGGGCAACGCTGGTGCGAACATTGGGCACCCCTACGGAGTTGTGGAGCCCTCAGCAGCTTGAGGGGGGAGGCCTGTGGTATCCCACATCTCGCGAAAAACGAGCGAGATGCCCCGAATTTCCTGTCCGCAGCTCTGGACAGGACCGCGTGTGCGGCTCTCTTTGAGGAGAGCCGCAGGTAGTTCAGGGAACCCACGAAACTTCACAGGAAATCGGGGGTGTGGGGCACCCGGCATTTGTGGCGGGGATATAGCCCAAAAGCCCGTTCACTCTCTACTTCCGGGGTGACAAGGGGTCACTGCTTCAACCCGCGTTCTTTTAACATTGGCTTCACGCTGGGGTCCGTTCCCAGCCACGCTTTATACATTGCTGCCAGATCTTCCGTATTCCCGCGTGACAAAACCATACGGCGTAACCGGTCTCCATTGGCTCGGGTCAATCCGCCGTGGTCCAGGAACCATTGGTAGGCGTCATCATCGAGCATCTCGCTCCACAGATACGCGTAGTACCCTGCGGCGTAGCCTCCCGAAAAAATGTGCGAGAAGTAGCTGGAGCGGTACCGCGGCGGCACATAGCTGATGGCGAGATGCGTGCGATCTAACGCTTCCTTCTCGAACGTGTCAGTGTTGTCGATGACCGTGCCTGCGCTTAAGGTGTGCCACTGCATGTCGAGCTCTGCCGCAGCCAGGATCTCTGTCAGCGCATATCCCTGGTTGAAGGTCTTTGCTTTGACAAGCTTGGCCGCCAACTCTTCGGGCATAGCTACACCCGTTTCATAATGCTTCGCATAGTGATGGAAGACTGCGGGATAAGTAGCCCAGTGCTCGTTGAACTGGGAAGGGAACTCAACGAAGTCACGCGCCACCGACGTACCGGAGAGACTTGGGTACCGGGTATCCGAAAACATGCCGTGGAGCGCGTGGCCAAACTCGTGAAACATGGTGGTGACATCAGAAAAGTTGAGCAGGGCCGGTTGGCCCGGGGCAGGTTTGGTGAAATTAGCGACGTTGTAGACAACAGGAAGCGTACCCAGCAGCTTGGACTGGCCGACCAAATTGCTCATCCAGGCCCCACCATTCTTGTTGTCCCGCTTGAAATAGTCACAGTAAAAGAGCGCCAGGGGTTTGCCATCCGCATCTTTGACTTCGAAGACCCGTACGTCGGGGTGGTACACGGGAAGGTCTTTACGCTCATGAAATGTCAGCCCGTAGAGCTGGTTGGCAGCGTAGAAGACTCCGTTCTCCAATACCTGGTTGAGTTCGAAGTAGGGCCTGACCTGGGCATCTTCGATATCAAACTTTGCCTTGCGTACCTGCTTGGAATAGAAGTCCCAATCCCAGGGTTGCGGCTCATCGCCGTTCACAAGGTGGCGGATGTCCTCTGCTTCGCCGGCCGCGTTTGCGGTCGCAGGCGAGACCAGATCATCCATGAACCGGATCGCCGCTTCCGGCGTCTTGGCCATCTGATCTTCGAGCTTCCAGGCGGCAAAGTTCGGGAAGCCGAGCAGCTTTGCTTTATTGGCGCGAAGTTCGGCCAAGCGGATAACGGTTGCGCGCGTGTCGTTCGGACCACCACGCTCGGCGCGATTCCAGGAGTGCTCAAACAGCGCTTCGCGCGTAGCGCGATCCGTGAGATCGGCAAGATAAGGTTGCTGCGTAGTGTTTTGCAGGGGCAGCACCCAGCCTTGCTGCTTTCTCTGCTTGGCCGCTTCCGCAGCCGCTGATAACTGACCTTCGCTCAATCCTGCCAGCGTGCCTTGTTCCGTGGCGTCGTACGCGCCTGCCTGCGTAGCAGCCAACAGCTTGGTTTTGAAATCGTTCTCCAGGGTCGATAGTTCTTCGTTCATCTGTTTGAGCCTTGTCTTATCAGCATCGGAGAGGTTGGCCCCGGCATGCACGAACTCCCGATGATAGAACTCAATCAGCCGCAGTGATTCGGGATCCAGGTGAAGTGCACTGCGTTGCTCGTAGACGGCTTCGACCCGGTGGTAGAGTTTGGAGTCGAGATAGATCGCGTCATTATGAGCGGCCAGTTTGGGAGCTTCGATCTGCTGTACTTTCTGTAGATCGGGATTGGTGTTTGCGCTGGTCACCGCATCGAAGACCGAGTTGACCCGGTCCAGCAGGCGTCCACTCTTTTCCAGTGCAACCACTGTGTTCTCGAAGCTCGGCGGTTCGGGGTTGCCGGCGATTGCACGTATCTCTCCCAATTGCTGCGCCATGCCCGCTTCAATCGCCGGCTGATAATCGATGTCCTGAATCTTGTCGAACGACGGCGCCTGAAAAGGAAGGCTGCTGGGAGCATAAAAAGGATTCGCCGGGCCGAAGGCCGGTGTAGCTGCGACGGCGGGGTTGGCGCTGGTGGTAAGGGCAAGCGCCCCCGCGGCGGCGGTAATAGCGTAGTGAACTCGAGGCCTCATGTCCCAATTGTATTGGGAGAAAGAGCTGCTGAGTTTTGCGGGTTACCCGAAAAGCCCTGAGCGTGCCATGAACAATCTCTTCTGTTTTATGAAGGCGCGCAGAAATCTTGCCATGCCTTAACAAAATTCGTTGCTGCGTGCCATCCAGTTGCGTCCGCCCGGCGTAAGTTCAGTACCGATGGTGCATTCGTTCCTCCGCTCCTCAAACCGCCTGACCGACGTGCGTCCATCGCAAACAAGTAAATAAAGGGAGACACGCATGCCAAGACGCCAGTCCTTCGTCGGACTTGCGATGTGCCTGCTGCTGATTACCCCACCCGGAGTATTCGCATCAAGTCATCGCGAAGCACCCATCACAGCCTTAGACCACGCAGCTGATATCACAGACTTCTACGCTTTTGTCAGCTACGACCATCCGGATCGGGTCACCTTCATCATGAATGTCGATCCATTCCTCGAACCCAGCAACGGGCCCAATTACTTTCCCTTCGATCCCAACGTTCTCTACCAGATCAAGGTCGATAACAATTTCGACGCATTGGCCGATGTGACCTTCAATATTCAGTTCCAAACACAGATCCGGGCTCCCCAGTTGTTTACGGGTTTCGCAGGTGTGGGCGCTAACGGACTCAATGCGGCGAAGAACTCGCCCCCTCCGGTGAAGCCGGGCACACTGGTTGTGCCACCCGCGATTACCTCGCTGGATGGACCCGGGTCGGCCGGCCTGAGCCTGCGGCAGACTTACACGGTGACTATGTATCGCGGTGCGGAGAGAATTCCTCTGAACCCGGTAGGTGGCAATGCTCTTTTTGCCGTTCCCAGCAACGTCGGCCCACGCACCATGCCTAACTACGAGGCACTGGCCCAGCAGGGAATCTATACGGTAGCAGGAGATCGCGGAGACATCCGCGTGTTTGCCGGTACCGTAGCGGATCCTTTCTTCATTGATCTGGGAGCCGCATTCGACACCTTCAACTTCCGCACGGCGGCGGGCGGTGGAGTATTGACTCCAACGCAGGATAAAGACAACCATCTGAATCTTGCTCCTAACGCTGTTTCCGGATTTAACGTCAACACCATTGCCATTGAAGTCCCGATCAGCTATCTGACTCGCGATGGAAACCAGCACAAGGCTTCGGATGTGAATGCGACGATTGGAACCTGGGCAACCACCTCCCGGGCACAGTTCACCGTTCGCCGTTCGCCGGTAGGACCAGAAGGCTGGGGCAACTGGCAGCAGGTGCAGCGTCTCGGCAACCCGCTGATCAACGAACTAATCATCGGCACCGGGTACAAGGACACCTGGAGCATGTCACAACCGGCGAACGATGCGAACTTTGCAAGTTTCGACCTGGATCCGACGCTGGCACGGGTGTTGAACGCCGCTTACGGAATCAACATCCCGGCGCCACCCCGGACTGATCTGCTTCCGCTGGTGACCTACGCTCCGCCGATTGCCGCTGCCGGCACACCGGCGGGCCCGGTTGCTGACTTGTTGCGGCTCAACACCGGTGTTCCGCCGACTGCGGAGGCGAACCGCAGCCGTATGGGTCTGCTCGCTGGCGACGGCGCAGGCTTTCCCAATGGGCGCCGCGTTACCGACGATGTAGTTGATATTGCAGCGCGCGCAGTTGCCGGCGTGCTCAATCCCAAGTTCAACGTCGCTCCTAATAACCTGATTGGCGATGGCGTCAATGCTGCGGATGTGCCCACACAGGAAACTTTCCCATATGTGCACTTTGCTTACAGCGGCCGCGATAGCCGTCACATTGACCCCAGCGAAACAGGCTGCGGTGATCAGCCGACGCTCAGCAGCAGCACCACGGGCGATGCTGCGCCGGCAAACCAGGGTGGCAGCAGCACCTGCCCTGTGGAGTAACACTGTAACGCTGTCGAAGACTACCGGGCGCTCCTGCGGGGTGCCCGGAGATTTTTCGCTGTTTCGTGAAGGCTCGTGATGAAACTAACTACTGCAATTCTTCTTATCTCCGCTTCACTACTCTTCAAGTGTGCGTACGGCCAGCCAACCACTCCAGCCGAGCAGCGTATCGCCGCGGCCCGGCAGCAAATCGCATCTGATCCGAAAAAGGTTGAGGCCTTGAACGATCTTGCGTTGGCCCTCATCAGCCGTGCACAGGAAACAGAGTCGGCTGACTACGACCGCCAGGCAGCGGACGCCATCGCCACTGGTCTCGGCCTTGCTCCGCAGGATTTCCAGTTGCGCAAGACTCAGGTCGCGCTGCTGCTGGAGCAGCATGAGTACGTTCGAGCGAAAGACGAGGCGAAAGACCTGAACTCACATAATCCCGATGATGCAACGGTGCGCGGATATCTGGCGCGCGCGTATATGGGGCTGGGCAATTATGACGAGGCCACCGAGTCGGCGCAGTGGATGCTGAACCTTCAGCCTTTTA
The DNA here is from genome assembly GCA_964609355.1 of uncultured Acidobacteriaceae bacterium. Taxonomy (GTDB): domain Bacteria; phylum Acidobacteriota; class Terriglobia; order Terriglobales; family Acidobacteriaceae; genus PALSA-350. Next base: position 20,481 of record CAZSUK010000075.1, on the reverse strand, counting down.
ATGTGCCCGGCTTGCTGATCGCCGCCGACTTGCGCGTGCATTATGGCGATCGCGAGGGTGCTCTGGAGGTGTTGCAGCGCGCGTACGCCGAAGTATCGCCCGCGGAGACGGGTGAGCTGGCCTCGATCGCCAATCGCATTGCCGTTATCGATATCGACATGGGCAAGCTTGATTCTGCCGGTCAGATGCTGCAGCGTGCCGATGAACTTTTCCCCGGCTATCCGGAGACGATCAGGAATCGGGCGCACGTGGGCACTGTTCACCCGGCAAGCGAAGCCAACGCCGGCACAATCACAGTCTCGTCGCAACCGAAGTCGGAAGAGACCATCACTCCAGCTTCTTTTTCGCCGGTAGCGTTTTCACCCGTGCCCGCGGCGCTGCTGCTTCCTCACGCCACCGGCACGGAGCGCTTGATCAAGAATATGCAGACACGGGTGCAGAGTAACCCTAAGGATCCGGCTGCGTACTCTGCTCTGGGCGCCGCGTTTTTTCAGCGCGCCAGAGAGACCGGCGACGTAGAGGATTTTCAGCAGGCGGAACAAGCACTCAACCGATCGCTCGATCTGAACAGTGCGGATTTTTCTGCCGCGACCGCCTACTCCGCCATGGCCGAGGTTTGCATGGGCGAGCATCGCTTCAGCGATGCGGTTACCTATGCGCAGAAGGCGCTCGCGCTCGGATCGGGCGATCTCTCTCCGTTCGCGATTGTAGGCGATGCCAATGCGGATATGGGCGAGTACGAACGAGCAGCGATCGCTTATTCGCGGCTGGATGTCTCCGGCGAGTCGGCCGCGGATCCACACAACGTCTATGTGCGTGACAGCCGGACATCCTATCTCAAATTTGTTTCCGGCGATACACGGGGAGCGATTCGGCTGATGCAAAGCGCGGTAGCGGCCGGGACCGAAGCTCGCCTGCCGGCGGAGAATCTGGCGTGGCTCTACTATGAACTGGGCGAGTACGAGTCGCAAGCGGGGGATGTCGCAGCCGCGAACAGTGCGTACCTGACTGCGCTCACCATACATCCCGGCGATTATCGCGCCATGGCCGGCCTGGGTAAGCTGCGCGGCAACCAGGGACGCTACGGGGAAGCCATCAAGCTTTACCAGAGCGCAGTGGCCGTAGTGCCCATGCCGATGTTCGTGGCGGAACTGGGAGATATGTACACCAGGGCGGGCAATAGTGCCGAGGCGAAGAAGCAGTATCAGCTGGTGGAATACATCGGATTGCTGGGTCACATCAACCAGGTGCTGCACAACCGTGATCTGGCCCTGTTCTACGCAGACCACGACACTAAGCTGGACGAGGCACTCACCCTGGCCCACAAGGAATTTGAAGTGCGCCACGATATTTACACCTGGGATGCACTTGCTTGGGCGCTTTATAAAAATGGCAAATATCAGGAAGCCAGCGATGCCATGCAGAACGCCCTTCGCCCGGGCGCACGCGATGCTCTGCTGTTTTTCCACGCCGGCATGATTGCCAGCCGTTTAGGGCAGACCAGCCAGGCCAAAGAGCGGCTGCAAACCGCGCTCAGCATCAATCCACACTTCCACGTGATCTACTCCGAAGTGGCTCGGCAGCAGTTGAACACGCTCGATGCCCAGGCAGGATTGACTGCCAGCCAAGGACAGACCAATGTTCCGTAAGCTACTTTGCGTGTTAACGCTCCTGGTGGTGGGGCCGAGCAGCTTTGCCCATCCCATGGGCAACTTCAGCGTGAACCACTACTCGAAGATTTCTTTCGACCGCGATGGCATCAAGCTCACATACATCATCGACCTGGCAGAGATCCCAACCTACCAGGAATTGCAGCAGGGTAATGTCACCGCCGATGTAGCAAATACATCCGTGAAGCGCTTTGTGGCATCGCGCGGCCTGGACTTCGAGCAGGGCCTGACCCTGGTGGTGGACGGGAAACGGCTGCCCCTCAGGCTGCTATCAAGCCAGGTAATTTTTCCTCCAGGGGCGGGCGGCCTCCCGACCATGAAGATGGGATTTGTTTACCAGGCGAGGTATCGCACAGGGGGGAGAACTGCAGATCCCTCCACTGCGCTTCGCTCCGGTCGGGATGACAAAGGGGAGGGCGGTGATGAACCTCAGAATCGGTTAGTGGCTGAAACAGCCGGCACCTTGCAATATGTAGACAACAATTATCCCGGACATGCGGGATGGAAAGAGATTGTTACTGTAGCGAATCCGGGAACGATGGTTATCAGCAGCTCGGCGCCAAAAAGTGACCGCAGCGCTGAGCTAACGAACTACCCTACGGATTTGCTCAACAGCCCGCCTCAGGATTTGTCGGCGACGATTCAATTCCGCTATCCGGCAGTTCCACCGTCACCGTCGCATAGGAAGCGGGTTGCACTTGCACAGACGGCAGCGATTGTTGTTGCTGCTCCACCGTTACGTCTCCAGGCGAACCGGCAAGCGACCCCACGCAACGCATTCACTGAGCTGATCACTACCCGCAGGCTGAGCCTATGGTTCCTCATCACGGCCGCCTTCATCGCCTTCGGTCTGGGCGCCTTGCATGCCCTGGAACCAGGCCACGGAAAAACGATCGTGGCTGCCTACCTGGTCGGCTCACGAGGTACGGCGCGGCATGCGTTGCTGCTCGGCGTCATTGTGACCGCTTCGCATACGGCAGGTGTGTTTGCCCTGGGCGCGATTACCCTCTATGCCTCGCGTTACATCGTGCCAGAGCAGTTGTACCCGTGGCTGGGTGTCTTCTCCGGCCTGACCATTGCCGGGTTGGGCGGATACATTTTCCTGCGCCGCTGGAGCGGTTTGGATCTAGACCACTCCCATACGTCCGGCCAGCTTCATGGCCCCTGGTTTTCTTCCCGCAAAGAGGACGCACCCGCAACCGAACCAACGGTGCCCGGCAAACCAATTTCGCTCTACCAGCTCTTTGCCCTGGGGATTACCGGAGGCATCATTCCGTGCCCTGCGGCGCTGGTGGTCCTGCTCAGCGCCTTCGCCCTGCATCGCATCGGGCTGGGCTTTTTTCTCATCATTGCCTTCAGTCTTGGCCTTGCGGCGGTGCTGATCAGCTTCGGTATGCTCATGGTGTACGGGCGCCGCTTTATGGCGCGCTTGCAGGTGAACGGCCCGCTCACCACGCGCTGGCTTCCAGTAGCCTCGGCAGCGTTCATGACCGTGCTTGGCGCCGGCATTGCGGTTCGCGCCCTTCTCACCACCGGCATCGGCTTCCAGAATCTGAGCAAAGAAAAGCTTGGACCCTTCCTGTTTATAGGCGGAGTGGGTCTGTTGCTTGGGATGCGCCACTCCACTGACCCCGACCATGTCGTGGCAGTTTCGACCATCGTGAGCAAACAGCGCAGCATCCGTCAGGCAGGGTTGATCGGCAGCATTTGGGGACTTGGGCACACGCTGACCATCTTTGCCGTGGGGAGCATGATCATTCTCTTCGGTGTAGTGATCCCGCCGCGTCTCGGCCTCTCCATGGAGTTCAGCGTGGCGCTCATGCTGATACTTCTCGGGGTGTTGAATCTGACCGGCGTGATGCAGCGCATGACGTCCTATCTAACGCGGAACGGCAAACCACTCGACAAAGCAGAAACATTGATCGACCGCTCCGTTGGCCGCTTCGGCGTTTATCAATGTGTGCGGCCTTTGGTGATCGGCATTGTGCACGGCCTGGCAGGATCGGCGGCGGTTGCGCTGCTGGTTTTATCTACCATTCACAGTCCGGCATGGGCGACGATTTACTTGTTGATTTTTGGCGCAGGCACGATGGTAGGCATGATGTGCATGACCGCCGTGATGGCTGTTCCGCTTGCGTATGCGGGCAATCGCTTCGGCAGTCTCAGCCGTGTCTTTAGTGTTGCTTCCGGTGTCGTCAGTGTTTGCTTTGGATTCTTTCTCGTGTACCAGTTGGGCTTTCTTGGAGGGTTGTTCACCAGCCATCCGCAGTGGACGCCGCGCTGATGCCATATTTCTCGGCCAGAAAATTTGTTATGGTCCGCGGCATGGCGGCAGCAATTTCCTGCCAGGTGACTACGCTCAGGCGGCATCTGAGTTCTGCGCTCATGGTGGCTGCAAAAACTTCAAAACAACCGTCGATAAGATCCTGACGCCGCTGATCGCAGAACACAGCAAAGCTTGCCCCATGCGCGTGAGCAGCGAGGGCGCCGCGGATGAGTTGCGACGAGCGGTATTTTTCTTGTGTCATGGGCAGCCGCGTCAGATCGAAGACTGATTCCAGATCGCGATAGCGATGCACCAGGTCCAACCGCGCGGTCTGGAAATTTCCTTCCGTCAATTTGGCCTCAACCAGGAGATCCCCCAACTTCAGGTCGATTTCCGTTCGATCCTGCGTGCCGCTCTTCAGGGGAATCCGCGGTCTGAAACCAAAGCTGGGCCGGATACCTGGCGCAAGCCCGAGAAGGGAACAGAGCGCCGGCCGGCGAAGCATCCCTGGATAGCAAAAGATGTTCATTAGCAGCGCGTCGGAGCTGTTGGCGCATTCCAGTTCGCGCCGGGTGCGGTCGCTGCTTCTGGGAACAAATCGGGATCCGGTATAGACCTTGGTAAGGCGCGATTTCCAGTCGGCTTGCTTGAGAATTCGCTGGTAGGAGGCGGGGAGAAAGTTGCCGTGTGCCCCGGCTCCGTCTGCGCAATAAATCACGCTGGGTATGGCGCCGTAGGTCATCTCAGCGCCCAGGTTGGCTGCCCTCTCGGCATTGCGGCGACTCAATTCGAGGCGCAGCGAAGTGGGCCTGACTGGGAATAACGTCCTCTTCACATCTCTAGCTTAGGCGAAAATCAGGCGAAGGTCATCCTCAGGCATCACTGCTCGCGAAGCACGCTGGCAGGGTCGAGACGTAACACGCGGCGCACTGGTCCGGCTACGGACAAACAGCCAGTGAAGAGAATGGTGAGGCTGACAGCCAGGAGCACGACTGGGTCTTGTGCAGAAGCCTGAAAAACGATCGCGGAAAGGACTCGGCTGGCGGCAACCCCAAGCAGAATCCCAGCCAGGGATCCCGTCCCGAGCAGGATCAGCATACGACCTAGCGCGGTGGAGAGAATTTCTCTTGCTTGCGCTCCCAGCGCAACACGGATGCTCAGCTCGCGCAGTCGCTTGCCTACGGTGTAGGAGGCCAGTCCGAAGGTTCCGGTGATAGAGAGCAAAAGCCCAAACGCTCCGAAGATACCAAGGGAAACGGTAGCGACCTGGGCAGGGAACAGACTCCATGCCAGCGCGCTGGTCCAGTCGCTCGATAAGCGAATTGGAATCCCGGGGTCGAAATCGTGAACCACTTTGCGCACGGTGGCCACCATTTCCGCTACGGCGACCCCGGACGGATCGGGCCGCGTACGCACGACGAGGTGCGTCGTAGTGTTCGGTCTCTGCAGGATAGGGAAGTAGGCAGCTTCCTGCGGCTCCTCACTCAGAAGAAAGTATTTTCCGTCAGGCACCATACCAACGATCTGGATCGATTTGCCTGAGCTGTCTTTGAAGTAGCGGCCGACAGCTTGGTCGGAGTGGAAAAGATGGCGGGCGAAATACTGATTCACAATGGCCACCGGCGGCGCGTCTGCTTTGTCGGAGAAGCTGAAGTCCCGTCCCGTCAGCAGCGGGGTTTGCGCAGCGGCAAGATACCCCGGAGAGACTGCGAAGTAATAAGTATCAAATGCTTTGTTGGACTCTTTAAAGTCGGTCGTTGGTTCAAGAAAGACGGGGATATCAACCGTGTCGGAGAGAGGCGTGGTGTTGCCGTAGCCGGCTGCTTCCACTCCAGGCAACTGCGATACCCTTTCCAGTAGCCGGCGTTGAACCTGTTCCGCCGCCGCTGCAGAATAGTTAGCCTGGCTTAAATCAAATTTTGTCAGAACGGCATTGTGCGGATTGAAGCCTTTATCCACGGTGAGCGACTTAAGCAGGCCACGCATGGAGACGAAGGCCGCCGTGATGGTGATGCAGCAAAGCGCGATCTGGGCCGCCAACAGGAGGTCCCGGAGGGCCCACCGCCGCCCGGGGCCGGATTGGCTTCCGGCGCCCTTAACCGCATCGTTTGGGTCGGTATTGAATATTTGCCGTAGCGGCATCACTCCAAACAACACGCAGGCTAGCACCGAAATCGCGAAGGCCATGAGGATCAGCGATGGCTGTGGCGCTACCAGCAACTTCATTGGGTAGTCCGAGGGAGGATGCCAACGGTCGAGCCCGGTGAGAGCGGTCCATGCTAAACCGCAGGCGCACGCGCCACCAAGGATAGAAATTACGAATGCCTCCATCAGAACCTGGCGCAGGATGCGCCAGCGGCTCGATCCGATCGCCATGCGAATGGCAATCTCGCGGGTGCGATCTGCGGTTCGCGCTGCGAACAGGCCGCCCAAGTTAGCGCAGGCGGCGAGTAGCACAATGCCGGCCAGCAACAGGATGCCACCCAGAAACCGGCGCACTGCGCCGCCAACAAAATCGGCGATCATGCCAGGACGAGCCAGAACGAATGCCAGCTTTTCTTCGTCTTTCGGATACTGGCGTGTCATGCGTGCGGCGATGGTGTTCAGGTCTGCCTGCACCTGGGCCTTGGTGATGCCGTCCTTGATGCGCGCGATCCCGAACACCTTTTCCTTTTCCTGCCGTGATTCCAGCCAGTTCATTCCGTCGAACGATGCTTCATTGGCCATGGGGACAAAGATATCCGGCTGTATGAACTTTTCTGTTCCGTAAAATCCCTCTGGAGTTACGCCTACGATGGTGTAGGGATGCTTATCAACTCGAACCACCTTGCCCACGATATTGGGATCGGCGCCGAACTTTGATTTCCACGCCGGCCAGCTGATTACGGCGACTTCTTGAGCGCCAGGGTGGTCGTCGTCGGCACGCCGAAGGAGCCGTCCCAGGAAAGGCTGCGTACCCATAACTTCGAAATATTGCCCGCTCACTTCGTATCCCCAGGCAGGCCGGGTGACCCCGTTGACCTCCAGGCCAAACGTTGTAATTGCGTCCGCAGCCACGGCAGAGAAGACAGTGTTGCCGTCGCGCACGTCACGCACTTCCGGGTAGGAATAGATCGGGTATCCTCCTGCGCGATTTGCGAAGGTAACCACGCGGTCAGCACGAGGGGCGTCCAAAGGTTGCAGGATGATGTTCTGCAGAACTCCAAAAACGATGACGTTTGCCGCGATCCCCAACGCCAGGATGAGGACAGCGGTGACGGCAAAGCCGGGTGAGCGGCGCAGGTGGCGAAGGGCAAATCGCAGGTCCTGCAGCAGATTCTTCATGGTTTCCCTCGTGTCCGCAGATGCAATTGCAGAGCCAGACTGCAACTGTCTGGGAAAGAACGTCTTTCGGTCCTGCTGGCGTGGGAGCCCATGTCCGCTTTCACCCGCAAGTGTCCATTCCTGAACATTCATTAGGCTAATTGCTCATCATTATTACTGCTTGGACCGCTTTCGAAGATTCGTCGATAGTCAGTCTATGAACAGCAGAACGATTTTCTTCGTATGCCTTCTTCTGGCGGCCAGCGGTGTTATTTCTCCCTCCGTTGCCTTAGCTGGCGGAATCGCTTTCGGGTTTGCGTTCGAGCATCCGTTTCGCCTGCAAAGTCACGAGTTGGCGAAGTGGCTGTTGCAGGCTTCAGTCGTTGCTCTTGGCTTTGGTATGAATCTGAAGCAGGTGTTGCATGCCGGCCGCTCCGGGTTCTTGTATACCGCGATCAGCATTAGCTGCGCCATGTTGCTTGGGCTTCTCTTTGGCAGTCTGCTTAAAGTGGCGGGCAAGGCGTCGTTCTTGATTTCTGCGGGCACCGCGATTTGCGGTGGAAGTGCCATCGCTGCTATCTCTCCCATTACCGGCGCAGATCAGGAAGAGATCAGTGTCTCCATGGGGACCGTGTTTGTGCTCAATTCGGTGGCCCTGCTGATTTTTCCTTTCATCGGACACGCGCTGCATCTGAGCCAGAATCAGTTTGGGCTTTGGTCCGCGTTGGCTATTCATGACACCAGTTCAGTGGTTGGTGCGGCGGCGAAGTACGGTAATCAGGCTTTGGCTGTCGGTACCACGGTCAAGTTGGCGCGCGCACTTTGGATTGTTCCCGTCTCATTGCTTGCGGCGGCCTACATGGCGCGAACAGGGAACTCCGGTGGCATGGCTAAGGTGAGGGTACCCTGGTTCATTTTCCTTTTTTGTCTTGCAGCTGCCGCGGCTAGTTATCTTCCACAGTTTGCGACTCAGTTTGGAACGATGAACCATCTTGGCAAAGCGGGACTCACGGCTACGCTGTTTCTAATCGGAACCAGTCTTTCGAAGAAGACCCTGCAGCAGGTTGGGGTTCGTCCTTTCGTGCAAGGCGTCAGTCTGTGGATCATCGTCGCCGGCGCTTCGCTGTTGGCGATTTACTTTAACTACATATCGATCTAATCCCCCTAATCTTTGACCGGCGCTTTCCGGCCCGTGGCGCGCGGCGCCAGTCCTTCTGCGCGCTCCAACACGAAACGATGGAATGCGCGGGCAATCCCGGCGGGTTCCGGCCCGGCGACGGTGGCCAGCGAGAACATACGCGCCAGGTTTAGTCCTCGTACCCTGGCCAGCTTCAGTGTTCCCAGCGCAAGCTGGTTGCGTACCGCCCAACGGGATACGAAAGCCACCCCCAACCCGGCTTCGACCGCGCTCAGAAGGCCTTCTGTCGAATCGAACGTCATCAGCAGCCGCAATTTTTTCACTTCCAATCCGGCCTTCTCCATCGCTTGCTCGACGATCCGGCGCGAGCCCGAACCCAGCTCGCGAGCCACCAGCACGGCCTGCTGCAGCTCTTTCACGTCAATCTCCTTATCGGCCCACTGATGGCCCGCAGGCACAACGCAGACCATGTGGTCCTCCATAAAAGGTTCTACCTGCACGTCTCTGCGCATAGCCGGCCCTTCGATCAGGCAGAGCTGCACCCGGTGCTCGACCAGCGCTTCGAGGATGGTTTGCGTGTTCCCACCGGCCACGCTGATGTCCACTTTAGGGTTCTGCTCGAGAAAGCCGGCGATCAGCCTGGGCAACAAATATTGTCCGATCGTCTGCGAAGCACCCAGGGCCAAACGTCCAGCGCTTGCGCCATTCGCAGCCGCCACCGCTTCACGAGCTTCTGCGGCCAGGGCCGCGAGCCTGTCGGCAAAAGGCAATAACGCAGCACCCGCAGGGGTGAGAGAAACGCGGCCACCGGCGCGGTCAAACAAGGGAACATCCATTTCCGACTCCAGCGCCTTGATCTGCTGGGTCACCGCCGACTGGGTCAACAAGAGCTCCTCAGCCGCTATGCGGAAGTTAAGATGGTGCGCGACGGCCCGAAACACCCGCAGACGGAAGTTCTCCATGGCCTATTATTGCTGCAAGGAGCAAGACTATGACAGATCTGTTACTGGTCGGCGCTACTGGGCTGGTCGGCCAATCCGTCCTGCGCCAGGCGCTTGCCGACAGCCGGGTGTCGAAGGTAGTCGCCGTCACCCGGAACCCCTTGCCTCCGCAGCCGCGGCTGGAAAACCCCCTGGTCGACTTCGATGCTCTGCCGGCCGATGCCCCGTGGTGGCAGGTACACGCAGGCATCTGCACCCTGGGCACGACCATGCGCGAGGCAGGCTCGCACGCGGCGTTTCGCAAAGTAGATGTCGATTACCCTTTGGCGGTGGCCAAACTGTTGTACGACCACGGCGCGCAGAGCTTCGCTTTTAACTCCTCGATCGGCGCCAACCCAAAGGCGCGCGCCTTTTACAACCGGGTCAAAGGCGAAGTGGAACAAAGATTGATCGCCGGCGGGTTTCCTTCGCTCACCCTGGTGCGTCCCTCCGGCATCCTCGGGCCGCGAAAGCCACACCGTGCATGGGAGGCGCGCACCATTCGGGTGTTTCATTCGCTACGGCCGGTCTTGCCGCGGCACTATCGCGTGGTCCCCGCGGATAAGATTGCCAGGGCTCTGCTGGAAGCGGCCATCACCGCTCCTCCCGGCGTTCACTTCGTGGAATCTGAGCGGCTGTAGCTGCTAGATTTCTGAGAGAAAGGGCAGCCGCGGCGCCAGGGCGAAGTTCAGTTGCACCAGCACAATAAACGCGATGCTAACGTAGGTGTTTACCAGGCACAGGCACATCCCAAAGGCATAGAGCGCCTGGGCCACGACGATCCGCCGTTCCATGGCACATTGCTTCTGGTGGGTAATCTCTTCCTGCAACAGACCTGCTCGTCTCGCATAGCGCCAGCTCACAAACAGCACCGCGCCGAGCAACAGAATATTCGCCCAGTAAGCCACGAGGACCGTGCGGTAGGAGATGAATTCCGCTAGCAAGCGAGTGGAGAAGGGCATCACCGATACCAGGAAGAGAAAGGCAATATGGATCCAAGACAGCTGACGATCACTTTGGGTGAATGAATTTAATTGTGCCTGCTGCCCGTTCCAGAAAATCCCCAGCGTCATAAAGCTCATCATGTAGCTGATGAGTTGAGGGGCAGCGCCGGCAAGTGTGTGCCACAACTCTCCCTGGCTGTGAATCAATTCGCGCGCCGGAACGTGAAGGTCCAGGACCAACAACGTCATGGCCACGGCGAAGATGCCGTCGCTGAGCGCCGCAAGCCTTTCCAGGCTTTGCCCTGTAATCTGGTTGTACGAGGTGGGCATTTTGAAACTTAGTGTAGGAGCATTCTGATGGACAAGCAATTATGGACAGCGGTCGACCAATACACCACCGCCCTCCTGATGCCGCACGACGCCGCTCTCGATGCGGCTCTTGCTGACAGTGAGGCGGCGGGGCTGCCGCCGATCAGCGTCTCTCCCAGTCAGGGGAAACTTCTCATGCTGCTGGCGCAGCTGGCCGGCGCCACGCGGATTCTCGAGATCGGCACGTTGGGTGGATACAGCAGCATCTGGCTGGCGCGAGCCCTCGGACCCGGTGGCCGTTTGATCACTCTGGAAGCGGACCCAAAACATGCAGAGGTAGCGCGCGGCAATATCGCTCGCGCAGGGTTCGCTCAAATGGTCCAGGTCCGCCTGGGCGACGCCCGTACCAGCATCCAGAAGTTGGGGGCGGAGGGTCTCGGTCCCTTTGATTTATTCTTCATCGATGCTGACAAGCAAAGCATACCGCACTATCTCGAATGGTCGCTGAAGCTGTCACGCCCTGGCAGTCTCATCATCGTAGACAATGTGGTCCGTGATGGAGCCTTGATCGATGGCAAGAGCAACGATGCAAATGTCCAGGGCGCCCGCCGCATGCACGAGATGCTGGCCTCTGAACCACGCATCAGCGCTACCACTATCCAAACCGTAGGCAGCAAGGGATACGACGGGTTTACACTTGCGCTGGTTGAGTAGGAGGAAGTATTGCAGAGACGAAGATTTGTCACATCCGCGATTGCGATGGCGGGGGCGGCTTTGAGCGGGGAGGGGAGGGCGATGGTACAGACTACCCAGGAGTTCTACCAGCTTCGGAAATATACCCTCACCACAGGACCGCAACTGGCGTTGACCCAAAGCTATTTTGAACACGCCCTGATTCCGGCATTGAATCAGATGTCGATCGGTCCGGTCGGGGCATTCAAGCTGGACATTGGCCCGGAGACACCCACGTATTATTTGCTAGTACCGGCTACTTCTGTGGATACGCTGGCTAGGCTAGAGACTCGTCTGGCTGCAGACACTCAGTTCCGCAAAGCAGCTGCGGCGTTCTGGGAAGCGCCTGCTGCGGCGCCGCCGTTTGTGCGGGTGGAGACTTCGCTATTGTCTGCGTTTGCAGGTTGGCCAAAGCTGGTTGCGCCGAAAACAGAAAAACGAATTTTCCAGCTCAGAACCTACGAGAGCGCGACGGATGCGGCGCATATTCGGAAAGTCCAGATGTTCAACGAGGCGGAGATTGCGATTTTTGTCCGGACTGGGTTAGCCCCTGTCTTTTTTGGAGACACGCTGATCGGGCATCGAATGCCAAGCCTGACCTACATGCTCACGTTTGAAGACGTGGCCGATTTGAATAAGAAGTGGGCAGCATTTGCATCCGATCCAGCCTGGAAGGAGCTTTCGCGAAAGCCGGGTAACACCGACCCCGAAATCGTAAGCAACATCTCCAATCTTTATTTAAGTCCGTTGAGCTTTTCGCAAATCTAACCGCTGTCGCGCGGAATTTATTCCGGGGGGGGCGGGCCTCTACTACGCTTGGATCTGTCAAAAACATTTCCAGGAGAGGACCGCTAAACCGCAGATCTCTCCACTGCGCTTCGCTCCGGTCGGGATGACAATTCTGTTGCGGGCTGAAGCTCTTGCGGTTTCGCAATGTAGTCGTTCGTAAACCTGTCCATCCAAGTCGCTAACCTTTCGGAACGTAACCGCCCCTCCCCTTGTCGTCCCGACCGGAGTTCCACAGGTGCGCAGCGGAGGGATCTGCAGTTGTCGCGGTGTAACCGGACTTTTGCCGCAGCCCGCAAACAAAAAAATACGGCACGGCCGAAGCCGTGCCGTACGTGCCAGTCCGAATTAACTACTCACCATTAGACCCAGACGCACTCTCCGGGTGAACAACGCGGTAGCTGGTGCCACCGTTTGCCCAGACCCGAAGCAGCATGTCTTGATTGGCAGGCGCCGACTTCACATCGCTGCGGAACTGATCCGCCGAGGTTACCGGCTTGCGATTGATCTCGAGAATCACATCGCCACCGCTCAACCCCGCATCTTCCGCAGGGCTGCCCGGCTGAACCTGCGCAACCGCAACTCCCTTAACATCCGTGGGAAGATTCAGCTGCTGCCGAACATCCGGAGTCAGATCGGCAATCGCGATGCCGAGCCGAGCGTGACCAGACTCGTCGCTGGTGTTGGCCGCGACTTGCTGGTCCTTGTGGTATTCGCCAACGGTCAGGTTGACTTTCTCGGGGTGGCCATTGCGCACCACGTCCAACTCGATCTTGGAGCCGGGCGCATCTTCGCTGACGATCACCTGCAAATCACTTCCTGTTTCCACCGAGTGGCCGTTGACAGCCGTCACCACATCGCCCTCCTTCAAGCCTGCGCGGCTCGCGGGAGAATCAGGGGTGACAGAGGCAATCAATGCCCCGGTGTTTCCAGTCAGGTTGAAGAACTTCGAATTTTCAGGAGTCACATCGTTCAATCCAACTCCCAGGTATCCATGGTGGACCACGCCGTTCTTGATCAGCGAGTCAACTACCGGGTGCACCGTCTGGGTGGGGATAGCAAAGCCCGCACCAGAGAAGCCTCCGTTCTCCGAGATAAGGAAAGTGTTGATGCCAACCAGTTGGCCATGAGCATTCACCAGCGGGCCACCGGAGTTTCCCGGGTTGATGGCAGCATCGGTCTGAATAAACCCGCCCGGCTTGCGAGCGTCATCCGAGTAGGGGTTCGGCCGGTCGACCGCGCTAACAATCCCGCGGGTAACGGAAAAGCGGAAATAACCAAACGGGCTCCCGATCGCGAGCACAGACTGTCCCGGAACCAGCTGGGTCGAATCACCCCAGGCGATCGCCGGGAGGTCCTTGGCGTCGATCTTGACCACTGCCAGATCTGTAAGCTTGTCGGTGCCAATTACCTTGGCCGGGAAGCTCCTGCGGTCGTGCAGGGTTACGCGCACTTCCACCGCCCCTTCGACCACGTGATTGTTGGTCACGATGTATCCATCAGGGGAGATGATCACACCGCTGCCAATCCCATGCTCGATCTGCCGTTGGCCCGGGCCCATGCCAGGCATACCACGACGCTGGCCAGGTCCTGGACCGAAGAACTGAGAGAACGGATTGTCTTGCTGATCCTCACCCTGACCCTGATCCTCGCCCTGGCTTTCCATCGCCGGTTGTTCCGTCCGATGAGAAGTAACGGCAATGTTGACCACTGCCGGAGTAACCCGCGAAGCCACCGCTTCGGTTGCCTGGTCAAGCGACAACAGAGGATCGATGCTCGCATTGTTGATGGGAGCGATTGGATTATCAGCAGCGGTTGCGGCATTCACATGCCGATGTCCGAGCACAATAGCTCCAGTCGAGAGGGCAAGGCCACAAGCCAATAGCGGCGCGCCTATACGCTTCGCCTGTGCTCTTAATAAATTAGTTTCTTTAGACATTATTTTTCCTCTTTCGAAGTGATGTTTTTAAATCTGGAAAGCGATCCAGTTGTGGGGTGTGGGAATAGCTTGCGCCGGCGAAGTCTCGGGAACTTCGACGGTGAAGAGAGTCAAGGTAATGCCGCCGCCGTCCTGGTCTTCAACTAGCTCGACGAACTGAACGCGGTGATATTTGCGAACTTGCCGCGCCGCGTGGGCCTTGGGCACGATTGCATTCGCGTTGTTGTTTGCAGGCGGATGAAAGACTGCCTGCTGATAGTGAGCCTGAGGGGCGTCCTGAGCTTGGTAATGATTGTCCGGTTGCAAGGCTGCGGCAACCGGGCTGGCGGCGGTGAAAGAAATAAATCTTGGGCAGCGTTGCAGCACGATCGCGCCAGAGAGGGAAACAGCCAGGCCGGCCACGACCAGGCCGCGGGTAAAGGCCGGACCGAGACGGCGGCGGCGATGGAGTATATTCTCCACCCTGCCTGCGAGCTCGGAGTGCCGCTGCCAAAAGCCCGGCGCGAGCGAAGCGACTCGCCGGACCAGCTTGGCTTCGGCTAGTTTCGTCAGGCAGGTGGCATAGGCGCGCGCATTGCCGGCCGCATCGAGCACAGCATCATCACAGGCGTGTTCCCGTTCGCGGCAGAGGTGACGCTCCGCCCAAACAAGAGCCGGATTCAGAGGGCAGAGTGCTCGCAACAGTTTCTGCAACAAATTCGTCCAGTCGTCTCTCCGGTCCAGATGAGCCATTTCGTGCAGAATGATCTGCCTCAGATCGGCGGGCGCCAACTCGCTCCACAACCCGCGAGGAATCACCACGGCGGGACGGAAGAAGCCAATCACGCTAGGTGCATCGACTGCGTCCGAGACGCGTACCGCAACCGAACGCTTGCCATCCCGCGACAGTGCCGACTGGATCTCTTCCGGCAAGTCAGAAACGACGACGGAGCTACGTAGCACCGCTCTCATCTGTAGGGCGCTCGAGAGCAGGCGGACGAGCGAAAACAGGGAAGCGATCCCCCATACAGCTTCGAGCACAAAAGCCCAGATAATATTCAGGTGCAGAGCAACGCCTGGTTGGGGCAAGTTTGTGACGGCCGGGGAATCCACACCGAACCAGGCGCGGGCCAGCGCAAAACAGGGAAGCAGAGCGACCGCGAGGAAGGTGATGAACCACAAAGTGAAGCGAGTGGATGCCCGCAGCCCAGGCGCCAGCTTAAGCGCGCCCCAGGCCAAAGCGGTCAACAGCAAGCCTTGCCAGATGCTGGAGATCAGCAGTTCGGCAGGACTGGTCGAGATGAATTGCCGCAAAAGCATCGCTTCCATGGGGTTACTTACTCCGCCTGTTGGATCGCATCTCTTAGACGCTGCAATTCTTCGGGGGTTACATCCGCGTCGCCCAACAGGGATAACATCAGCTTTTCCCGTGAGTTGCCAAAGAAACGGCTCAGCACCAGGCGTACTTCAGAGCTGCCGGCTTCTTCTTCCTGGACTACCGGTACGTAGTAAAAGGCACGGCCTTCTTTGCGATGCCGCACATAGCCCTTTTGCTCCAAAATTCTCACCGTCGTGAGCACGGAGTTGTAGGCCAGGGCAGTCTTCTTGGGCAGTGCCGCAGCAATGTCGCTGACCGTAGATTCCCCGCGTGCCCAGAGAACTTTCATCAGCCTCAACTCGGCTTCCGTGAGCGTCGGCGATTTTTTAGGTGGCATACAGTTGTCCCGAAATTAAGGGTAATAGAGGCGGCCCAGGAAGTCAACTAATTTATTAATACTTGACGGAAACCCACAATCCGTCCCGGATGCATAGGCAATGCGCGATTGCGACGGCGATCGAAGACTTTGCCCGCACCACGGTAACCAGGACAAGGACCGCCGTAACGTCCACTCCACCGGTATGTCTATTTCAATTGATCCTGTCACTGATATATTTCGGATATTTGTAGCTGTAGTACTGAAATTTATCCCGACCACATCCGATAAAAGAAGTCACGGGAAAGTTTATGTCTGCCGGTCATCGCGTTCCTTTATTTATTAATAGATTCTCGCTGTCTCCGCGCACTGCGATCGGAGTGCAGACGCTTCGCTTGATGGAGCCTCATCGGGATTGGCTGCATTTTCACTGGTGGAGCAGCGGCCTGAAGCAAATGGATCCGCGTTCCGTTCTTTTTGAAAATACTTTGCTCAGCCGTTATTCCTTTCTCCATAACCCGAGCTTGTTGCGTGTATGCGAGCGCATAGGCATCAGTCTGTGGAATGGAAGCGATTTACGAACCCCGATGGTCGAACGCCTCAAGAAGGAATATCGTGCACGCGTCTCCAGTGCCTATATAGCCCCCCTGAGTGAACCCGATGCGCAACGTTGCCTTGAGTTGGCCAACCTGGTCGGGGCTCCCTTCGTGCTTCATCTTTGGGACGTATTGCAGGGCGATGTTTTCTCTGGTGCATTGCGGCAGCTGGTGGAACGGGCGGAGAGTGTCTTTTGTGTGAGTCAGCCACTGCTGGACGATGTTTCCTTGATACGCAGCGATGCCGAGTTGCTTTGCTTCTCCAGGGACGAGTCGTTGGTCACGGCCAAGCCACGGCAGCGCGGCCCGCTCAAAATTGTTATGCATGGCAACGTCAGGTCGTATGCGGAAGGCCTGGACGATCTGGATCGGGCCATTCCTCTGCTGGAGCGCAAAGGGTTGAAGGTCGAGGTGTCTTATCTGGGCTCGCCGAAGATCCTGCGCCAGGCTAAGACCACGCTCAAGAACCGGGTCAGTGTGGGCGGATTTTGTCCCACGCAGCAGGACCTTGATGTCGAACTCAGCCGTGCTCATGTGGCTTTTTTGCCTGGCCCCAAGCTGGATCCAAGACTCGATCTCAGGAGCCGCTACTCCATTCCATCCCGCATTCTGGACTACATGGCGCTCGAGCTTCCGATTGTTGGATGTGTGCACAAGGCTTCTGCTACCGGCGGCTTCTTGCGGGAATTGGGCCTTGAAGCGTCAACTACCTGCTCCGGGCCGGAGCAGGTAGCCGACTGGCTGAGCAGGATTGCGCGTCCGGTCCACTGGGCGGAGCAGAGTGCAAAATCGAGCAATGCTTTTGACTTGTTAAGACGACAGGAAGAGCCTGCTCAAAAGCTCAAGCGCGCCCTGGACAACATCGCGTAACTCTAAACTCAATCGTGGGGGCTCTATCCGCGACATCAATCGCCGGGGGGCCCAGGTCTCGCTTTTGAGACCTGGGTTTTCCGGCCGTTCATTTAGCTCCCTTTTGCCTCTGCGGCGCGTTTTCGGAACGCGGCATCTGGATTGACTGTGATGTCGACCCACTTCGGGTCAGGCGAGGCGGCGGCTTCGTAGTTGTCGTGCCAGTTCCACCACTTGTACGGTTGGGTTTGGGGGTAACCCTCCGGCGAGTCCTCCCAGGTTTCCTGACGGCCGAGCGGCGTGAGATCGAGGTAGCTCCAGGTGGTTCCCATCGCCTCGTCGCCGCGGTTGTTGATGAAGTAAGTGCGGAACACCCGATCGCCATCGCGGAAGAATACGTTGTGGCCGTGCCATTGATCGACGCCGAAGTCCGCGTCGAAGCTGTCGGTGATGGTGTACCACGGCATCTCCCAGCCCATTCGTGCCTTCAGGCGCGCGATGTCCGCCTGCGGCGCGCGTGAGGCGTAGACGAGCGTGGTGTCGCGGGCGTTTAAATGGGACAGGTGAGCGACCTGATCGGCGCCCAGGGAGCAACCGCGGCATGCGTGTTCAGGCCACCCGAACACTCCGGGTTCGAAGAACGCGCGATAGACGACCAACTGAGGGCGGCCCTCGAACAGCTCGAGCAGGCTAGCCTTGCCCTTGGGTCCGTCGAACTCGTACTTCCTGTCGACAGCTATCCAGGGCATCCGCCGGCGTTCGGCCGCCAGCGCGTCACGGGCGCGGGTCAACTCCTTCTCCTTAACCAAGAGTTGCTGGCGCGCAGCCTCCCACTCTTGCTGCGATACGGCTGGAGGTGTGTTGATCGCGACAGGCCCTTTCCCGTTTTCCTTGTCTTTCTCTTTGCTTCTTGCCATCATATTTCTCCTTTGTTTTGTGAAATAGACTGAGACGATTCGCTTTCGTAAATTTTCTGAAGCTGCCAATGCACACGGCCAGAATTCCTCCCGTGGATCCGGCTCCGGCAATCATGGCTGCTGTGCTTGCGATACATAATGGGCACATATATGTCTCTCCTCGTGACTTCTAAATTCGTTCTTTTGGGTGTTGCGTTCCCGCTTACGCTCTGTCGCCACCCGGCACGGTCTCAGCTTGCCAGTTCGTCCTCGCCAGCGCAATTAGGAACATCCGTGTAACTAGATCAGCAGGAGCAGACCGGCAATTGCTGCAATGATCTGAATCGCTCTCATCCTTCGCTCCTTTCGTTTTCAGTTGCCGAGTCTCGTTGACTGCTTTGCAGCCAAACCTGATTCTGGAAGGTGTACGTCGGCGCTCACCTCCCTGCGGTATCGTTTCGCCCAGCCGCACATCCCTCGCAGCGGAGCAATGATGGTTCTACCCTGCCGGGTCAGGGAATACTCGACGGCGGCGGTTTTAGATCTCGTCACCCGGCGTGCAATCAAGCCGCAGGATTCGAGACGGCGAAGAGTTCTCGTAAGCATGCGCTGCGAGATACACCCCAGGCGCCGGCGCAGCTCCCCGTGGCGATGCGGTCTCTCCTTGAGAGAGAACAAGACCATGGGGGTCCATCTGCCGATAAAAATCGCTGCCGGCGTTTTCGATTCGTGCATCTCCATAGGTGTCATTGGCGTACCCTGTCTGCTCGTGCGTTCTCATGTGGACCTGTTCGTGATCGCTCACAAGCTAAACTTAGCCCGGGATTGGCAAGGAGTGGGAGTGACAAGTGTGGCGGGATTCCGATGGATTCGCTGATCACGGCAGCAGCACGCGCGTTGGCCGCGGGTGATCCTCTCGGGGCGTTGAAGCGAGTCGCGCTGCGTGACGACCCGCCTGCTTTGGCGCTTCGAGGCATTGCGATGGCACAGCTCGGCGATCTCATTCGGGCGAAAGAGCTGCTGCGAAGGGCTGCGCGCGCCTTCAGTCCCAGAGAAGCCGTAGCTCGCGCACGCTGTATCGTCGCCGAGGCTGAAGTCGCGCTCGCCTCCCGCGACCTGGGCTGGCCGGCGAAGGCGCTCGATACGGCGCGGGTGACGCTCGAACAACACGGTGACCACGTCAATGCAGCGCATGCGCGATGTCTCGCGGCTCGCCGTTTTTTGCTGATCGGGCATCTCGACCAGGCGGAGCGGATGGTTGCCGACCTCGACCCGACCCTGCTCCCACCCGCGTTGAGAGCTGTTCACGAACTCGTGGTTGCGGGAATCGCGATACGGCGCTTGCAAACGAACGCGGCGCGCGCTGCGCTCTCACGGGCACACAGTGCAGCGCGACTGTCGGATATCCCCGCGCTCACGGCGGAAGTCGAAAGCGCATCCCGCGTTCTGAACACGCCCGCCGCGCGCCTGATCACGAAGAACCACGAGCAGTCGCTATTGCTGGAACAGGTGGAAGCATTGCTGGCTTCGCCGGCACTCGTCGTGGACGCGTGCCGTTATGCGGTGCGTAACGGGGGCACAATCGTTTCGCTCGCAACCCGCCCGGTATTGTTCGCGCTGGCTCGAGCGCTGGGGGAAGCATGGCCTGGTGACGTGCCGAGGGACGCGCTGGTTGCCCGGGCATTCGGATCGAGGTTCGTCGATGAATCGCATCGCGCGCGATTGCGAGTGGAAATAGGGCGGCTACGCAAGCTGCTGCGAAAGCTGGCAGACGTGAATGCGACCCCGCGCGGTTTTGCGCTCGTGTCGCGCTGTTCCAACGGGGTGCTCATCCTGGCCCGACCGCTCGAAGACGAGCATGGGGCAGTGCTCGCCTTCCTCGCCGACGGTGAGGCTTGGTCAAGTTCGGCTCTCGCCCTCGCGCTTGGCACCAGCCAGCGTTCGGTGCAACGCGCGCTCGACACGCTGGCCGAGGCAGGCAAGGTACAGTCGTTTGGCCGCGCGCGCGCTCGGCGCTGGATAACCCCGCCTGTGCCGGGATTCACGACCACTTTGTTACTCCCCGCCGCGCTGCCAATTGAGTAAGGTGGACCTATGAAACGATCGACAGCCGAAATCCTCCAGGAATATGGCCCCTTTCCGGGCGCTGCAAGAGTGAACGGAGTTACCTATGACGGTCAGCACGTCTGGTTTGCCTCCGGAGACAAGCTCAACGCTTTTGATCCCGAGGGCGGCAAGGCGGTGCGTGCGATCGATGTTGCCGCCCATGCAGGAACGGCCTTTGACGGCCGGCATTTATTTCAAATCGTCGAAGACCGTATTCAGAAGATCGATCCGCAGAGCGGCGATGTGCTCGCCACCATCCCGGCGCCCGGGGGTGGCGGAGACTCGGGCCTTGCG
>CAZSUK010000074.1:0-4487 GCA_964609355.1 uncultured Acidobacteriaceae bacterium | reverse complement strand
CCCTCGATCCCGGTAACCAATGGCTGCTCGTTGCCAATGAGGATTCGTCCAATCTTGTCGTCTTTGCGCGCAACACGCGATCAGGACTGCTGAACCCCAGCGGAAAGCAATACCCGCTGAGTCACCCCGTCTGTCTCATCTTTAGCTGACGTCTTGAGTGAACCAGGGCACGAAGGAAGATCATGAAACCCAATTTTTGCAACGCTCTCCTACCGGTGTTGGTTTTGCTGGTATCGCTCGGCGCAGGCCGTCGCGCGACGGCACAGGAAGCGCGCCTGACCCAACCCGTGAATGATCACGCCCTGGTTACCTTACGCGGTACGGTTCATCCCATGGCGAAGGCCGCCAACGACCGCGGCGCAGCCTCTCCGGATATGCAACTTGACCGGTTGCAATTAGTACTGAAGCGCAGTCCGCAACAGGAAGCTGCCCTGCAACAACTGCTCAGCGATATGCACACCCCGGGCACGGCAAACTTCCACAAATGGTTGACGCCAGAACAATTTGGTAAGCAATTCGGGCCCAGCGACCAGGATGTGCAGACCATCGAGAGCTGGCTCGAGGCAAAAGGCTTCCAGGTACTCAAGGTGAATCCGGGTAAACAAACGCTGGAAGTCGCCGGCACCGTAGGCGCCCTGCAACAGGCTTTTCATACCACCATTCACAAATACGCGGTCAACGGCCAGCAGCATTTTTCAAATACTCAAGATCCGCAAATACCTGTTGCGCTGGCGCCCGTTTTGGGTGGCTTTGTTTCGCTGAACAACTTTCCCATCCGCCACTACAGCCGCTTCCTGGGCAGCGCCCAATACAATCCGAAAACGCATGAGGCGATCCCGGAGTGGACTTTGCCCGGGGGAACGCTGGGCAAAACGTATGCTGTGGGCCCCGAAGACTTCGCTACCCAATACGACGTGACCCCGCTCTACACCGCTGCCAAGCCGCTCGATGGCAGTGGACAAACGATCGCCATCATCAACGAATCGAATATCAACATCAACTTCGTTAACAATTTCCGTACGCTGTTCAGCTTGCCGGCTTCCACTCCCCAGGTGATCATCGATGGCAACGACCCTGGCATCGATGGCGCCAACAATCCGGATGGCCTCAATAACGCCTCTGCCGAAGCCTATCTGGACGTGGAATGGTCGGGCGCGGTGGCTCCCGGCGCAACCATTGATCTGGTCATTGCCGCTGATACCAGCGTGGAGACAGGCCTGGTGTTAGCTGCCGAGCGGGCCGTGTACTCCAACATTGCACCGGTCATCAGCATCAGCTTTGGGCAATGCGAGACCACCCTCGGCGCTTCGAATTCGCTTTGGTCTGGATTGTGGGAACAGGCAGCAGCGCAGGGCATCACCGTCATGGTTTCCACCGGCGACAGCGGTTCGGCCGGCTGCGACAATCCAGACACCGAGACCGTGGCGCAGAATGGCCTCGCCGTAAGCGGATTTGCCTCCACCCCGTTCAACGTGGCGGTCGGTGGCACGGATTTTCATTACCCCAACGCGGCAGCCCTTGCCACCTATTGGAACAGCACCAACGACAGCAAAAACGGTTCGTTGATCAGCTACATCCCGGAGCAGGTTTGGAATGACAGCCAATTTGGTCTGAACCTGTTGATCAACCCGGCCGGTTCCATCTCCGGCGGCAGCGGAGGGCCGAGCACCTGCGGTAATCCAACCCTGGATTCGACCGGTACGACGGTCACGGCTTGTGCGCCGACCCCCAAGCCATCCTGGCAGGTGGGAACCGGAGTGCCTGCTGACGGTGCTCGGGATCTACCGGACGTCTCCCTCTTTGCTGCCAACGGTATTAACGGAAGTTTTTATGCGGTTTGTGCTGCCGATGGCGACTGCCAGGGCGCTTCCAACCCGCAGATCAGTGGATTCGGTGGCACTTCTGTCTCCTCTCCCGCCTTTGCCGGCATTATGGCGATCGTGAACCAGGCTTATGGACCGCAGGGACAGGCGAATTACGAACTCTATCCCCTGGCTGCCAAGATGCCGACCGCGTTCCATGATATCCAGGCGGGTACCAACCAGATGCCCTGCCTGGCCGGATCGCCCAATTGCACCAATGGGGAACTCACCGGCTATGCCGCGACCCCAGGTTACGATCTGGCTACCGGCTTAGGCTCGATCGACGCCAATGTGCTGGTAACCAACTGGAACAGCCGCAGTAACGGAACTGCGACCACGACGACGTTCACTCCGTCGTCCACCTCCTTTACCCATGGGACGGCGGTTACGCTCAAGACCTCCGTTGCCGGCAGCGGCGGCACTCCTACCGGCGACGTAGCGGTGATGACCGATAGTCCTTTGATCACCAATCAGGGGCAAGTCGTCCTGACCCTCGCTAACGGTGCGGGGTCAGCCAGCGTGGGCAGTTTGCCGGGAGGCAGCTATAACATCTGGGGCAACTACTCCGGGGACGGCACCTTTGCTCCCAGCGCGTCCAGCAAGACCCCGATCACAGTGACTCCGGAGGCCAGCACGCTAGAGCTTCAGGTTGCGGAATACGCCAATGGACAAACAGCCAGCCTCGCGGGACAACAGGTTTCCTACGGCACCCCCGCCATTATCGATGGCTATCCCATCCCTACGAGTGAAGCCAGCTGTACCTCTAATTGTCCTTATTTCAGCGAACCAACCGGTACCGTGACGTTTACAGACAACGGGAACCCGTTGAACACCGTCCTGCTCGATTCGGAAGGTCTTTCGGAGTACACCACTGGCGCCTTGGCTGTGGGGGCGCACTCGATCGCAGCCTCCTATTCGGGCGATAGCAGCTATAACAAATCGACCAGCACCCCGGGAACGGTGGCATTCACCGTTGTGAAGGGAGCGACGCAGGTAGGGGTGAGCACCGCACTCGCAACCATCGCTCAGGGACAAACAACAACCCTCACCGCTTTGGTCCAGACGGATGGTGGTGGCGTAGCACCGACTGGTTCGGTCACCTTCCTGGCAGGTTCAACCACCCTGGGTACCGGCACTCTCAGCGCAATCGAAAACAGCTACGCGGTTGCCACCTATACCATCACCAGCGCCCAGAGCACGGCGTTGCCGGCCGGCGCCGTATCCTTAACCGGAACCTACCCCGGCGATAGCAACTACAGCAGCGGCGCCAGCGCGACACCCGCGAGCCTGACCGTAACCGCACCCACCACGCTGTTGCCCACTACCACCACCGCCACCGCCAGCACTTCCACTGCCTCGCCGGCTGCCCGCATCAACTTGTCGATCACGGTTACCGGGAAGACCGGCTCAGCGGCGCCCTCCGGCACGGTCGACATCCGGTCAGGAGGAGTTGACCTTACCCCCGGAGGCATTGGCCTTACCGCTGCAGCCTCCGGCGATACCTCAACGGCAACCTACTTCTTCGACAATTCCTCTGCTTCGCTTCCCCAGGGAAATAACCCCGTCGTGATTACGTATTCCGGGGACACCGCGTATGCTCCGTCTCAGTTCGGCTTGTCGCTCTCCAATCCTCTGACCGACTTTTCCATGCTGGCGCAAAACCCGAACGTGACCGTCGCGGCAGGTTCAACCGGAACGGCGACGCTGAACCTCGGCTCCATCAACGGCTACAACGCCGCAGTCGCCTTGACGTGCACGGCACCCACCGGAATGAGCTGCACTCTGAATCCCACTTCGGTCATGGTGAATGGAAACACCACAGCCACGCTCACCATCAATGCATCCGCGCCCGCGAGCTCGGTCAAGTCTCCCGGTCCCTCGGCGCGCCGGATGGAATGGCTTGCGGCCAGCGGCGGAGCCGCCTTGGCCGGCGTGTTCCTGCTGGGTCTGCCGGCACGGCGGCGCAGTTGGCGCTCTATGCTGAGTCTGGTTTGCCTCGCCATTCTCGCTGCCGGCATTGGCTGCGGCGGCGGAGGCAGCGGTTCTTCAACGCCGACACCGCCAACGACTCCCACCCCGCCGCCCACATCCGGCGCCACGCCAACTCCCGCCGGGACTTACACGATCGTGGTTACGGGAAGCCAGGGTACGTTGCTTGCCCACGCGATTGCGGTCACAGTGATCGTGCCCGCCTCCTCCTAGGCGGCCAACCTTCACAGTGTGAGTGGGTGTTCCGGCTTAGAACCATTTGCGAGGAGAAACCCAGGTCTCAAAAGCGAGACCTGGGCCACCCACCAACCCTTGACTGCAGTCCTGGGAAAGTCGTTTGTGCCAGCCCCGGACTTTAGTCCGGGGGAGCGGGTTTTTAAACCCGCGGAAACGCTCGGGCACAAAAATTGAGGGCTTTAAGCGTCTGTAGCAGAACTGGGCTTTGTATCAGGGCACGACTTTAGTCGGGCCGTAAACGATCGAACACACATCGGGCTTTAGCCCTGCGGTAGTTGCCCGGTCCCGAATTTTTCCGCAGAATCTTCAGCCGCTGCGTCCCAAATCTGCTCCGAAACCAAATTCTTCCGCACCCTGTTTAAATCCCGAGAGAATGGCTGGTGGAAGCCCCGGACTTTA
>CAZSUK010000073.1:0-3379 GCA_964609355.1 uncultured Acidobacteriaceae bacterium | reverse complement strand
GCCATAGCGCGATTCCGGTTCGTTGAAGATCGCCCCCGGCCCGCTGAAGAGGCCCTGGAAAGGATTGTTTACCAGCGAATTTAATTGGTCGCTGGTGTACTGCTGTCGCACAGCAGAAGGAATGAAGTTGCGATTGCTCGTGCTGTTGTAGCCGCCCCAGGGAAGGTGTGTGCTGCGGTTAGCCGAGTAATTGATGCCCAGCACAAAGTTACCGGGGAAGGCTTGCTGAACACCAAGGTTCCACTGGTAGATCTCAGCGTTTCGAGCGGTTTGCGTACCCAGATTATTACCGTTCGGCAGGCCCCATTCCGCCAGCTTGCCGTATTTCGTGCCCTGCGGTTGCTCGATGCCTCCGGGGAATGGATTTTCAAGGGTAGCGGAGCGCGTTAAATAGCCGTCCAAGGTGAAGAATGCCTGAGGGCTGGCGGTAAAGGCAGTTCCGGGATACTGAAAGTTCGTCGCCACGCTCATGCCGTAGTAGACCCCGGCACCACCGCGTATTACCAGTTTGTCGTTTGCCAGATAGGCGAAACCAAGACGCGGGGCGACATTGTTCCAATCCGTCGGGACGCTTCGCTTCTGGCTGGAAGCGAAGATGGTCGTGCCCAACAGGTTGCCGCTGATGCCGGCAATCCCAATACCGCTGTCTCCGGTAAAGTCGCTGAACTGCGAGTTGTTCCGCCGTTCCGTGTAGGGCGTACTCCACTCATAGCGAATGCCCAGGTTGAGGGTTAGCTTACGATTGACTCGCCAGTCATCCTGTGCGTAGAAACCGGTCTCCTTAGACTTATCCGCCACCGATTGGCTTACGTTGATGCTTCCTGAGTCCCCATAGCCAATCAGCAAACCGGCAAACGAATTTCCCTGGATGCCGTTGTCAGTGTCATAGGGGATCTGCGCCGTAACATCCTGATCGAAGCTGAAAAGCCCGTTGGGATAATTCGGTTGGAAAAAATTGTTATAGAAGAGCCGCTGCTCACCGCCGAACTTGAGCGTTTGTTGACCCTTCGTCCACGAAAATGAGGCGGAATAATTCCCCAGCGTATGGGCAAACAGTGTATCCACGCAGCATTGATCATATATCGAGGTCCAGGGCGCTTCCGGCATGATAATCGAGGGCATGCGCACGACGCCGTTTTGTTCGAGGTAGCTGGGAAAACCGACCGAGGTCGGGCTCGGATAATTGGTGTGGGATGGGCTGGTAACCCGGTCCAGGCCTGCGGTCAGGGTCAAGAGTGTACGGGGAGTAGGTGTGTAGGAATAGATGAGCCCATCGTTGAAGACACGCTCTGTAAAGGCCATGCCATCGCTCCATGTGTCGCCATCGCCGAATACGGTCGGTGTGCTGCCGTGTGCGAACACATTGCTATAGCGGCCGGAAAGAGTCGACTTGTCAGTGAAGTGCTGATCGATCTTGACATCGAATTGCCACTGCGTTGAGGTCGAGAGGATAACGTCCCGGAAATTGTTGGCCCCTGAGACGGCATCCCCGGCTGTATTGGGTTTTGGATACAGCTTCAGAATCGCCTGGCCAACGGGATCGATTTCACCTTGAGGAATGACGTTGTTTGCGTACGCAGGCCGGCTATAGGCATTTGGATCAATCAGAAATGGATCGAAGATCTGGTTTTGAACAGGATTGCCATTCTGGTCATAGGTCATCGCCTGCGAAAAGTCGCCGTTGATCTGCGCCGCCGTAGGGACGGTGGCGACGATATTGACCGGGTTGCTGGCGATCACAGACTCGAAGTCGGCAAAAAAGAAAGTCTTGTTTTTCCTAATGGGGCCGCCGATCGAGGCGCCAAACTGGTTTTGCGAGTGCCCCGGCTTCGGACCGCTGTTGAAATAGTCGCGAGCATCGAAAATGGAGTTCTGATTGAACTCATAAGCGCTGCCGTGGAGCGAGTTCGTGCCCGACTTCATCACCTCGTCGAGGACGGTTCCACCGTTGTTGCCGTACTCCGCAGAAAAGCTGTTGTTCTGGACCTTCACTTCCTGCAGCGCCTCGACCGTCGCCTGGTAGTAGATGTTCGATGTGCCCCCTTCCCCTTGCTCCGGTGCGGTCGTCAGGGTGCCATCGAGGCGAATTTCCGCGGTTGCATTGCGCTGTCCATTCGAAACAAAGTTAGTCCCCGCCGGATAGCCATCCTGGATACCGGACCCTGCCGTCTCGGTCACGCCGGCGGCGAGAAACGCCAGTCCGAACGGATCGCGATTTTCGAGCGGTACCTGGGTTAGATATTTCGTTCCCACATCTGTACCCAGGGTCGCGTTATCGGCGTCAAGCAGCACCGGCGTTCCCTCGACGGTGACACTCGCATTGGCTGCAGCCGGCGCCAGGGTCACGTTCAATGTGGTCTGCTGATTCGCGTCAAGAGCAATGCCGGCCTTCTCCACCGGCCCAAAACCCGCCGATTCGATCAGCATCTTGTAATTGGCGGCCCGCAATCCCGTAAAGACATAGAGCCCGTGGTCGTTGGTAGTGGCTTTTTGCGAAATGTTGGTCCCCACGTCGATGAGGGTGACGTTTGCACCTGGGATAACGGCTCCCCTGGAATCCGACACCGTGCCGCGGATTAGGCCCTGGTCGTTGGATTGGCCGTTGACCATGGCATGGAGGCAACAAAGACCCAAGGCAAGCGTGCCGATCCGGAACAAGCGAATGCACTTCACCGCTAACCTCCAAAACAAAGGATTCCCACGGACATTACGTTTTCTTACGTAGATGAGTGTTTAGCGTCTTTTCGGAAGGGTTGTCAAGCAAAAACTCTTTGCGCCAGGCTGGTCAGACGAGGGTTACGTCGATGTTGTGGGCCCGAAGCGCATCGACAGCCGCACTTGGCAGGTTGCGGTCGGTGATGAGGTAGTGAATGGCGCCGGCCGGGATGATCCGGGACAAACTACGGTGATTGAACTTACTCGAATCGCACACCACCACTACTTTTCGTGCGGCCTTCACCATGGCGCGATTCACCCTGGACTCGAGAAAGTTGGGAGTCGTGATCCCGACTTCCAGGTCGAACCCATCCACGCCGAGGAACAGGATATCTGCATGCATCTCTTCGAGATTGTCCTCTGCCAGCGGCCCGACCAGGGAGAAAGAATTCTTCCGCAAGGTCCCGCCTACCAGGATCACCTCGAAATCCGTGCCCGCAAGTTCCGCGGCGATATTGACCGCATTGGTGATCACGGTCAACCGGCTGAAGCGCTTTAGTCCGTGCGCTATCGCGGTCGTCGTCGTCCCCGAATCAAGAATGACGCACTGCCCTTCCTCGATCATCTTGACGGCGGCCGCGGCAATTTTCTGCTTCTCGAGGTGATGGTGTTTCTGCTTTTCCTGCAAGGTTGGATCAGCCAGGGCGCTGGAAGTAATCCGCAG
>CAZSUK010000072.1:0-8468 GCA_964609355.1 uncultured Acidobacteriaceae bacterium | reverse complement strand
AACAGTCTGCAGCGACTGGGCAAAACTATTATCCGCCAGCATGCCGGTAGCGGGGTCAAGAAATTGAGTAGGGTTGGGCACGCCAGTAGGACCAGCAGGCGCCATGGCGGCGGCAAGGGCCGCCTGGGCTGCGAGCGAGCGGCGAACGACCACCGCGTATTCCTTGGCAAAAAGATTCGCATCGTCGGCGCTGATGATCGACTGAAACGCTGCCGTTCCTTGCGCGGAGCCGAAGAGCGGATTCGCGAGCCCGTTCGCCTGCAGCGCGCCGGCGGAGGTCACGCGAAGCTGAAACGCCTGCTGGCCGGAGAGAAAGAGCGTGGTGCCGCTGGTGCTGATGCAGGTAAACGAAGCATTGCTGTTCATGCTCTCGAACAGGTCAGCCATGCGGCCTCCCCATCCACGGTTGGCGCCGTCGGCAGCGATCGCCTCCCAGGCATTGGTCTGATCGAAATGGGAGAAAAGCGACCTGGGCAGGTTAGCCGTGCCTGAGTTCCACTGGGCCTTGGTGATGGGCTCGATCAGGGTTCCGGTGTTTGCCACCAGCGCACAGCGGCCGGAGTTGAAGAGGTTCTGAACTCCGGTGAGATAAGGGTTCAAGGCGAAGGTGCGGCCGGACTGCGGAGTAACAGGCGTGATCGGCAGCAGCTCGTTCATGGGATACGCCAGCCCCTGGGCACTATTGCGAGCCTGGGTAAACGCCGAGAAGGAATCCGGGTCGGTAGCGATCAAAGTGCCATGGCCGTCATTGCCGCCCTGCAGGTAAACACAGACCATGGCACGATAATCAGTCGCTGCAGATGCGGTATGGGAGCTCATCGCCGCCAGGGCGCGCATGCTGTGCATCAAGGGGCTTGCGGTGACGCCTGCCATTGCTGCGTAAGAGGCCGTCTTCATGAACTGGCGCCGGGAATGGTCGATCTTACACATGGTGGATAAGCTCCTCGTGTTGCTGCCTGGTTAGTGCTGGGCAGTGTACTCAGGCGAAGCGACGGTTAGAAATATCGCGGTTTGTGCGCGGGCAAGCAGGGCATTGGTAGGATCACTGCCTGTAGGGATAGGGATGGCATTGACCGCACCCAGAATCTGGCTCTGCAGCGTAGACGACATCTGCCCGCCCAGAAGCAAGAGGTTCACACGCGCGAGCAGTGCCTCCGGGTTGTTGGCCAGGGCTGTCTCAGTAACCAGCGTCATATAAAGGTCGTTGTTATTGCCGTAGCCACCAGACACGGCGGCCTGCATGCTGTTGAGGTAGCCGATCACGGTGGTTACGTCGGTGATCTCCATCTCCGGCGCCGTAAGCCCTGCCGCCTCGATAGTTGTGCCCGCGGGTATATATCCCGGAGTGAACCAATTAAAGATGCTGGGCGCGCGCGAAGCCATCTCGGCGAGGCCGTAGGCGGGGTCTTCGGTGCTGCCGACGTCAAAAGCACCGCTGCGCGATTCCGCCGTGAAGGCGCGGGCCATGTGTGTAAAGCGGAGCAGCGGCTCCTGGACCTTGCCGTAGTTCGGACTGGAGAAGGTAGCGGAATTGGTGTTGCGGGCCTCGTCATCCATGAGGATGGCGGTGATCACGGCCTGCATGTCGCCGCGAACTCCCTGGCCGTTGTCTTGAAATACCGCTACCACCCGCTGCAAATATGCCGGGCTGGGGTTGCTAGTGACCAGGTGCTGGATCAGCTGTTTGGAAACAAAGATCGGGGTGTTGGGATGATTGAACAGCGTATCGAGGGCGATCTTCAAGTCGCCGGTTGGGTCGGATGCACCAGCCGGTACGGTCACACCCAGAAAATCCTTTTCGTCGGTTGAGTGGTGGGTAGGGTATGGAACCAGCGGCAGCAAGTCCTGACCGAAGCCTGGCCCCGCGTAAGCAGCACCGTAGCCTGACCACGCCTGATCGCTGACGTTGCCATTCATGTTCCAGCTGAAGCCGGTAAAGATCTTGGCCATCCCAACCACGTCATTGAGTCCATAGGTGGGGATGGGATTGCCGGTGCCATCCAGTTGCGGCGTTCCATCAGGGTTCAACTGATTGAGCCCGATGGTAAGCAGCTGCATGACTTCCCGCGCATAGTTCTCGTCGGGATCCCGGTTGGCGTCTCCCTTGTCGTTGGCCAGGATGGATAGGTAAATTCCCATCATGGGATTCAACGTGACATCCTGCAGGATCTGGCGGTAGTTGGTGAAAGCATCGTTGCCCAACATGTCGTAGTAATTGGCTACGCCACGGGGCATTTGCCCGACAATCGCATCTTGGCTGGAGATCACGAAAAGTTCACTGAGCGCGTACTGCACCCGCTTGCGCAGGGCATCTTTTCCGGTAAGAGCGGTGCTCCAGAAGGGCTGCTCGAAGTATTGATCGCCATAGGTCTGCAGAAATAGCTTCTGGTTGCAGGTGGCGTCGCCGGGAGCGCAGGCCGGCTGAGTGTTAAGAATGATTTGCCTCTCGGCATAGGGCTCGTGCAGGGTGTTGGGAACGGCAAACTGCTCGGCAAACCAGGCGTTATAGCCAATGGTCGAAAGGTGATTGATGTCGGCTTCGGAGCCGCCAAACGTCGCCTGCATGAGGAAGCGCGAAGCATCCTGGGGCTGGACCAGCGGCGTGGGCGGCGTGCCCGGCACTTGCTCGATCACGTCGGCGGAAACAGCAGCGCCGGGATCGGGATTGAGAACCTGCAGATCAAACGGGCCGGCAACAGACGGGTCCACGGTGGCGGTGAGTTGGGCACCGGAATTGAACACCGTCGGGATCGCTGCGCCATTCTCGAGTACTGTGGCGCCATTGATGAAGTTCGCACCGGAAAGGACAACGCTGGTGGAACCAATGTTGACCGTAGAGGGTGTGGCGCTCAGTAGCGTGGGTACCGGGTTGAGGACCTGGACGTTGACGATCGTAGTGGAGTTAGGATTGTCGACGCTGGTGGCTTGCACCACTACCAGGTTTGGATTTGGTACCACGGCGGGCGCGGTATAAACACCCTTGGCATTAATGGTGCCGATCTGCGCGTTACCTCCGGCGATACCATTGACGGTCCAGGTGAGTGCTGTATCCTGCGAGCCGGTCACGGTGGGAGTGATGGTGATGGTGTTATTCACCCGCACGCTGGTTTCTGTCGGCTGTAACTTGATAACTACCTGCCCTGGTTCAACCAGTGCGTTAACACCCTTGGAACTTGCCGAGCCAGGATCTGGATTAACAACCGTCACAGGATAAGTGCCCGGAGTATTTTCGGTGATGAGGGCGATTAATTGCGTGCCGGATTGATAGGTAGTGGGAACCGCCACGCCATTCCATAAGATTTGCGCGCCGTAAACAAAGGCCGATCCGTTCACCACGATCTGGGCCATTCCCTCGGAAAATTGTCCTGGGGTCACCGAGGTAAGGATGGGAATTGGATTAAGAACGGAAACACCGTAGTTCCCTTTGGACGGATAGATCTCAGCAGAGCTTCCGATGGTTACCTGGTTGTTGGGTAATGGAACGATCCCCGGCGCGGTGTAAAGGCCGGTGCTCGAAATCGTACCTACGTCGGCGTTACCGCCGGGAATGCCGTTCACTGACCAGATGACCGGCGCCTCCGTTTTGAACTGCATGGTTTGGGTTACGCGC
The DNA here is from genome assembly GCA_964609355.1 of uncultured Acidobacteriaceae bacterium. Taxonomy (GTDB): domain Bacteria; phylum Acidobacteriota; class Terriglobia; order Terriglobales; family Acidobacteriaceae; genus PALSA-350. The sequence continues at coordinate 4,858 of CAZSUK010000072.1, read as the reverse complement.
AGGTTGTTGCCGGACGCCTGAATGGCGGACATTTTTGCAATGGCCGCTTCGTTCAGACTAAAGCCACAGCCCGCGGTGGTGAGGCTGAGGATCGACAGACCTAATGCAGCTGCGTTGCACTGCCGCCTGGCCGATAACATCGCGTTCCACATACTGTGCTCCGCACCTGACCGAACTTGGCTGGAGAAACTTCGGGCCGGAAAGCACGTCGCTTGCCGAACTGTCAGTTTGAAAATACGCAAGCGGGTCAGTTACGGGAACGGTACTTTCGGGGTAGTTTCAGCGGTTCCTGAGGGGTTTGCGCGGGGTGGTAACTGGTTCGTCGCGACTTAGGTCGCGGATGCAGTATTGGCTTGCCGGTTATCCTGGCGAGTTACCAGAACTAGTGGCTAGCATCGCGAAGTAGGAAATCGTGTACGCTTCGGTCGCGACGACAAAGGGTAGGGCGCCGCTTCCATGGATAGTAGGAGCTAAATGACGCGGGACCTGTCTACGAGGAAAACAACTGGGACAGATTGCTGAGGCGGAGCAGTTCCTTTACCCGGGGGCTCAGATTGACCAATTCGAGCTTGCAATATCCCTCTTTGAGGGCTGAGACTTTAAGACCTACCAGGGTCCCCAGACCGGAGCTATCCATGTAGCCCACGTCGGTAAGATCGAGCACGATGTGTCCCCCCAGAGGGATGAGCGGCTTAACCGCTTCCTTCAGCTGAGCTGCGGTTTCACCCACCACCCTGCCATGACAGACGACGGTGGTGATTGAACCAATGCTTTCATCTGAAGCCTTATTCACTTCACAGCTGAAAACAGCCTCCGGTGTCATGGTCATGCACTCTCCTTTTGAGCCAAGGGTCATACTAATCCGCGTCGGCGGGCGCTCGCATTAAAATCTGGTTACCTGGGGCTCAGCAACAGCAGACCCCGGCAGAAACAATAAGAACACGGTTCCTCTCCGGCGTCCGCTAACACTCGAGCGCACGGCAAGTTGCCCACCGTGCTTCTCAATCAGTTCGCGTGAAACCCACAATCCTAACCCCGTACCGGTATCTTTTTTTGTGGTGAAGAAAGGCTCGAAAACCCGGCCGAGGTTTTCCGGATGGATGCCACAACCTGTGTCCGCCACCACGATGCGCACGCCTTCCGTCGCCGAACGAACTCTCACGCAGATGGCATCGCCGGCAGTACAAGCATCCAGGCTATTGGCAAGGAGGTTGGAGAGCACCTGGCGGAGTTCTCCAGGGTTCCCCCACGCCTTCTGCTCCGTCTTTATATTCACGTGCAAGTTGACGTGTACGTGGGCTGCACGGAAGGAATAAAAGTCGAAAACCTCGCGGACGACAACATCCGGACGAAAAAGGCTAGCCGAGGAATTCTCTCGATAAAAGCCCAGCGACTGGCGGGTGATGTGGGCGATTCTTTGCAACTCGCGGTCGGCTTCTGCGAGGTGCCGGCGGATTCTTGGAACGTCCTCTTCGCCGCGGGCGAGATAAATGAGGTTTACCAGACCTTCCAAAGGATTGTTCACCTCATGGGCAATGGCTGCGGCCAGCCGTCCTGCCGATGCCAGCTTTTCTGCACGCATGAGCGTCTGCTGAGCGGCATACCGTTCGCTGATATCGCGGAAGACCAGTACGATGCCAATCATTTGCGCACCCTTGTCAAGGATGGGCGCGGCGCTATCATCGATTTGGAACTCAGCTTGATCTTTGCGAATAAGAATAGTGTGGTTGGCGAGGCCTACTACCTTGCCCGAACGCCGGACCATCTCCACCGGACTTTCGAGAGCAGCGCGCGTGCGCTGATTACAGATGACAAAGATTTCTGACAACGGAACGCCGTTTGCCTCTGACTCTTTCCATCCTGTAAGCTGCTCGGCAACCTGATTCATGAACACCACTTTGCCGTCGGGGTTGCATGCGATCACGGCATCCCCAATACTGCGCAGAGTGGTGTTAAGCCACTGCTCGCGGGTATACGATTCTTCCCCCCATCGCTGGACTTCCTTGATTTGCAGGTTGTAGGCGTTGGCAAGTTTCTGGAAAAGCCGATGAATCTCCCAGGCGAGCAGCAGGGCAAGAAGAGCGGCCAACCCAATAAGCCCGTAGAGAGTAATGTTATCGATTCGCAGAGACGCGAATGAGCGGCCTGAACGAGTGCGCGTTTCGGCGGAAAGAAAGTCGTCCGCTAGAGCACGGATAGCGTCCATCTGCCCTTTTCGGGCAAGCATCTGCGGTACTAAATCAGACGCCGGTGCGCCCAACAAAATGAACCGGCGGGCATCCTCCTGCCAGACGTCCGACGCTTTTTGCATCCGTTGCAGTCGGGCTGTTTGTTCGGGATCATGCCGTACCAGGGTAAACAGGGCGGTGAATGCGGGCTTTAGTTGTGGACTAGCCTCCCGGTAGGGCTCAAGAAAGCGGGTATCGTGGGTGAGTAGAAACCCGCGAAGACCGGTTTCTTCGTCCACAATCAATCTGACCAGGTTGTTGATACTCGCGATGACCCGGTCGGAATGGTCAACCCGGCGAGCGCTTCGTTGCACCTGGCGAAACCCGAAAACCAGCGTCAACGCCAACAGGGCCAGAGCAATGATCGGCAGCGCGAGAACTCGGATAAGTAAACGTCGATATGCGGCGGTTTCCAAAGATTCTCCCGACGCAGCTTGTCCAGGGTAGAAACCCCGCACTGGCGCCGTAATTGCAATTCTGCCTGATCGATCACTCGATAGGCAACGAATGGGACGCCCTGGCACCAGGGCTGAAGCCCCAAGTTTTTATGCCATAGCGTTCTCGCGGGTTTGAAAACCCGCTTCCCCGGACTAAAGTCCGAGGCTGGCACGATCAGGCTGCATCCCGCTACAAACACGGTGCGAATAACGTAAAAACCGTGCGCCCTGCAAAGCTGTCCTTCAGTATGAAGCCCGAACGCTTCACTTCTGAAAAGGCTGAGTTTGCGAGAGAGAAGCAGCCAGCAGGGTTAAAGAGGTTGCGGAAAATTCGGGACTGGGCAGGAGAGGCAGGAGCTAAAGCCCGACATATTTTCGACCATTTACGGCCCGGCTAAAGTCGTGCCCTGATACAAAACCAAGTCCTCACCCAGGCTCTTTTAGTCGTGTCATGTGACACAAGACGTCGGCTGATTGTCCTACCAGTTGGTGATCGAACCATCGGGCCGGAAGTAGGTCTGCGCGCGTGCCGTGACCGGCTCGGTAATTTCAGCAATCTGGGTCAGCTGCTTGTAGTCCAGCTCGACGCCCAGGCCGGGACGCTGGTTTGGATACAGCTTGCCGTCCTTGAAGTCCAGACAAACGGGCAGATGCGGCAGGGTGCGGCCCTGGTAGTTGTACTCCATCAACACCGGCCCGGAGAAAGTGCCAAGGGAGTTGACCAAGGCCGCGGTGGCGATGGGTCCGGTGAAATGAGGAACGATGCCGACGAAGTGAGTTTCACAGATGGCTGCAATCTTCATCATCTCCGTAATACCGCCAACGTTGGGCAGCGTGGCGCGAACAAAATCAAGGTCGTGATTTTCTACCAGCGGATTGAAGTCCCAGCGGTTTCCCCATTCCTCTCCCGCAGCCAGAGGCACGTTCACCTTGCGGCGCAGGATGGGTATGTCCTGCAGAAACGCCTCGGTGCGAACCGGGTCTTCGACAAAAAACGGAGCCAGATCCTCGATCTCGTTGCAGCCGCGGATGGCGTCCGGCAAGTCGAAGCGTTGGTGGAAATCGATCGCCCAGTCGCCATCCTTGCCCACTCCTTCCCGTGCCTGGGCACATTCGTCGCGGAGATGATTAATGCGCTCACGGGTGTTGAAGGTGGTATTGGCTGGCAGGTCCATAGCGCCAAAACGGAAGGCGCGGTAGCCGGCCTCGATAGTGAGCCGGGCGCGATCTTTAATACTCATGCCCTCGGTAATGCCGGGGATCACCCCGGCAGTGTTATAGCACTCGCAATAGTTACGAACCATGCCCCCCAATAATTGATGTACCGGTAACCCCTGGACTTTGCCTTTGATATCCCAAAGCGCCAGATCCAGAGCGCCGATGGCGTCGGTCCTTTCGCGTCCTGCTGGATAAAAGAAGGCGCGGTTCATGTCCTGCCAAAGACGCTCGATGTATTGCGGATCGCGGCCGATCAGTCTGCCGGCCGATTGCGACAAGGTATCTTTCACGCCGCCCTCACCGATGCCCGTGATGCCTGCATCGGTCTCGACCGTGACGACCACGTCGCTCTGGTTAAGCAGCGGGTTGGGGTTTGGAGGCAAGTACGCACGCACCCGGGTGATCTTCATTTTGGGCAGCGGAACAGCGTAAGCGGGCAGACTACGCACGCCACCGGCAATTACGGTAGCCGCCAGGGACCGCAGGAAGGCTCTTCGTTTCATGACTCGACTCCGTTTCGATACGCTTGCACCGCGGCTACTAAAGCCCTACCTTTTGCTTCCACAAGAGCGGCATCGTCTCCCACCTTATAGATTGACGATCCTACGCCAAGACCGAGCGCTCCCGCAGCCATCCATGGGGCAATTTGATCCGCGTCCACTCCGCCCACTGGGATCACCACAGCCGATGTGGGTAGAACCGCACACAACGCCTTGAGCATGGGAGGCCCTAAAACCTCTGCGGGAAAAAGCTTAATCGCGTCCGCACCCGCGTCGAGCAAGGCAAACGCCTCGGTGGGATTAAAGAATCCTGGGCAGGCAAACAAACCCGCGTTTTTTGCGGCACGCACAATCGCCGTGTCTGCATGAGGAGTTACGATGAGCCGGCCACCTGCAGCCGCCACTTCCTCAACCTGTGATGGAGTGGTGAGTGTGCCGGCCCCAATCATCATCCGATCGCCGAAGCTGCGCGACA
>CAZSUK010000071.1:0-19964 GCA_964609355.1 uncultured Acidobacteriaceae bacterium | reverse complement strand
CGCCAGATCGCCCGCTACGATTTCACCAAGGCAGATGGCCAGGACTATTTCCTGATCTTCGAGAAGCGGTGACCTAAAGAGCTATACTTCTCCTCATCCTTATATAGCGAGGCTGCTTTGATTCGCTTTTTCGTTTCTGGTGTCCTCGTTGCCCTTGGCTTGACACCGGCCATCGCGGCAACGAATTTCTCCATCCCCTTGCAGCAGAAAACACTCCCTAACGGTCTCACGGTTGTCGTTTCAGAAGACCACTCCGCACCGACGTTTGGCTTGTGTATTGCGTATCGAATTGGCTTCCGTCTGGAGCCCGAGGGCCGGACCGGCTTTGCTCACCTTTTTGAGCACATGATGTTTGAAGGCACGCCCGTTGCTCCTAAGGGGACGCTGACCCAGGTGGTGGAGGGCGGCGGCGGCAACCTCAACGGAGACACCCGTTGGGACTTCACGGAATACATCGAGACCGCTCCGGTCTCGGCGCTCGATCCGGTACTGTGGCTGGAAGCGGACCGGCTCAAGACCCTCGACTTCTCCACCAAGAATCTGGACAACCAACGCCAGGTGGTCGAGGAAGAGGTCCGGGTGAATGTTCTGAACCGGCCGTATGGGCTATTTTTCGCCATTGACCTTCCCATGAAGGCTTATGACACCTACCCTGACAGTCACAATTTTTACGGCGACTTTCGTGATCTCGACGCCGCCCGCATTGAAGACGTGCGCGCCTTCTACGAGAAGTACTACGCGCCTAACAACGCGGTCATGGCGATCGCCGGTGATGTCAACGCCGCCGAGGTGTTTGCCAAGGTTGAAAAGTATTTTGCGTCAGTTCCGCGCCGCGAGGTGGCTCCGTTGCTCAAAGTGGTGGAGAAAGAGCAGACGGCCGAGCGCCATGCAGTGGAAGAGGACAAGCTGGCAAAGCTACCCGCGGTCGCCATCGGTTATCGCTTACCTGACCGCAACAGCAACGATGCTGTCGTGGCGGCGGTGACCGGCGAACTGCTTCACAATGGGGAGGCCTCTCTGCTCTACCAGCACCTGGTGAAAGAGAAGCAGGTTTCCGTCTCCGTGGACGGCGGAGCGAATTGGCCGCTGGGCAATCCTTTTGAATACAACGGGCCCACGCTGATGACGACACTGCTGGTCGATCCGGAAGGAACCTCAGCGGCAAAGGTGCTGGCAGCGTATGACGAAACCATCCAGGAACTTGCCACCAAGGGTCCGACGACGGAGCAGCTTACCCGGGTGCAGACGAAGATGCGTTCTGACTGGTACGACCAGATGGAGCAGCCGATTAATCGTGCCTCGCTGATCGCGCATGCCGCTCTTTTCGACGGCAACGCGGCGCGCGTGAATACGATTCCTGCGGATATAGACAAGATCACACCCAAAGAAGTTCAGGCGTTCGCGCAGAAATACCTCGTACCCCGCAACCGAACGGTGGTGGAACGCAACCCGGCTCCTAAGGCGCCCGCTCAAAAGGCTGGAGAATAATCATGACTCATCCTCTCCATCGATTTCGTTTTGCTTCGGCCCTGTTGTTAGCCGGGTTTGCCTTCGCATCGTCAACGCTGGCTGCTGATATCAAGATGCCAGCTGAGCTGCCGCCCTACGGGCCGATGCAGTTACCGCAAGCCCCAAAGGTACAGAGTGAGAAGCTTGGCAACGGATTGACGGTGTGGCTGGTGCAGCAGAACAATCTTCCCAAAGCTGCGGTCACGCTGACCTTGCGCGGAGGCTACTGCGCCGATCCGGCCGATGCACGAGGGATTTCCGACCTGCTCGCGAATGCCGTTAAGCTTGGTACCAGCACGCTGAATGCTCGCCAGATCGCTGAGCGTTCCCAAGCAGCCGGCGGTGATTTGACGGCGGAGGCGAGCACAGAAAACCTTACTCTTTCCATTGAACCGCTTTCCGAGCATCTCTCTGACTCCATTGCGCTTCTCTCTGATCTGGCGGCCCACGCATCGTTTCCAGAGGATGAAGTAGCGTTGGCCAAGAAGAATCTGCTGTCCAACATTCAACAGCAAGAAACCCAGCCGAGGTTTCTGGCGCAACGAGCGTTCGGTCGCATCCACTTTGGCGATCATCCTTACGGAGTGGTCTCACCCACTTCGGCTGTGGTTGTGCAGGCCACTCAAGAGTCCTTGCGCAAACTCTACGCAGAGACCTTTCAGCCAGACCATGCTGTCCTGGTCGTGGTGGGCGCGTTCGACCCCGCGGCGGTGCTGGCAGCGGTTCACTCGGCATTCGACGGTTGGACTGCCGCGCATGCTGGATCCGGAAGCACATCATTGGCTGCGGCCGAGCCGGCAGCCACGCCTGACAAGAAGATTTTCTTTGTACCCCGGCCTAGTTCGGTTCAGACAGCCTTGCTGCTGGGTGCGTCTGCGCCCATTCGGAGCGATCCGGATTACTCCGCCTTCGAAGTGGCCAACGCGATCTACGGCGGTATGTTCGGGTCCAGGTTGACGAATAATATCCGCGAAGACAAGGGGTACACCTATACCCCGTATTCCCGTCTGAACGTCTACCGGAACGCGGGTGTTGTGCTCACCGGCGCGGATGTGCGCAATGCGGTCACTGGCCCTGCTTATAAGGAAACCGTATTTGAGCTAAATCGCATGGCCACGTCCCCGGTTAGCGAGCAGGAGTTGACATCCGCCAAACGCTACCTCCTGGGTACTCTCGGTTTTCGGTTGCAATCGAGGGCTTCGGTTGCGCTGCGTCTTTCCACCCTTTGGGTCGACGGACTGGACGCGCAGTTCATCCGCACGGATGCGGACGGCATCATGAACTCCAGCATCGCTCAAGTGCAGCAGGCGTCGAGCCGTTATCTTGCCCCGGAAAAGATGACTGTGGTCGCGGTGGGTGAAGATAAAGTGGTTCACGATCAGTTCGCGCCCTTCGACATTCCGGTCGTGCCTGCGCCTAAGCCTTAGGCGGCGAAAGACAGGAACGCCGCCACTATCTTTCCAGGCAACTCATCACGGTTGCGTTTGTTAAGCAACTCGTGGCCTGCGCTGGGAACGGTAAGCAGCTCATTTCGTGCGGGAATAGCCTTCAAAGCCGCTACCAACTCCTCGGTAGAACCAAAGCCGTCCCGCGCACCGCTTACGAATAACGCCGGAGTCCGAAGGTGAGGGAAGTGCGCGGTGCGCAACTCGAGCGGCCGTTCTGGCGGATGCAATGGGTAAGACAGCAGCAGGAGAGCATCGACCAGCCCGGGTTGATCCGCTGCCAGCATGGACGACTGCCTTCCTCCGTAAGAGTGACCGCCGAGAAACACCCGGCCCGAAGTCTGGCCCCGCATGGACGCAACGGCTGCGGCAAGCCCCTGTTGGTCACGTTCGGCACTGCCGCGAGGCGGCGGCCCGCTGGGACGCGATTGGCGAAAAGGCAAATCGCAGCGAAGGACACTAAGACCTGAGGCGCAGAACGCATCCGCAATTGCGATTAGGACCGGGGCATTGCAGTTCGCTCCAGCACCGTGCGTTAAGACCAGCGAATCGCCGCCTGCTTCGGCCGGCCGGTGCAGAAAACCTCTTACCGGCGTTTCCTTAGCTGCATCGTCCCGGTATTCCTCCCAATTGCTCATGCAGGCCACTCCTTAGAGCCAGACATCGATCGGCGCTGTGCGTTCTCCACCCTCGCTGCCGGTGTTCGGCGTTCCGCGAGGCTCGACCAACAGCAGTTTCGTCTCGACCACTGCGAACGGTTTATGTTCCACCCCTTTGGGCACAACGAACATCTCTCCCGCTCTTAATTCAACCGCACCTTCTCTGAAGTCGATCCTGAGATGTCCATCGAGCACAATGAATGTCTCGTCGGTATCCGGATGATGGTGCCAGATGAAGTCGCCTTCCAGTCGAGCGACCTTGAATTGATAGTCGTTCATCTCTGCAATGACGCGCGGAGACCATTGCTCCGGCAGCAGAGCAAACTTGCTCTCGAAATTGATCGGATGGTAGTTCATATCGCTTTCCTTAGCTTTTGACCTGAGTCGCTATGCGTTCGATGGCGTGGTGAGCGGAGAGAATGGCCCCTTCCTGCCAGGCAACCAGGTGGGAGAGGTGGTCGCCCGCGAAGTAAGTACGACCCTCCGGTTTCTCCAATTGGCTGTAAGACGTCGCGCTGCTTGGCAGCCGGTTGTCTGCGAAGCAGCCGAGCGAGTAGGGAATCTTCTCCCAGCTGATATAAATTGGCTTCTCCAGAAGTCGCGAACGGCCAGGATGAAGTGCTTCGACCGCAGCCCGGGACGCCTCGAACTTGGCCGCCATGGAGGGCAGCTTCCCGAATGCAGTGGGTTTTGATGAACGATTGTCTGTGTTCAGGTGCTCCAGACCAAAGCCGACGACCACCACACCGGTAGCAGAAAACAGTTTTGCGCTCGGATACCACATCAGGTCTACGATGTCCTTGAGGAAGGAGATACCGCCATAGATATGGTTCTCTTTCTCCCAGAACCGGGGAGATTCCCACGCGATCTTGTAGGCAGCCGCCATAGGCATGCCGGTGAACGCCGCAGTGGTTTCTGGAGAAAAATTATTCCTGGTGGTGGCGAGCACGGCCAGGGGCAGGGTGCAGATGCAATAGTCGGCGGTGATGGTCTGCGGCATTCCGCCTTTAGAGTAAGCAACAGTCACGTTTTTGTCGCCGGTTGTGATCTCGGCCACCAGACATTCGTAATGGATCATGTCTGCGGGGAGCGCTTTGGCAAAGCCGTACGGAATGCGATCCATCCCACCCACGGGTTGAAACATCGTTGCCTGCCAATCAATTTCATCGTCGTAGAACTCGCCCTTGGATAAGTCGGCCGCCAGCAGCTCGTGAAACTTCAGTGGCTGGTGCAGCACATGCTGGCCCGGGCCTGCGCCGCGAGGCGTAACAAAGCCGGCGCGCATGGAGCCCACATATTTCCCGTTCGCATCCAGGTCACCGAAGTTGTGCAGCAGATCCAGCAGCAACGAGGTGTCTTCCTTGGAGAGCTCATGGTCGAGGGTATCCGCGCGCACGCACTTGGTGAGCAACTCGGCCAGGTAACCTCGGGTGTCGTGAACCACCTGCCGCTGCTCCACTGGTTTGCCGGAGTTCAGTAACGGACACTGCATCAATGCCGAGCGTGAGACATTGACCTCGACTTCCAGCGGTACGCCCAGGTCCTGGCAATAATTGAGCAGGTGGGTGTGGATGGAAGGGATGCGAGCCGGTCCGGCATTGAGGTAGTTGCCCTCTGACCAGCTACAGTCCTGGGTGCTTCCGTCAGTGAATTCGACCTTGGTCCCGTCACGAACGGTCCAGTTGCGGCCGCCGGGCCGGCTGCGGGCTTCGAGAACCGTACATCGAAACCCAGCCTTGCACAGTTCGTAAGCAGACACCAGGCCGGCGATCCCGCCGCCGAGGATGACCACACTCTTGCCTCGTCCGAAGCCGGCTGTGAGCTGTGGGAGAGGGGAAGCGCCGGAGGCCGGCGTAAGACCGAGAACCTGCATGCTGCGAAAGACTGCGGAATAGCCGCCAATCTGGGCCATCCGCTCCAGGAAGACACGCCGGGTCAGACTCATCGAGTCGCCTCCGTCTTAATTTGTGAAGGGGCCTTTTCTTTTGTAACACGCCAGCACAAACCGGCTCAGTGCGTGACGGCCAACTCCTCTTCCAGCAGCTGCTTCTGGAACAAATCCGCATAATAGCCGTTTTTGGCAATCAATTCGTCGTGCGTGCCGAGCTCGACAATTCGGCCACCCACCAACACGGCGATTTGATCTGCGTGGCGAACAGTGGAAATGCGGTGGGAGATGAACAAGGTAGTACGGCCCTTCATGACCCGCTGCAGTTCGCCCAGGATTTGTTCTTCGGTGTAAGTGTCGACGCTCGAGAGCGCGTCGTCGAGGATCAGGATGCGGGGATTACGGATGACAGCGCGGGCAATCGCCGTGCGCTGTTTTTGCCCGCCAGAGAGGGTAATGCCGCGCTCGCCAACGGTAGTCGCAAAGGCGGCAGGAAATTCTTCAAACTCGCGGCGGATGTGTGCCGCCTCCGCTGCCAGCAGCACTTCGCTGTCGGTGGCATGCGGAGCCCCAAAGGCAATGTTGCCGCGAATGGTCTGGCTGAACAGAAACGTTTCCTGGGGGACGAAGCCAATGTTCGAGCGCAGCAGCTCCAGCGGATAATCGCGAATGGGCCTCCCGTCGATGAGAACCGCTCCCGGCTCGGCGTCATAAAGCCGCGGAATCAGATTGACCAGCGTTGATTTTCCCGAGCCAGTCGGTCCCACGATGGCCAGACTGCTTCCGGCCGGAATCTTGAGCGATAGAGAATGCAGCACCTCGGAGCGGCCCGAGTCCGCGCCGGAGTAGGAAAAGTTCAGGTTACGAAACTCAATCTCGCCGCGCAGTTTCAGGTCGCCAGGGATGGTGTTGTCGGCCACGGCATCGTCGATCGTGGGCTTGTCCGACAGCAACTCATCGATGCGTACGACCGAGGCGGTTCCGCGCTGCCATAGGTTGACCACCCAGCCAAGAGCGATCACCGGCCAGGTGAGCATCACCATATAGGTATTGAAGGCCACAAAATCACCGATGCTGATGCGGTGAGAAAGCACCTCATGGCCGCCCACCAGCAGGGTGATCGCGAGCGCCAGCCCGAGGACAAATTCGAGCGTCGGCCAGAGCATGCCCATAAGCTGAACCAGGCGAAGCCCGCGGCGGATATTCTCCTGGTTCGATTTTTCAAAGGCCGCAATCTGGGCCTCTTCCTGAACAAACGCCCGGACTAGCCGTGCGCCGGAAAAATTCTCCTGCGCTTGGGCTGATATTTCGGAATACATGGCCTGAATGCGCTCAAAGCGTTCATGAATTTTGCGTCCCAGAGTCTGCACCAGGATACTGGCCAGGGGCAGCGGTACGAGTGCCACGAGGGTCAGCTTGGGGCTAATGCGCAGCAGAAAATACAGAGCGCCGATAGAAAACAGTATCGTGTTGGCGCTGTACATGATGGCCGGCCCCAGCAGCATGCGGACTGCGTTCAGGTCATTGGTCATCCTGGCCATAATGTCGCCGGTGCGATGCTGTTGGAAGTAAGCGGCCGGTTGCCGCTCCAGGTGGCGGAACAGGTCATTGCGCAAATCGAACTCAATCTCCCGGGAAATGCCGATGATGATCCAGCGGGTGAGAAAGAGGAACACGCCCTTGGCCGCGGAAATAGCCACCAGCAGCCCGGCATAGAGCAAGATCTTTTGCCGGGTGACGCCGTGGTTCAGGTCGTCGATGGCGATGCGAATGACCTGGGGGAAGAATATCCAGATGACATTCGCAAGCACGGCGGCCAGTCCGCCCCAGACAAAATCGCGGCGATAGCGGCGCAGATAAGGAAACAGCGGCCGGAGTGTGGCAAACATGTTGTCTTTATTTTAATCCTGGGCGGAGATCAGGTAGGCGTGCGCAGCAGCAGATACGCTCCGGCGAAGCCGAAGAGCAGGTCGGGTGACCAGGCCGCCAGCAGCGTAGGCAGAAAATTCACGTCGCCCAGGGCTTCAAACGTGCTTTTCGCCACCCAGTAGGCGATCGCTACCCCGATGGCTGCGGCGATGCCCGTGAGCGATCCGCGCTTACCCATGGACAAAGCAAAGGGAATCGCCAGCACCGCCATGACCAGGGTGATGATGGGATAGGCCAGCTTGATGTTGAGCTGCACGCTGAGGTGCTTGGTATCGAATCCGCTTTGCCCCAGGTCGCGGATGTAGCGCTGCAGTTCGCCGAAGGTCATCTCCTGAGATTGCAGGGATTCCTTTTTAAAATATTGCGGCTGCTCGTTGATTTCTGGAAAGCTTTCGACGTTGAATTGGGCAAAGCTACTCACCGCTTCTCCATCGAACCGGCGCTCCCATCCGTGTTCAAAGATCCATTGCTGTAATTGCGGTTCCCAGTGGACATTGGAGGCAAAGATACGACGGGAAAGAGCAAAGTTTTCCGGGTTGAATTCGAACACGGTGAGGTTGGCGAAGCGGTCCTCGTGCTGATCGAAAAACTGGTAGTAGAAAATGCGGCCTGGCTTGCCCGGGTCCTGGCGGCCGAAGATCCACTTTTGATCTGGACGTAAGAAGGTTTGGGCGGGGCGGCCTTTAATCACGCTGCGCAGGGCCTCCTGCCGGCGGTTCGCGCTCGGCAGGTACGATTGATCGAACAGGAACTGGGCAACCGCGATCAGCGCTGACACTACCAGGATGGGAACCATGACGCGGTACAAGCTGATCCCGGTGGCCTTCATGGCGGTAAACTCGTTGGTTCGTGTGAGCACACCGAAAGTGACCAGCACCGCAACCAGGACGCCCAAAGGCGTGATGTTGTAGAACATATTTGGCGTCAGGTTGATGAGGTATTCACCCACCGTGACCAGGGGTGTACGGTTGCGGATAATGTCGCCCAGCAGTTCGAAAAAGGTGAAGACGAGCAACAGCAGCACAAAGCTGACCAACACCATCACAAAGGTGTTCAGAAACTCACGCAGCACATAGCCGTCGAGAATGAGCGGAAAGCGCCCGCGTTCGTGGGAAGGGCGTTCCTCATCGGTACGCCGTTCCGGTTTTGCTTTTTGGCGAAGGAACTCTACGGTTTTGAGCCGGGCGGCAACGGCCGCGAATTGCGTACCGGTTGATCCGCTGACCGCCATCTGGCGCAACAGTTCCAGACCGGCCAGGGCAAAGAGAATGTTGGCTGACCATACTCCGGCGAAGACCGGGAGCTTGCCTTCGCGAGCCAGCGAAACTCCAGTTAAAGAGAGAGAGTAGTAAATGAAGACCAGCGCGATGGTCACCACAAACCCGGTGCTCTTACCACCCCGTCGCGAGGAAAGGCCGAGCGGGATTCCGATCAACATCAGTACCAGGCAGGCCACCGGGTAAGCGAAACGCTTGTGGAGTTCGATGAGGTATTGTTTGCCCCCCGACTCCCTGGAGCGCGCGTAAAGAGCGCGGTTGCCCATGGCGAGAATTGGTGCGTCATTGCGGCCGAGGTGCGTATCCTCCGGCGTACCAATTGACAGCGGCAGTTCTGATTCCACAAAGGTAGAAACCTGGTACTGTGTGTTGCCGTTGGTGGTCACCATCTCGTGCTCGGTGCCGCTACGCAAACGCATCAGAAGGGTATTGGGGCCGCCGTTCGCGACCAATGCCTCCTCAGCCGTGGTGATTTTGGGCGAGACCGGATCACTCAGGTCGGCGAGGAAGATCCGCTGCCAGCGCGCGGCACCTGTGCCGGCTCGGATATCCTGCACATAGAGGACATAGTTCTTGAAGTCTTCATAAAAGACGCGCGGCTGAATCTCAAACGATGCCTGCTGGTTTTTGAGCTCGTCCTTCAACTGAAGAAGCGCTGCTGTTGCCTTGGGAGCCACATAAAGAGAATCGGCCAGTGATATCCCCCAGGCGATAACCGCTACCGCCGAGACCACCTTGACAAAGAACCAGGCGCCAATGCCCACTGCCCGCATGGCCGTGATCTCGCTGTCGGCGGAGAGCCGGCTAAGGCCCAGCAGGACCCCGACCAGCACAGCCATAGGGATGGTGAGGGTGAGGGTGTTGGGAAGAAGGAAGACGAAGACCTTGGCCACGCCGCCCAACGACGCGCTATTGCGCACCGCCATCTCCAGCAGGTCGCCAATGTTCTTCATGAACAGGACGAACGTGAACAGTGCACCCCCCAGGAAAGCGTGGGAGAGCACTTCGTGCCAGATGTACCGGGTAAAGATGCGCACAGATCTACAGTCTAGAGCATTCTGCGGGAAAAGCCGGGACTGGATAGGAAGACGTACCTCAGTGGCTAAACGGGCGAGCTGCTTGAGAAGCAGCAACCAGGGCTAATGCTCGCTGCGGCGAGGTAGCCCTCAATTTGTATACGGGTGCGTTCACGCGGGTTTGAAGCGGCTACCGGGCGAGGAGCAGATGCCTTCACCCGCGGTATCCGCTTGAAAACCCGCTCCCCGGACTGAAGTCCGGGGCTGGCACCGAGGGAGGGACGGGTCAAGGTGTAGCCGCGCAGGGGATTGGCCGGCTGAGATTCCCAGGGGCTAAGGAGTTTGCGTGAGAGCTGGAAAGCAGCCCTTAGGGGCTATCGGGCTGCGGAAAAATTCGGGAACGGGCAAGAGTGGCAGGGGCTAAAGCCCGACATTTTTTCAATCGGTTATGGCCCGACTAAAGTCGTGCCCTGATACAAAACAGAGCTTTTCCGCAGTCCGTAAGACCGTTCCTCCCATCGAGATCGATGCGGCGGTAAGACCGCGGAAAGAGTTGCTCCTGCGAGGAGCCATCAGGGATTTAAGGATCGATGATCGTACGGTCCCAAACCGGAGAGCCCTGGGTGTGGTATTGGCCAAGGCCGGTCCAGTCTTCGCGTGTGATCCCGTTCAGGTCCCACACCACACGCCCGTCGCGCACCGTCAGCTCGCAAACCAGCTTCTCATCGCCTGCCAGGCGGGCACCGTAGGTATCGACGAAGCCAAAGTGCCCCTTCTCCAGATGCAACACGGCAACGTCTGCATCGGAACCCTCCGAAAGATTGCCCAGTTCGTCGTGTTTGATCTCATGCGCAGGGTTTGAGGTGGACAAGCGGATCACGTCCGCAAGCGGCACGCCCAGGTTCAAAACCTTCGACATCACGTTCAGCATGTCTGTCATTCCTGCATTCATGCTGTCGTTATGCAGATCCGTTGAGATCGAATCCGGCACGAAGTGTTGCTGGATCGCCGGTGCAGCGTGGCGGAAGATGAAGCTACCGCCACCGTGGCCCACATCAAAGATAATGCCGCGCTTCCTTGCCTCGAAGAGATAAGGCCGTACCTTGCCCTCCGCATCCAGCATGGGAACGTCGTCGAGATACATGTGGGTGGAGATGTCCCCGGGGCGCAGTTTCTTCGACACCAGTTCTTCATAAGGCCGCTCCGGCCGAAAGGTTCCAAAGTCCACCATCACCGGGATGTTGGCAATCGTCCCCGCTTCCACCGCGCGCTCTACCGGAGTCCACTCCGGGCCATCGTAGTGAGCTGTTTTGATACCTACGATCACCTGCGGATACTTCAATGCCTGAGCCGCAGCCGCCTGGGCATCCATTTCGTTCAGGTTCTGTTCGTGAGCGGGCCGCATACCGCCGCCGACAATATTAATAAAGGCAAGAATGCGGGTGATGGAACGATCGATCACACGATCCTTGAAATCAGGAAAATTCGTCCAGCCTGAACTGCCCGCATCGACTGCAGTCGTCACTCCACTGCGCAGGGTAAAGCCATCGGGATACACACTGTGGTCGCCTGCATAGGCGTGGCGCTCACCCGTGCCCGCATATACATGTACGTGGATGTCAACCAGGCCCGGGGTGACATAGAAGCCGGAAACATCGACTACTTTCGCACCCGGTCCCGATTGAATATGCTCGGCGACTGCAGCAATCTTGTGGTCCTTGATGGCTACATCGCGAACCGCGTCGATCCCGTTTTTCGGATCGATGACATGGCCGCCCTTGAGCACAAGGTCGTAGGACGATTGCCCGTGAAGCGCCGGGAACACAAATGCAAGCAACAACGAAATCCCGAGTAATTCGGCGCAGCGGCCTCGTCTTCGAACATCCTGACATGCATTCACTTTTTATCCCCTCGAGGGTTGCAACAGTCTCAGGTACACAAAGGCACAGCCGCTGTGATGCCAGCGGCTGTGTGGAGGAACAATAAGCCAGGTTGCGCTAGAAAACGATCTTTCCTGCAAGCTGAAGCAGGCGCCCACTGCTGCCGGAGCTGTTTTTCTGGGTGCTCGTCGTGGTGCCAAAGTCCCCCCAGGTCGTCGGATCACCCGGGTCCCAACCACCCTGCATATCGGAGTTCGGATTTTGCAGATTCGGATGATTGAAAACGTTCTGTGCCTCGGCCCGGAACTGGAACTTTACCCGCTCCCCAATGCCGATCTCCTTGAAGAGCGATGCATCCACATCTGCGAAGCCAGGACCATACAGCGGATTTCTTCTTCCGTTGCCGTAGGTAAACTGGGCCGGATAGGCAAACGCTGAACCGTCGATGCAGGAGCCGGACGGATTGTTAATGTAGAACTTGGCCGTGCATTTGGCAGACGGTAGATGCAGCCAATCGGGCCGTTGCGTGTTTCCATTCGGTTGACTGACGTTGGCCTGATCGTTATCCAGATAGATGTTGTAAGGCTTGCCGGTCTGCAGGGTGACAATGCCGTTGAGCTGCCAGCCGCCCAAGGTGTTTCTCATCAGGTAGCTGGCACCACTAAACTTGGGCAGCTCATACGTAGCAATGGCCACAAAGCGGTTGCGGATATCCCAGTTTGAGCTCGCATAATCCAGGTTGATGTTGTACTGGTCCATCGTCGTGCCGCCATTGTTTGAGTTATCCGATATGTCCAGATCATGCGACCAGGTGTAACTGGCCTGACCGGATAGCCCATGGGTGGTGCGCTGGCGCAGAATGGCTGTAAAGCCGTTGTAGTGGGAGTATTCGTCGTTCTGGATGGTGCGGATCCGGCCGAAGAGCTGGTTGGGACGACGATCGTTGATGTCTCCTACGGGACCACCGGGCAGAGGCGAGTTGTTATAGAAATCGCGGTCCAGATGAATCGCATGAGATCCCAGGTATTGCAGCTCCATGCCGGCGCCTCTCCACAACTCCTGTCCGAAGGACAGGTTCCACTGATAGAGCTCCTGGGTCGGCAGGTGCGGGCCCATGGTGACCGCATTCACATAGGTTCCGGGAATGCCCGCCATGGGAGAACCTGCGCCGGCACCCGGAGTGGGATTGGCAAAAGTCAAGAGGCTGGTCGCCTGACCGTTGTAGGCAACAGAGGCGGAAAGCGGATAGTTCTGCGTTGTCAGAGTATAAGTATTCAGCTGGTTGGCATTCCAGTAGATGCCAAACCCGCCACGAATAACACTGGACTCCGTAGCGCGATAGGCGAACCCAAGCCGGGGCGCCCAGTCATTGTGCGTTGGGTCGATGAACTTGAAGCCGGGTGTTGGCTTGAATGTTCCCGGCGTCGTCGCTGTGGTTGCCGGTATCAGAGCAGTATCGTCCGCATTCAAAATTCGAGTGTACCCATTCAAGCTGTAGGGCACCGTTGGTAACTCATAGCGCAGGCCATAATTCAGCGTCAGCTTTGGGAAGACCTGCCAGTTATCGAGGACGAAGAATCCATCCCGCCATTCACCGATCGATCCCTTGGTGGGAAAAACCGGAGTCGTGGCCGACTGGGCCAGGCCTAAAACAAAATCGGCCGCACCGTAGCCCGTGCTGGTATAACCCGAATCTGCGCTGCCCGGGGTTCCATTAAAGTTGAAAAAGCCGCGCGCGTCATTGGCCGCTTCGCGCCCGATGGTGAGCTTTCGCAACTCGAGGCCGGCCATGATATTGTGGCGTCCGCGCGTGTAGCTTACCTCGTCGTAGCCGTCAATCGTCCGGTCGTCCTGGTACCAGTTCGCGGTTGTGTTCCCCAGTGTCGGGCCGCCCTGGCTGTTTGTAAGAACATCGACATAGATCGACGGTATCCCCGGGTTGCCGTATATCGTGTCGGAATTAAAGCCCGGAATTCCTAGCGCAGTCCCGGCATCCTTTGGCCCGTTGACGGCAAAGTAATCCAGGCTGTTGGAGAGAACCGTATTCAAACCAATGCGGAAATCGTTCACCAGGTTTGGCTTGAGGATGCGGGTGTAACCGACGGCGTAGTTGCGGGAGTGAGTCGGCCCGTAAGAAGCGTTGGTGGGGAAGTTAGAGCCGTTCACAATGGTGATGTTCTGCCAGTGGTAACGGAAATATAGCCTGTTCTTGTCGCCGATATTTTCGTCAACGCGATCCAGCGTTTGGGTAATGATGATGTTGTTGGGGAAACTGTTTTGCAGGTTGTTTTGCACGCCGCTGAGATTGGGCTGCAACATATACGCCTCGAGCTTCTGCGAAATCAACGCGGACGGACTTTGCAACTCAGAGGCCGGGATCTGGTTGTTGGGATAAGGTAAGCCAGTGAACGGGTCTGTAATGGACACACCGATTGCGGAGAAGTCCCCAGTCCTTTCGGCCGCCGTTAGCGTCGAAGCAATGCCGGTATTTTCCGAGATCTGGTTTAGCTTCTCCCAGGAACCGAAGAAGAAGGTGCGGTTTCGTCCGTTGTACAGTTTCGGCAAATAGACGGGACCGCCCAGATCGAATCCATACTGGTTGTAATGGTTAATCAGCTTGGGACTGCCGGGCGCGTCGAAGAAATCATGCGCGTTGAGGGCGGTGTTCTGAATGTAGTCGTAGACTGCACCATGCAAATCATTGGTGCCCGACTTGCTGACCAGGTTGACGTGCAAGCCCAGGTACGACCCGTACTGTGCCGGGTAGTTTCCGCTTTGCATCTGCACTTCAGAGATCATGTCCGAGCTTGGCCGCGCCGGCGCCGTTGTGATCAGGTTATTCATGATCGAAACCCCGTCGAGCGTCATGCTGCTCTGGATTTCGCGCTGACCGGCTCCGATGAAGTCCTCTCCCGGCGGGACGCCGTTATAGCCTGACGAAGGTCCAATGGTGACGTTCGACGCGGTCGCAGCAACCTCGAGCGCGTTATGTCCCATCAGCGGCAGATCCTGCACTGTCTTGGTATCGAAGGTTTCGCCCAGGGTTGCGTCATCTGTGGAAAGGGGCGGTGTGGAGGCCGAAACGGTAACAGTTTGGGTCTCGGATCCTGCCTTGAGCGAGAAGTCCGTACGGACCGCCTGGTCGATCGGCACGATGGTGCCCGTTTTTGTTACTTTGTTAAAGCTTGCCTGATCGACGGTGATGTCATAGGTGCCCGGAGGAATGAACTTGATCGAGTAGTAGCCCTGCCCATTGGTTGTCCCGGGATAAGCCACCCCGGTCGATTCTTCCACGGCCGTTACCTTGGCGCCGACTACCGCGCTGCCGGATGAGTCCAGCACGGTCCCGACCAGGGCGGTGTTATTCGCTACTTGAGCCTTCGTCAACGTTGCGAAGACTATCAAAGCTGAGAACACTGTGAGCACTGGACACAATAGACGTTTCATTCTCTTGCGCTCCCTTCTGGTTGGGCCGCAAATGAATTTGCGGCCGGTGGGAAACTTATGATTTATGCAAGGCTTTCGCCCTGCGAGTATGTCAAACTAACCTGGCCTGCCTAAAAGAAACCATTATTGCGCTAAAACTGGAAAGTCCGGTCGGGGCCGGGTGCCGCTACGTGAGGGATTCGCAATGAAGGATTCATCAATATTTGACTACAGGGTCCAGTGGTTGTCATCAGGCTGTAGTCGTGCCTTGATCTAGGACAAATGTCCTATAGATCTGTGAGGCCCGCAGCAGGCTTGAGGGGGAGACCTGTGGTATCCCACATCTCGCGAAAAACGAGCGAGATGTGGGGCACCCGGCATTGGTGGTGGGGGATAGAGTCTAAAAGCGGAGCTACTCCCAATGCACCAGGCCGCGTTGGATGGCGCAGATGGCTGCCTGGGTTCGGTCGCGAACGCCCATCTTGTCCAGTACGCTGCTCACGTGGATGCGCACTGTTTTTTCGGCTATGCCTAGCTGCTGGGCAATGTCGCGGTTGCTTTGCCCGCGCGTGATACAGGTAAGCACTTCGTGCTCGCGGGGTGTCAGCTCCACCAGAGAGGTTCGTTCCGCCAGGCGGTCGCGTGCAATGGGCGGAAGATAGCGCATGCCCTTGTGCACGGCAACAATGGCTTCCACCAATTCTTCTCCACTTGCGTTCTTGTTGAGGTAGGCCATGGCGCCGTTGCGAATGGCGCGATAAATATCCTCGCTGCCCTCGTAGTTACTGAGCACCGCGATCTTGGCCGTCTTACACAGCTTGCGAATGGCTGAGATGGCATCGAAGCCACTGAGACCCGGCAAGCGGAGATCCATGACGGTTACGTCCGGAGCATACTGGCGATACATCTCGACGCCGCTGGCGCCGTCGCTTGCCTCGGCTACCAGCGCGATGTCGCTGCGTCCGTTCAGGACAGAGCGCAAGGCCATACGCGCCAGGAAATGATCTTCGATCAGAAGCACCCTGATGGACATTGCGTCATCCTCCCTGCACTTGCATGCGAAAAGGCACATGGACCAATATCTCGGTGCCATTGCCGGCTGATGTCTCTACCCGAAGACTGCCGCCCAGCTTGCGGGCACGCTCTTCCATGACCGGAATTCCAAAGTGGCCAGAGAGGGCAGCGAGCTTGTCGGATCCTCGAAAGCCACGCCCGTCATCCTTGACCGATAAGCTGAGCCAGTCCGCATGGTATTGAAGGTGGACGGAGATGAGATTCGGCACGGCATGACGGAGAGCATTGGTAACCGCCTCCTGCCCGATGCAGACGAGATGATGCACGGAGCCGGGCGTCAATGGCACTTCCTCACCTTCTACGTTGAGCCGCATATCGATCCCTTCCTTGGCACTCAGGGGCTTCAAGGCGTTCGACAACGCGCTCGAAAGCGGTCCTGTCGCCTCCTCGTTTTCACGTAGGTCCCAAAGAATCCGGCGGGCCTCTGCCTGGCAGTGGCGAACCATGTTTCTTGCCAACTCACAAGCCTTCGCTGCCGCACTGGTCTCGCTGCCCAGCAGCCGGGCCGTGGTTTCCAGTTGCCACGCGATGGCGGCAAAACCCGCCATCAAGGTGTCGTGCCACTCGCGGGCGATGCGATTGCGTTCTTCGAGGACGACGCCGAGCTCTCCCTTTGCACGAGCCAGCTTCCAACGGAACAACCGCACCGCGGCTATCGCGGCCGCACTGCACAGCAACGCGTAAAACCACCAGGCTTGATAAAAATACGGCCGCTGATACACAGCAACGCTGGCTACCGTGTCGTTCCATGCGGAACCCGCGTTGCGGGCATCCACCACAAAGCGATAGTGGCCGGGAGGAAGTTTTCGATAGTGTGCCGCTCTGTATCGAGTGACGGTCCAATCGCGGTCATAGCCATCCAGCTTGTAGCGGAACTCCATCTGCGCGGGGTTGGCAAGATTCTGAGAGTTGAACTGGAAGATCAGGTCTTCGAGACCCGGGGATAGCTGCAGGCGATTGCTTACATCCACGCTGGCATCGTCCACTAAGGCCCCGGTTAACTGCGCGGGGTGAGCGGCCGGGGGAACCGGCCCCTCGGGATCGGTATGAACCAGGCCTTTGGCAGTGGCAAACCATAGCGTGCCATCCGGCCCTCGGGTGGAGTGTGGCTGCGCGACCCCAAGGCACTCGCTGCTGGGCATACCGTCTGCCTTACCCAGCAGCACGTAATCCACGGTCTTCCTCTTCTGCGCGGCCAGTTCTTCGAGTTGCTGCCGCTCGACGCGGACGATCCCACGAGACGTGGCCATCCATAGAAATCCCTTACCGTCATCGACCACGGAGAAGACTGTGGAGTCCACCATGTCGTTCATGGTGTCCAGGTGAACAGGATGGCCACCTTTCAGCCAGTCGAGACCTCCTCCTTTGGTGCCCACCCACACATTGCCGGCGTTGTCGTTGGAGATGGACAACACGTAGAGATGAGAAAGCCCTTCGACCGCGCGGACGTTGTCGCCCATCACGCGATAGAGTCCTGCCGAGGTGCCCACCAGGAGCCCACCGTCGCCGTTCTGCGCCAGGCAGGTGATCAGCTTGTCTTTCAGCAGCAGGACGCCTTTGTTCTTTGCCGGAATTCCGTCGGCGTAGTGCAGCAGCCCGGTGTAGGTACCTACCCAAAAGCCACCGTGAGTATCACTCAGCAAAGCGCTCACAGCGTCGGTGAGCGTTTCACGGCCGAGCAGGATGTGCTGGAAGCTGGCTCCGTTGTAGCGGAACAAACCGCTGAACCAGGTGCCTATCCAGACATTTCCGGCAGCATCTTCCTCCAGCGCTCGAATGGCTTGAGATCTTCCCGGTGCAACCTCGCGTTCAAATCTTCCCTGTTTCATCCGGAAGAGTCCGTTGCCCCAGGTTCCAATCCACAAATATCCCTTGTGGTCCTGAAGGATGGCGGCGGGCTGCGCCTCGCGTAGTTCTCGCGGCTCATCGCGCAGGGGGATTAACGTCGCGATGCGCCAACGCGCCAGGCCGCCACTGGAAAGCCCAACCCAGAGGTTGTGCTCGTCGTCTTCGTAGAGTGAGCGGACAAAGTCGTCGGCCAGGCCGTCCTTGCTTCCCCAGCAGGAAAACTTCGATTCTGAAACCCGGCAAAGGCCCTGATTGCGCGTGCCCACCCACATGTTTCCCTGGTAGTCGCCAACCAACGCAGTCACTTCTTTTTTGAATCCTGGTACTGCTTCCTGCGTGTATTCCTCGCTGCCCGGACGCCTGGCCTTTCCCGCGATGGGGACCAGACGCACCAGCCCGTCTCGCAAGCCGACCCACAGCACGCCGTGGCGGTCGTAGTAAATTCCAACCGCGTCGCCGGTTGCCTTGTGGTGCAGCTGATGGTGTTCCAGAACATGAGTGTGCACGCCCCGGGTTGTAAGGTGAAAGACTCCGTCGGAGGTGAGGACAAAGATGCCTCCTTGCCCGTCTTCGGCAAACGGCGTTGTGATATCACCCGAGACCGGGCCGAGTTTATCCAGCAGCTCGACGGATTGGGTTCCACCATGGACCGTGATTCGTTCGATGCCATCATGGGTAGCTGCCCAGATCGTGCCTCTCGCGTCCTCGAACAAGCCTCGTATGCGCTCCTGGTGAAAGCCTGCCTGCTCACTGACGTTGATCGCCGTGCCTGCGGTCTGCCGGATAATTCCCCGGTCATCGGTGCCGATCCATAGGTCGCCGCTTCGACTTAGCAGCAGGGAATTTACGGGCTCGCTGGCTGCCGGGTCCTTCGCGTCCACGCGGATGGGGCTGAAACGCAAACCGTCAAACGACGCAACTCCACCGTAGGTCGCGATCAGTAATCGGCCGCCGGGTACCTGGGTGATGGCACGCAGCTCACTCTGCGGCAGGCCGTCTTCCACCTGCCACTCCTGCTTTTGGTATTCGGAAAGCCGCACCGTCGCGGACACGGCCGGCAGACAGCAGCCCAAGATGAGGAGCAACATCCGGCCTAACAGCCTTTGCCCTAAATAGCCGGGGCAATGCCGTTCGCAAAGGGAAGGCATGGCAAGGTTCTTATGAGGCATAAGAAAATAACCGGTGTTCTTTACCCCACCACAACCGCAGGTACTTTTGCAACTTATTTTTGAAAGTCTTGAGGCGCAGTCGCGAGCCTGTAGTAGAAACCGCCTTGAATAGCGTCTTGGATCTGTCGGCCGCGAGAGGCTTGAGTGGGAGACCTGGGGTATCCCACATCTCGCGAAAAACGAGCGAGATGCCCCGAATTTCCTGTACGCAGCTCTGGACAGGGCCGCGTGTGCGGCTCTCTTTAAGGAGAGCCGCATGAAGTTCAGGGAACCCACGAAACTCCACAGGAAATCGGGGATGTGGGGCAGCCGTCGGATTTGTGGCGGGGCCACCGCCGTAGATGAATCTGATGTGGCCCCAATTGGGCCTTCTATTCATTGATTGTCTCGGGCATTACAAAAGTATGACAAGGAAGCAGAGCAAACAGGCGTTGAATCAGAGTTGTGAACGGACCCCAGGCACTTGTTGCAATCGAAAATCGGAGTGCGCCAGACGAACTGACGTCACAATTGAACCTTAAGACGCTTGCGCTCTCACGCGATGCACAAGAGTTATCAGTCAATTGGCTGGTGCTTGGCTTTATGATCCTTTTCCATCTGGGAGCCATCGCAGCGCTGTTCTTTTTTAGCTGGCCAGCGCTGGCCGCCGCGGTGGTGCTTCATGTCATCGCTATCAATGCCGGGATCGGCATGGGTTATCATCGCCTGCTTACGCACCGCGGCTACCAGGTTCCGAAGTGGCTGGAATATATCTTGGCGGTCTGCGCTACGCTAGCCCTGGAAGGCGGACCGGTGGTTTGGGTTGCCACCCACCGGATTCACCATCAGCTCACCGACCGGGCGG